>JBAVZU010000086.1:0-10209 GCA_049588915.1 Candidatus Sulfotelmatobacter sp.
GTGTCCGACCACAAAATAAGTGTCATGCAACTGAATATCGAGCACCGGCTGCGCCAGGAACGGCCCACTCAATCCGCCCGAAACAAATAGGGAAACGAACCCGATGGCATACAGCATCGGCGTCTGAAATCGAATATGCCCTTTCCACATCGTGCCCAGCCAGTTAAAAGTCTTGATCGCCGAGGGCACGCCAATGCACATCGTCAGGAGCGAAAAAGCAAACGCCGAATACGGGCTCATGCCGCTCATGAACATGTGGTGGCCCCACACCATGAATCCGAAAAATCCGATGGCCAGCATGGCGTAAACCATCGCCTTATATCCGAAGATCGGCTTCCGCGAAAACGTCGAGAGGACCTGCGAGGCCACGCCCATGCCCGGCAGAATCGCAATGTAAACCTCGGGATGCCCGAAGAACCAGAACAGATGCTGCCACAGCAGCGGCGACCCGCCCTTGTGCCCCATGATCTGCCCGTTCACTACCACCAGCGGCACATAAAAACTCGTACCCATATTCCGGTCCATCAGCAACAGAATTCCCGCCGAAAGCAGCACTCCGAACGCCAGCAGCCCAAGAATCGCCGTGATGAACCACGACCAAACCGTCAGCGGCATGCGCATCATGGTCATGCCCTTGGCCCGCATATCGAGCGTGGTCGTCAGAAAATTCAAAGCGCCCATCAGCGAGGCAATACAGAAAATCGCAATACTCGTAATCCACAAATCCGCGCCCAATCCCTCGCCCGGCCCCGCCGATGGCAGCGCGCTCAGCGGCGCATATCCTGTCCACCCGTGCAGCGGTGCCCCGCCAGTCACAAAAAACGCGCAGATCATCACCACGAACGCCACGAACGTCGTCCAGAACGAAAGCATGTTCAGGACTGGAAACGCCATATCCGGCGCACCAATCTGAATCGGCAGAAAATAATTTCCGAACCCGCCCTGCGGCGCCGTCGTCAGCACGAAGAACACCATGATCGTTCCGTGCATGGTCAGCAGGCTGAGATACGTCTCCGGCTTGATCTCACCCACCAGCGGCAGCACAGCATTCGGCCAGACCAGATGCAGCCGCATCAGCAGCGACAGGAACATCCCTACCCACACTGCCGTGAGCGCCAGAAAGAAATACTGAATGCCGATGACTTTGTGATCCAGGCTGAAAATATATTTCCGAATAAAGCCCTGAGGAGCATGCGAATGAACCGTAGCCGCAGTCGCCATTTTATTGTTTCTCCGCCTCCCGTGCCGCCAGCCACTTGGCGTACTCTTCCTGGCTGACCACGTGAACCATCCCGTGCATCTTGTAGTGTCCCAAGCCGCACAATTCGGCGCACGCGATCTCATACTCTCCGATCGCCGTCGGCTTGAAGTGCATGTGAATATTCAATCCCGGAACCGCATCCTGTTTAAAGCGCAGCGAAGGCACAAAGAAACTGTGGATCACATCCACTGCCCGCAAACTCACATCTACCTCGCGGTCCACCGGCAAATACATCGTGCCCGTCACCACATCATCCTTGGCAGCCGGATCAGATGTGTCGAGACCCACCGCTGCTTCGCCGCCCGCCGATGGATCCATCAGCTTCGGGTTCGTCGCCCCATACTTACCATCCGGCCCCGGATACCGGAAGTACCAGGCAAACTGCATCCCGGTCACTTCAACCTGCACCGCTCCCGGCCCCGCTTGATCAAATCGCTGGCTCGCCCACACCCGGCTGCCCATCAGATTCAATCCAATGAACAGAATCGTAGTGAGCACAGTCCAAATGACTTCAAGCCTGACGTTGCCGTGCGAATATAGCACCGGCGGCGACGAAGGTTGCTCTCTGTATCGCCACGCGATATACCCCAGGGAGAGTTGTGCCGCCAGAAAAACAATTCCCATCAGCACAAAAGTGAGAGCAAGTTGTCCGTCAATGAAGTGTGCTGCTTCGGCCGCCCCCACGGGCAACCACCAGGTTTTAGCCACAAAAAAGTAAGTGCTGGCCAGTGTGATCAGCCAGATCACAGCCATTAACGCGAGGCCCATTCCCCAGTCCTCCCAACACGAAGCGACGCGGACGATTTCCCCACGGCTGTTGCCACGCCCCACAACGCGAAGCACCAGTCGGCGGCGAGTTTACCACAGCTGCCCGAGAAAAAACCAAGCGACTTGCACAAGCAAGAAAAAATCCGCCATTGCAATTCCCGTAAGTGTCTGTCATTCGAAAACTACTTGTCATTCTAAAATTAAGCTTGTCATTCTAAAAACAAATTTGCCATTCTAAAATTGAACTTGTCACTCTAAAAAACAAACTTGTCATTCTAAAATTAAGCTTGTCATTCTGAGCGAAGCGAAGAATCTGCTCTCGCCTGCAGCGCCACGAACGCACGCGCTATTTTTCGCTCCACTCCGGAACCCTCCCCGGCGTCCACGGCGCGCCCGCAGCCTCCATATCTTTCTCCAACTTCAGCAAGTCAACCTCAACCAGCGTGTGAAGTTTGCCAAGCTGCTCCGCAAACTCCGCCGCCGCGACGTTGTAATCCTCAACATGACTCTGCGTCGGCTTCGCCAGCGAAAATCTTTCGCCCTCCATAATGGCCTCGACCCGGTCGTTGATCGACGACGCCACCGGTTCATTCCGCTTTTTCATTTCCGGATCGCCGCTGAGCGCACGCTCGATCAAGCGATTTTTCTGCTCGATCGCATCCGCCGGCGCGTCCAACTGCTTTTCCGCTGCCGGCGTTTCCTTCAAAGCCTCGCGAATTAGTTTCAATCGATCCTCCACCTCGTGAGTTGTTCGCGTAGCGCCCGAAACCGCCCTGTAAAGTCTAGCCACCTTGCGATGAAACTCCTCCCGCGCCTCCAAATCCTCTGCATTCATCGCGCCCTGGCCATCCGTCACCACTTTGAAATTCTGCGTCCCACCCAGCTCTGTTACCGCTCCATCCCTCTCCTGGAAGGCTCGCACCGAATACGCTCCCGGCAACACCAAAATTCCTTTCGTCGAAGCCGGCGGAAAATCTTCCTCTTCATCCTGATGCTGCGGCAGCGCCACCACGGGATATCTCAAATCCCACGCCGCGCGCTGAAACCCAGCTTCGATACTCCCGTCCACCCGCCGAATGGGCATCCCCGATTCGTCATAAACCATGAAGTAAACCTCGGGCTTTCGTTCCTCGGCCTCCGCCCTCAACTCATCGTTTGTCGGATACGGCAGCGTCTGGCCTTTCTTCGCCGCCGCTTTCTCCGCTTCCTGCCGTTTCTCCTTCTTAGTCTTCAACTTTTCTTTCAAGTAAGCCGTGAACACCGCCCCATACGGCGGATTCTCCGCCGTGTAAAATGCATCGCCCTGAAATCCTTTCTTGGGACCGCCCAACGGATGCCGCTCGATATAAAGCAAAGCATCCTTCACCGGGTAAGTCGCCGCAGCCTGTTCCAATAACGTCGCATCCGCCTTCATCCCGCGCAGCGCGGAAATATCGTCGAGCACATAGAACCCGCGCCCAAACGTTGCGATCACCAGATCTCCCTCCCGCGCCTGCAGCACCATATCGCGCACCGCGATCGTCGGCAGCCCTCCCTTCAACTGCACCCATTGTGCCCCACCATCGACCGTAAAGAACGCTCCAAACTCAGTCCCTGCAAAAAGCAGATTCGCATTCACCGTATCTTCCGCAAACGCCAGCACTGGGCCATTCTCCGGCAAATTCCCCGCAATCGAAGCCCAGGTTTTCCCCGCGTCAACCGATTTCAACAAATAAGGTTTGAAATCCTCATTCTTATGATTGTCAAACGCCGCATAAACCGTATTCACGTCATGCTGGGAAGCCGCGAGCCGGCTCACGTAAGTCATATCCGGCACGCCCGCAAACTTGTCGTATTTCGTCCACGACTGCCCGCCATCGCTCGTCATCTGAATCAATCCATCATCCGTCCCCGCATAAATCAAACCTTCTTTTTTCGGCGACTCCGCCAGCGCCACAATATTTCCGTAGAACGAGGTCGAGGCATTCTTCGCCACCGCATCCGGCTCCCACACTCGTCCCATCACTGGCAACGCATTGCGGTTAATCTGCCGCGTCAGATCGCCGCTGATCGCCTTCCACGATTCTCCTCGATCATCGCTGCGAAATAATTTATTTGCCGCAAAATACAACCGCGTATGCGAGTGCGGCGAGATAATCACGGGCGAATCCCAATTCCAGCGCAGCGGAGCCTCTCCCTTACCCTCCTGCGGCTGCAGCGCCAACTCCTGCCCAGTCGGCTTGTCATACCGCACCAGCACCCCATACTGCGACTCCGAATAAATCGTGTTCGGATCCACCGGATCGACCACCGATCTAAAACCATCTCCGCCCGTAGTCACAAACCAATCCGAATTCATAATCCCGTTGACATTGCGCGCCCGTGCCGGCCCGCACCAGGAAAAATTGTCCTGCGTTCCTCCGCACACGTTATAGAAGGGAAGCGCGTTGTCCACAGCAACATCGTAGAACTGCACCGTCGGCAGATTCGCCTTGAACTGCCAGCTCTTGGCATCATCCCAGGTCTCATACATCCCCCCGTCCGACCCCAGCAGCCAATGCTTCGTATCTTCGGGATCAATCCAGATCGCGTGATTGTCCCCGTGATGATTCACCTCATTAACCTTGTGCAGCGTCTTCCCGCCGTCCAGCGATTCCCGCAAACTTACGCTCATCACAAAAATTCGATCCACATTCTTTGGATCGCAAACCACCCGCGCGTAATACATCGCCCCTAAATCAAATTCATTCCGCTTCTCCCAAGTCGCACCCTTATCGTCTGAGCGGAAAATTCCCCCCTTGCCATCCGCCGCCTCAATCGTGGCATACACAACATTCGGATCAGCCGGCGAAACCGCCAGCCCAATCCTTCCCATATCCACGGTCGGCAGCCCGGATTTCAATTTGTTCCACGTGGCCCCCGCATCCGCCGATTTATAAATCGCACTCTCCGGCCCGCCGTCGATCAAAGTAAATACATGCCGCCGCCGCTGATAAGCCGCCGCATAAACAATGTCCGGATTCGACGGATCGATCGCAACATCCACCACGCCTGTGTTCTCGCTGATCGTCAGCACCGTCTTCCATGTCTTTCCTCCGTCCGCCGACTTATATAAGCCGCGATCGCCGCCCGGCCCCCACAACGGCCCCTCCGCCGCCACATAAACCACCTTCGAATCCCGCGGATCAATCACCACCCGCCCAATGTGCTCCGACTTCTTCAATCCCAGATTCTGCCAGTCCTTCCCACCATCATCCGACCGGTAGATTCCATCCCCATACGACACGCTACGCTGCGAATTGCTCTCGCCCGTTCCCGCCCAAACCACCGCCGGATCATTCGGATCCAGCGCCACCCAACCAATCGAATACGACGCCTCCTTATCAAACACCGGAGTCCACGTCGTCCCATCATTCACCGTCTTCCACACCCCGCCCGACGCGACTCCCACGTAATACTCAAACTTATTCTTCGGATTCACCGCAATCGACATCACCCGCCCCGAAGCCACCGCCGGCCCGATCGACCGGAACTTCAGCCCGGCAAAAGTGTCAGCATTCATGCCCGGCTTCTTTTCCTCGTCTTTGCCTTTCTTCTCCGGTGCCGGCGCCTCCTTTTTCTGATCTTTCTTGGGATTCTTCTTAGCCACCGGCGCAGGCACCGCAGTCTTATCCGAATCCTGCGGAGCCGCGATCAACACAGAAGATGCAAGAAAGAAAATAGCGAATACAGCAACGATCCGAGATTTCACAAGGGCTCCAAACCAAGGTTTTTCAAAACCGATATGTATACAGCATTCCCGCTGGAGAGAGAAGCACGATCTCCGCAATCCCCCCACTCTGTCATCTTGAGCGAAAGTTGTGCTTCGCAAACGCGAAGCAGAACCGCGGTCGAAAGATCCCTTTCACAACGAGCAACACCGAGCTTCGCAAGGTATTTTCCACGCGGCCTGACGCACTGGAACGCACACGCCAGTGTGTTTCGGCAGAATAGGAATCGACCATCATCAATAACCTTGACCGCTATTGGTTTGTATGTCCTCCGCTCAAAAACTCACTGTCGTCCTGGGTGGCATTGCCCGGGGCGGAGCTGCGCTCGTAGCCGTCGAAATCGCTGCGGGGATACTCTCTGTCATTGTCAGATTGATAGAGCATTACACCAAGTGGTTTGACCTCGGAGAACAGTGGAACAATTGGCTCGGCGTTGTGTTTCTCTACTGGGCCATACTCCCGGCAATCTTCATTGGCTTGGTCGTCTGCGCCCGGACGATCAAGTCCCACTGGAACGAGTAAATCTCTTCCAAGCGGGTTCCCACATCTCGCTTCTTTTGCAGGATGTGGGTCTCTCTCCGTAGGCACACCCCGTAAGTTAAAATCCCTCCATGCCACCGAAGCCGCAACTCCATGGCCACGAAACCCGCTACCTCAAGCTCCAGAAAAACAACTGCTTTGTCTGCGGCCAGAACAACCCCGATGGCATGCGCCTCAAATTCATCCTCGACGAAGCCCGCCAAACTTTCGTCTGCCGCTTCCGCCTGGGCAAGCGCTACACCGGACCGCCCGGCCACTGCCACGGCGGCATCATCGCCTGCATCCTCGACGATGCCATGGGCAAGGTCAACAAACTCCACCACGTCGTCGCCCTCACCAAAGAAATGACCGTCGAGTACCTAAAGCCCGTCCCGCTGCACAAACCGTTGCGCGTCGAGGGCAGGGAAGTCAGCGTCGTCGGCCGCCAGCACATCAACACCGCCGAAATCCTCAACGACAAAAACGAAGTCCTGGCCCGCAGCCGCGGCACCTTCATCGCCATCGACCCCGAAAAAATGTTCGCCAAATTTGTCGAACGGTAAGCAGACTCATCTCGCGCTGTCATCCTGGGTTCGCGCTGTCATCGATTCACGATGTCATCCTGAGCGAAGTGTTCCGGGCCCTCGCGGCCCGAAACACGAAGTCGAAGGATCCCTTTACTTCTCCTGCTTCGCCCCGAGCCCCGTAGGGGCGGCCGACAATAGCCCAGGACGTAAGTCCTGGGTGAGAAGACAAAAAAAGAACTAATCGTCCCCGGAGGGGACGGCGAGCTGCCGATACTACAACGACTGCTGTATCCTTAATCGCCCCACGTTACCCGGCTACAAACAGATTTGATGGGACGCTCCGAATTCCGATGTAAAATGAACTGTTGGTGGCGCCCCGCGCCAATCCTTCGCGCTTGCGAAAAGGTACCCACGGTATCCACAAATGTCGAACCACAACGGTAGCTCCACTTCCCTCCGCCTGAAAACCGGTCTCGCCGAAATGCTAAAAGGCGGCGTCATCATGGACGTCACCACCGCCGAGCAGGCCGCCATCGCCGAAAAAGCCGGAGCCGTCGCCGTCATGGCCCTCGAGCGCGTGCCCGCGCAAATCCGCGCCGAAGGTGGCGTTGCGCGCATGGCCTCGCCTAAAAAAATTCGCGAGATCATGGCCACCGTTTCCATCCCCGTCATGGCCAAATGCCGCATCGGACATTTTGCCGAAGCCCAAATTCTGCAGGAACTCGGCGTCGACTACATCGACGAATCCGAAGTCCTCACTCCCGCCGACGAAGCTCACCACGTCGATAAGCACGCTTTCAATGTTCCATTCGTCTGCGGCGCGCGCAATCTCGGAGAAGCTCTGCGCCGCATCGCCGAAGGCGCAGCCATGATCCGCACCAAAGGTGAGGCGGGCACCGGAGACGTAGTCCACGCCGTCAAGCACATCCGCCAGATCGTGCAGGAGATGCGCATCCTCACCGTCCTCGGCGAAGAAGAACTCTACGCCAAAGCCAAAGAGCACGGCGCGCCCTACGAACTGATCAAGATGGTCGCCAAAACCGGCAAGCTCCCCGTCCCCAACTTCAGTGCCGGGGGCATCGCCACCCCCGCCGACGCCAGCCTGGTCATGCAGCTCGGCGCCGAAGCCGTCTTCGTAGGCTCCGGCATCTTCATGAAAGACAGCACCGCCTTCGCCGACCCCGAAGAAGCCGCCAAGCGCGCCCGCGCCATCGTCAAAGCCGCCACCCACTTCAATGACCCTAAAGTATTACTAGAAGTCAGTGAAGAGCTGACAGGAGCAATGAAAGGCCTCGCCGTATCAGGCCTAAATGAAGCGCAAATGCTGCAGACTAGAGGCTGGTAGCGGGTGTGTATCTCTGAGCGCTGGAGGATCGCATGAACGTTGCCGTACTGTTTAATGCTGACCATCCGGACTTAGGTGGCTGGTGCCGCGCGTCTGTGATGAGACGTCTTCTGGAAACGAAGGTTCTTCAGTCCGACGACCGCAATATGAGAGTTTCGGTTGGCGACATCCTGACATTCAGCGCCGTTTCAAGAAGTGCTGACCGTACATACGCTCATCTTGTCAGAGTCTGCAGGGCTCTTTACCGCCCAGCTGATCTTGATCTGCTAATCGCTGACCGACTCGAGGCCACGCACGGAAAGGCGACTGTATTTTGCTGGCTATTCCAGAACATGACATCAGAAATCGCACGGGCGCTGCATACGCAGCTCGAACCCGATCCTGCCTACTTAGGAACTATGGATGTGAATTTTGCGAACCCGGGACAGTTGGCCCTCTTTCGGAATTCGTTAGTTGAAGAATATCGCCTGCGTGGCACCAAGTGCTCTGTTTTTTATGACATGGGAGAAAACGAGGATCCCGACATTGCGATAAGAGAGATATTTGAACAGTCTGGCTTTCAAGTGGATTATGAGGACGCCGGGGCGCGGCGAACGATTTTCGACAACTATGACACGCTCGAACACTTCACCCGCGTAGAGGATTTCAAGCGAGTCTTCTCGAAATTTCCTGATCTATCCGACAGCCGCACGTCAGACCTGGCACCTACCCTAGAAGAGCTACATCCAAAACTGTTCGACGCATTTGCATCCGCCGCCCGTACGTTGGAGCGAGCGGAAACGGAGGAGGATCTAGCACAAGCCGCAATTTCGGGTCGCCGCCTACTCGAGCGCACTGCGGATTACCTTTTTCCTGCTCAAGAACAACAGAGAAATGGTCGGGACGTCGGTAAAGCTCAGTATAGAAACCGATTATGGGCCTATCTCGACGAAGCGACGTCCGAAGCCGGCATTAGCGACCCTATTGTGCTAAGAAACTTGGGCAACGAACTTGACCGCCTCGTAAAGCTTTTCAACGCTGGTTTGCACGCTAACCAAAGTGTGGAGAAAGTTCAGAGGGCCTTTCGCGATCTCGTCCTCTGGCTCGTCCAGGTAATCGAAATTAATCCCTCCCATATCAGGCGCCCTTATTTAGCTTACGAAGATGAACTCACGCGATTTATGAGAAAAGCAGTAAACGATAAAAGCGAGAGCTAGGAAGACCTGTCTGGGGTGGTCCGGACCGGGTCTCAGGCTCCGACTCCCATGTCTCGCAAAACCAGCGAGACATGGGGCACCCATTTCACTAGACCTCCATCGTAAAACGATTTGATTACGCTGCCGGTGGACGAATCGTCATCACCAAGATGTCGGTATCGTTGATCCGGACGGGTCCGACTTCGCCCGAAGAATACCAGCGAAAACTGCTCCAGCGCCACTGTTCAGGCGACTCCACCAACCCGCGCACGAGAGGATTGCGATGAATGTAGCGCAATTTCTCAATCCGTTTCTTCTCAGTCCAAACATTGAAATCATAAAACCGCGCCATCCAAAAAGCATTCGACTTCTTGGAGCCTCCACGACTGGGGGTGCCCCATGTCTCGCCGATTTTGCGAGACATGGGAGCGATGCTCTCACCCGCTAGGCTCCGAACCACTCCCAGCTTCAATGCCTGAATCGCGGTCGACAACGCCCCCCGCTGAGGTTCACTTACTAACAAATGAACATGCTCCGGCATCACGACATATCCCAAAACTACAACCCGGTAGCGGCGGCGCACGCGTTCCAGGATTCGTAGAAACAAATCACAGCGCGCAGCGCCGCCGAAAAACGGCTGGCGCTGATAGCAACTGAACGTGAGGAAATGTAAATCTCTTCCGCCATAGAAGCGGCGCAGACCTTCCGTCATTTACAAAGAGTAACAAAGCCGATGTAAAAGGTCTGTGACAGGTGAACATCGGGAGTCGGGGTGGCTGTGATCTTTCAACACGTTGTTCCCAAGAAGTGAATAGTCCATTCGAGCAAGACCGGAGAAGCTGATGGTGCTGACCAATCTGCTTCC
>JBAVZU010000087.1:0-38456 GCA_049588915.1 Candidatus Sulfotelmatobacter sp.
TTATCGGACATTGAATTCCTCCTGTTGTCCTTACGCATCGCAATCAAGAAGTCGAGAGCCTTCGGTCACAGTCCGCAGATGGGACGAGGGTAGGGATTCTTCGACTCGCGCTCGCCTTTGCTCGCACTCGCTCAGAATGACAGAGTTTGTTTTCGGATCTCGGCGTATGGGCTTCGACCCGACTGACTGCCGAGCCTGTCCCTAGACAGGCTACTCAGAGGGAAAGACAATTTTGGGGTGGAAGAGAGTGCCGGCGACGCGGGTGGCGATGGCGATCAGTTCCCTTTGGTCGGCAAAGACTTTGACTTGCGGGGCGCGGGAATGTTCGGGAAGATTGACGGGACGTCCGCTGCGGATACGCGCAGCGGTAGCTTCGTCGACCGTTACCGAAGGAAGATGCGGAAGGAGTTGGCGAGGGTGGACGAAGAGGGGTTCTATTGTTGGAGTTTCAAATGCGTCTGCGTGGGAAGGGTCACGCACTTTCAGGTCACCGCCGACAGATGGGACGAGGGTAGGGATTCTTCGACTCGCGCTCACGTTCGCTCGCACTCGCTCAGAATGACAGGTAGTGAAAAACGGAATGCTGCAGGTTTCGACTTCTTCGAGTGTGTGGGCTTGGGTGATGTCGAACTCGCCGACGGAGGTGCGGCGCAAGGATTCGAGATGGGCGCCGCAGCCTAGCCGCTGGCCCATCTCATGGGCGATGGAACGCATGTAGGTTCCAGAGGAGACGCGGGCGCGAAAGTGGGCGCGGTCGACGTCGACGGCCGTGATGGTGAATTCTTTAATCTCAATTTCGACGGGCTGCAGCACGACCTCTTTTTGTTTGCGCGCCAGTTTATAAGCGGAGACGCCGTTAATCTTCTTAGCGGAAAATGGCGGCGGAACTTGCTGGATGCGGCCGCGGAATTGCGCGGCGAGATTCTCCAGAGTTTCCAGGTTGAGCGCGGGGCTCGAGACTGGACAGCCGGGGGCGGTTTTCCCTACGTAAGCTTCTACGGGCGCGCCATCGGCGTCATATGTATTGGTGGCGAAGCCGAAGCGGATCACGCCTTCATAGGTTTTCTCCGAGCCGATGTAAAACTGCGCGAGGCGGGTGAACGATCCGGTGACGAGCGGAAGGACTCCGGTAGCCAGCGGATCGAGCGTGCCGAGATGGCCAATCGAGCGCTGTTGCAGAATGCGGCGCATGCGGTCGACGACATCGTGGGAAGTCCATCCCGGAGGCTTGTCGATGATAATGACGCCGTTCATAGAAAGGATTTGATAACTTGTAGTAAGGAAGCGACCGGTTCGCGCGGCTCGCCCAGATCCCTCGCAGCGCAAAAAACGTTTGCTGGGGATGACAGCTTCCTTCCTACGTTAGCAGATTTCTTATGCTGCCCATCCGCGACGACCAGCCCCGATACAGCACTCCATTCGTGACCAGGTTTCTGATTGTCGTGAACGTGCTGATTTTTTTCTTTGAATGGACGCTGGATCCGCGAAGTTTGAATGTGCTGATCCATCAGTTTGGAGTTGTCCCTTACCATCTTGCAGTATTTCTGTCGGGTTCGCCGAGATATCCTCTTCCGACCGTCGTACTTCCCTTCTTCACGTCGATGTTCTTGCATGGATCGTGGATGCATGTGATCGGGAACATGTGGTTTCTTTATATTTTCGGCGACAACGTAGAGGACTATCTGGGGCACTTTAAGTACCTTGCGTTTTATGTGCTGACGGGGATCATTGCGATGTTGACTCAAGTGGCGATCAATCTGCACTCAACCGCGCCTACGCTGGGCGCGAGCGGAGCGATTGCGGGAGTATTGGGGGCATATTTTGTTTTGTATCCGCGGGCGCGGGTGTTGACGTGGTTCTTCGTGTTTGTGGTGTGGGTGCCGGCATGGATCATTCTGGGATATTGGTTCGTGCTCAATTTTCTCAGCGGAACCGCGAGCGCACTGGCGGTGCAGGGGCAAAATGTGGGAGGAGTGGCATTCTTCGCACACGTAGGCGGATTTGTTTCGGGAGCGCTGCTGGTGAAGATGTTTGGGGAGCGACAGCGGCGTTATCCATACGCGTACCAGTAGCTAGAAAGAAACATCAATGGCGACGGGCAGGAGTCGGCGGGCCAGAGTGAAGTTGCGGGGGGCCTTCGGCCCGCAAAACGCGCGGGTCTCAGGATAACAAAGCGCTATTTATGGCGAGTGGTTTATTTTTTTGGCCGTGATTCTGGCGGGACGAGGCCGGCTACACGGTAGTAAACGACGAGTTGGCCGTAGTGTTCTCCGGAATGTTCAATGAAACCGTAGGCCATGTCCAACACGCGCATTTGCTGGTGGGCGAAGGGATCGACCAGCAGGTCAGACATTCCCTTGTCGCCTTTGGCCTTGATGGCGGCCGCGCCGTCGGCGAACGACTTCTTCACGAAGGCGACAATGTCGGCCTTGGTTTTGTAGTCGGCGCGCTTGGGATCTTCTTCGGGCGGCATCTTCTGACCCATGGCGGGATTGATGAAGAAATAATTCGCACCAGCCGCGTGGAGGAGTTGTTCGGCGAAGCTGCGCTGCGCAGGCGTGGGCTTGAAATCGTATTTGTCCTCGGGAAAATCCTCCGCCATGGCAATGAGCTTGCGGCCAATATCGTTCCAGGCAGCGAGCACGGCTTGCGAGGGACTGTCGGCAGGCTTTACGGCCTCCTGTTTTTTGGCGTCTTGAGCGTGAGCGGGGAAAGCAGAAATCGCTAATGCGAACAGGGTTGCGGTCAGGAGTGCTTTGCGCATGGTGTATACCTCGTGCGGTTCTAATCGGCGGACCGATTCTAGCCTGATCTTCCTTTTGTGTAAAACCGGAGTATAGAGCCGGCGACCTTGGGGGGCTTGAGTTTTTAACACCGGAGCACAGAGCCCACGAGTAAATCCGACGACGACGTTATGCGACGCCTCAGAGATCCGAAAGTCGGTCACACAGCAAACCAAAAGCAATATCAAAGGCGACGGACAAGAGTGTCCGTCCCACATGAATCAAATGCCGTTGGGCCGCTGGCGAATCAAGGACAGGAACTCCGAGCGCGTTTCGTTCGAATCGCGGAAGCATCCCAGCATCGAGGAGGTGACGGCGGCGGAGTGCTGTTTCTCGACGCCGCGCATCATCATGCATAGATGGCGGGCTTCGATCACGACTCCGACCCCTTGCGGCTCGATCACTTTTTGAATGATTTCGGCAATCTGCGTGGTGAGGCGTTCCTGGATTTGCAGGCGGCGGGAGAAGAGTTCGATGAGGCGCGGGACTTTGCTCAGTCCGATTACTTTTCCCTTGGGAATATATGCTACGTGAACCTTGCCGAAGAACGGGAGCATGTGGTGCTCGCAAAGGCTGAACATTTCGACGTCTTTGACGATCACCATTTCGTCGTAGGTAACGGTGAACAGCGCACCCTTGAGCAAGGCCTCGGGATCTTCGGTGTAGCCGCGGGTGAGAAACTGCATGGATTTGCGAACGCGCTCCGGAGTTTGTTGAAGGCCTTCGCGGTTGGGGTCTTCGCCGAGGCGGACAAGCATTTCCTTGACGAGATCTTCAAAGCTGGCGCTAGTGAGGGTTGCGGATTCCGTTGTGGGTTTCATAGGCGAATTGGGCGATTGTGTATTCTTGTAATTCTGTAATTGAACATCTACGTGACAGCCGGCTTTCTGCCGGCTGCGTTCTCACCCTGATATTCAAACGAGTTCATCATGGTCTCTTCCAACTTTACTCTTTCCAGATGCGCGTGGGAGAAGCCGCGCTGCACTATTTCATAAATCTGAATACAGAGATTTTCCGTGGTGGGCACTTGTTGCGCGAATTCCTGCAATGTATTCAAATTTTCGTGATCGAAGCGAAAGAGCACTTCCCTTTCGATAAAGCTGTCGAGATCGGCGAGGTTACAGACCATGCCGGTTTTTTCATCGACCTGTCCGCTTACGGTTACTTCCACGATGTAGTTATGGCCGTGTCCGTAGGGATTGTTGCACTTGCCGTAGGTTTCCTGATTCTCTTTGTCCGACATGGATTCGCTGTGCAGGCGATGGGAGGCGGAGAAAAGATAGCGGCGGGAGAGGTGGGTTTTCATGTTCGCGGCTTACCGGGTTTTCGCTCAAAATCTTTACCACAGAGGGCACGGGGGGACACAGGGTAGAGCGTTTTCTTGGTTATGGTCATGGCTCACCGTAGAAATCGACGAACAGGTCTGGGGTTTCGTAGACGCGCACACGGTGTAGTTTGGCAGCAGCTAGTTTGGTGACCAATCGTTGCCAGATGGCGATGGCGATATTTTCTGTGGTCGGAATTTGATGTAGAAATTCGGGAACTTCCTTGTTCAAGAAACGGTGGTCCATGGCGTCGAGAACTTCGCGATTCATGATCTCTTTGAGCTGTTTGAGATCGACGACGAAACCGGAGCGAGGATCAACTTCTCCTTTGACCGTGACTTCCAGCACGTAATTATGGCCGTGGCCGTTGGGATTGTTGCATTTGCCGAAGACACGGCGATTCTCTTCCGTAGTGAAATCTGGATTATGGTAGTAGTGCGATGCGGCGAATTCAGCTTTGCGGGTGAGATAAACCATAAAATCAGCGGCCAGTCGTCAGCGGCCCGTTGCCAGTAAACAAGTTTCGTCAGAATACGTGCGGCCTTTCCAAGGCACACTACCTTTCGCATGCGCCCGGGCCGAGCGCAGCAAGAGATAGGAGAACAGAGGGAGGCCGAAGAGAGACAGAATGTTTGCGTCCCAGGAAAAATGGGCGCGGCGAATTCGAATGAGAAGAAGCACGTATAAGATGACGGCGACCGTGGCGGACAAGATTGCGGGCTTCCAGTGTCCGCGGGCAGATGTGGCGATAGTGATTAGGAAGCTGGCTGCGATCAGGATGAATTCAACCAAGCGCAGAGCAGCCAGGCGCAGAGGCGAAGGAAATAATAGCGCGAGATTTTTTGTCCAGCCTTCGCAGAGTTGAGCAAAGCTGCGATACATGCGGGTGCGGACGGCGTCGGCGCCGAAGCGAAAAAATATTCTCCGGCCGGATTGCTTGACGGCTCGGGCCAGCGCAACGTCTTCGAGGAGCGTGCCGGCGATGGCGGCGTGTCCGCCAACCGCGTTGTAGGCTTCGCGCGTGATGAGGATGTACTGGCCGTTGGCCGCGGCTGCGGGCGACTTAGGGTTGCTCACCTGCGATGGACGAAAGGTGGCAGCGAGTTCGGCAAAGATCACGGGCATCACGGCTTTTTCCCATAAACTCTTGACGATTTGTTCGGGCGAGTAGGAGAGTAACGCCGCGCCATGCCGGCTGGCTTCCGCGATGCTTCGTGCCAGCGATCCTGGGAGGTGTTCGGTGTCGGCGTCGGTGAACAAAAGCCAGTGGCCACGAGCGACTCGGGCGCCGGCAGTGACGGCGTTATTCTTGCCGGTCCAGTTTGCAGGGAGTGGGCCGGCTTCGATGATAGAGATTCGCGGATCGGAGAATGAGGAGGCTATCTCGCGGGTGCGGTCTGTGGAATGATCGTCGACCACGATGATTTCGACCGCGATGCCCTCCTGCTTAACCAGAGACTGCACGCACGCGTGCAGACAGGCCTCTTCATTGCGCGCCGGGATGATGACCGACACCGCGGGTTCAGCATGGGATGGAGCTGTCGCAGGCATACGGCGAATCTATTATTATAGCGGTGTGCGACGTATCCTTTGTTTTCTCAGCCGTGCTACACCGATTTTCATTCTTATGGCGTTGTGCGGTTGCTACAGCGGATCGCGGCCGCCGCGGATTGGATCGGCGGCTCCGGACTTCACGGTGCGCGACTCCGACCGCGCGGTTACGCTGAGCCAACTCAAAGGCCAGGTTGTGGTGCTCAACTTCTGGGCGACGTGGTGTCCGCCGTGCATTGAAGAGATGCCGTCGCTGGTGCAGATGCAGCAGCGCATGAAAGCCAAAGGCGTGACGGTGCTGGCCGTGAGCGTGGATGTGGATCAGAGTAATTACCAGCGGTTCCTGCGGGATCACAATGTGAACTTGCTGGCGGTTCGCGATGGCGATGGAAAGAGTAACGCGCTGTATGGGACGTTCAAATTTCCGGAGACTTATGTGATCGACCGCGGGGGAATCGTGCGACGTAAGTTCATTGGGCCGGTGGATTGGACGGAGCCGGATGTGATTGAGTATTTGGGGAAGTTGTAGAGGTTCGCGCGGGCTAAAGACCGTCTCTCCTGATTCTTATCCGGTCATAGTTTTGTATTACGCAGGCGGAGGGCGTTGGTGATAACGGAGACGGAGCTGAAGCTCATGGCGGCGGCGGCGAATATCGGGCTGAGAAGGACGCCGAAAAAAGGATAGAGCACTCCGGCAGCGATGGGCACCCCGATCGCGTTGTAGACGAAAGCGAAGAAAAGATTCTGGCGGATGTTGCGCATGGTGGCGCGGCTCAAATTGCGAGCGCGCACAATTCCGGTGAGATCGCCTTTGACTAACGTGACGCCGCCGCTCTCCATCGCGACGTCGGTGCCAGTGCCCATGGCAATGCCGACATCGGCCTGCGCCAGAGCGGGAGCGTCATTGACGCCGTCGCCGGCCATGGCGACGACTCTTCCCTGCCCTTGCAGTTTGCGGACGATCTCTAATTTTCGCTCTGGCAAGACCTCGGCTTCGAATTCTTCAATGCCGAGCGTTTTGGCAAGATTCTCAGCGGTGGCCCGATTGTCGCCGGTGAGCATCACGACGTGAATGCCTTGACTCTTGAGGGCGCGGATGGCTTCGGCAGTGGAGGGCTTGACCGGATCGACGATGGAAAATGTGCCATCGAACTTACCATCGATGGCCACAGACAAGTTGCTGCCGGGGCCGGGGTCGCCATCCTGAGAGTTGGTAGTCGCGTGGGAGTAGGCGTCCAGATCCTTCATGAGTGCGGCGTTTCCCACCGCGACCCGCTTGCCATCGACCACACCGGTGATTCCCTTGCCCGGGACGCTGACGAACTCACTTGGCTGCGAGAGTGAGAGTCCTTGCCGTTCGGCTGCCTGGAGGATTGCTCCCGCCAAAGGATGCTCGCTGGCGCGTTCGAGGCTGGCGGCGAGTCGAAGAGCTTCTCGGCCGCCATCCTGGGCTAATGAGGTGGCGACGAGTTGTGGCTTGCCTTCGGTGAGCGTGCCGGTTTTGTCGACCACGAGAGTGTCGACCTTTTCCAGAACCTCCAGCGCCTCGGCGTTTTTGATGAGAACGCCGGCGCGGGCGCCGCGACCCACGCCAACCATGATCGCCATAGGCGTAGCAAGACCTAACGCGCAGGGGCAGGCGATGATGAGCACGGCGACAGCGTTAACCAAAGCGTGCGCGAAGCGCGGTTCGGGGCCCCAGAACAGCCATGCAACGAATGTGATCACTGCGACGGCTACGACAATCGGCACAAACCATTTCGCGACGCGGTCGGCGAGGCGCTGGATCGGCGCACGGCTGCGCTGGGCCTGGCCCACGAGTTGCACGATGCGCGCCAGTAGAGTCTCGCCGCCGACACGTTCGGCTCGCATGACGAATGAGCCGACGCCGTTGATGGTTGCGCCGATGACTTTGCTAGACGGCGATTTTTCCACGGGCATGGATTCGCCAGTGATCATTGATTCATCAACTGAGCTGCTACCCTCGAGGAGAATGCCATCGACCGGAATTTTTTCTCCCGGGCGCACTCGCAGGCGGTCGCCTGGCTTTACGTTTTCGAGAGGAACATCTTTCTCCGTGCTATCAGAGTTGAGAATGCGCGCGGTCTTCGGACTGAGATCGAGCAGAGCGCGGATGGCCGCGCTGGTACGGCTGCGGGCGCGCAACTCCATGACCTGGCCGAGCAGCACAAGAGTGGTGATAGCGGCGGCCGCTTCGAAGTAAACCTCAGGATAGCCCGCCATGGTACGCAGCGATTCAGGGAAAATCCTGGTGGCAAAGGTGGCGATCACGCTGTATCCGTAGGCGACGCCCGTACCCATACCGATCAGCGTGAACATGTTTGGACTGCGATTTAATATCGAGGTCCAGAAGCGTTGGAAGAACGGCCAGCCACCCCACAGGACTACGGGGGTAGCCAGAAGAAACTCGATTCTGGGCAAGTTGATGAGGAATCCATTTATGTCGAGGTCGATGGTGACTTTGAAGGTGTGCGAGATCATGCTGCCCATAGCGATCACGAGCAGCGGCGCGGTGAGCGCCAGGCTGATCCAGAACCGCCGGCCCATGTCCCGCAGCTCTGGATTGTCCTCGCTCCCGACGGCGGAGACAGTGCGGGGCTCCAGAGCCATACCGCAGATGGGGCACGAACCGGGCGTGGGGCGCACAATCTCCGGGTGCATGGGACAGGTGTATTCGGTACGTGTAGATGCGAGCGGAACCTCGGCCTCGAGCGCCATGCCACAGGAGGGACAAGCTCCGGGTTTGGCCTCGCGGACCTGCGGGCACATGGGGCAAACGTAAGCCGTGCCCGGTGAGGGCGGAAGATGAGGCGCGGGGGTTTTGTCTGCTTGCTTGACTGGAAGACTGGCTTCACGACGGTCGGAGAGCGTCGGCTTTGCAGTACCCAGCATTACCAGTCCAGGTGATTTCGGCACAGGTACGTTCAGATATTGTTTTGGGTCAGCCTTGAATTTCTCCGCACAAGCGGCGCAGCAGAAATAATAATTTTTCCCGCCGTGTTCGTGGATCTGTCTAGCAGTTGAGGGGTTAACGTTCATCCCACAGACAGGATCGCGTTCGAGTGAAATTGGAGTCGGCATTGCGATTTGCGTGAAAAAGAATCGATGACAGCACTCGCCATTGGTTAAGCATTCCGGAAACTGAAAAGGGAAACTCTACTCCTTCTTCAAGGCTTTGCGGAACTCATGGGCCTCAGCCAGTGTCTGGTTCGATGGGCGATGCTTTATATTGGATTCAGCCCGGGCGACCGGACTTTTTCTACCCACAGAAGTGAAGAGGAATTTTTATGACTTATCTGGACGTCGTTTTCCGTTACGGAAGCGTGCCGGGGGAGATTGAACTGAGAGCGATTGATGGAATGCGCGAGGTCTACGGGATCCGAGGAGTAAGGTTTAACGAAAAAGATCGCACGGTGCGCGTAGGCTATGATGCATCGCGGCTAAAAACAGATGCGGTGGCAAAACTGCTGAGGGAAGCGGGCGTGGATATTCGCGAGCAGTTGGCGCTGACTCAAGCTTAATCGACGAAAGCGGCGAGCCCCGGGGGGAGGGCCTTGTCTTGTAAATGCAAGGGGCGCCCAAGAGAACCTCTGGCCGAAGTCGTCCTTGGAGCGCCCCGTTGCGCGCCACTTCGTCTGTTGTGAGTGTAAGCACATGGCTTGCCGTTCCCTAAGGCACTCAAAATACACACATCGAGGTCCACTCGGTTTGTAGGATTTGCTCTGCGGCTGGAAAGTTTTACTTTTTGGAAAACGGCGATTCAGATAGAAGGCCAAAGGGGCAGTGGATATCTCTCTCGGCGTCGCGTAAGTTCACTACAGAAAACACCTTAGAAGGTTGAAAGCGGAGTGCGCGATTATTTTCAATTTCTAAAAGCGACATTGATTGCGCGGTTTCGCTGCGGAGGATTCCCGGATGTGACAAACATTCGTTATAATCCGTGAGGCAGTTCCAGTTTCAATTGGGGATTGCGCCCTTAGCTCAGCTGGATAGAGCGTCTGGCTACGAACCAGAAGGTCGGGAGTTCGAATCTCTCAGGGCGCACCATTTCATTGTTGAAAGTAAAGCAATTAAGAAAGGGCCGCGATTTTCGCGGCGAAACCGGACCTCCGTTCCTCTCTATCGCGGCCTCTTAATCGGACAACTCGCGCAAGAGACAGGGAGTTGACAATCAGAGTACGGACCGGGACACTTAGGCCCATTTTATTGGGGAGAGAATATGCCCGACGCAGAGACCCCGCCTAACGCCAAACAGCTGATGCTGGATCTGATTGACGAAATCAATAAAGACCGTGCCAACGCGAAGAACTCAACGTACGCGCCTTATACATTCAACCTGACGCTCACTAAAGCAGCCCTTAATCATTGCAAATGGATGGCTGAGAACGCCTCGACATCCCACACAGGACTGAATAATTCGACGCCGGGGGAAAGGGTCACAGAAGCGGGATTTATTCATACCATGGTAGCCGAAAATAATGTTGGGGGCATTCAGTTTCAGACAGCCCGGCAGGCAGTCGACGCTTGGAGGCGTTCGCAAAGTCATAATCCAAATATTTTCCTTGGAGGAGTGCCGAAGGGTTATCACACGCCACATATTCACGCCGAAATCGAAATCGGTACGGCCTGTCTTCTGTCGGTCGATGGAGAAATTAAGATCCCTTACTGGTGTGCTGTTTTTGCTAAAGGGGTGGTGTAAGGTTCGATTGTTCGCGCACGAGAATCGTGGCGGCTTAGCTCGGTCGCTCTAGTTTGGCGCGTGCCGCGTGGCCCGGCTAAGAACCAGAAGGTCGGGAGCTCGAGTCTCTCAGGGCGCATTATCTTCCCAGATCCTTCGCGGCGCTCAGGATTACGGCCGCGGGCTCCCCCCTTCGACGTGGCTCAATTCATGCGCGAAAAGCGACTCAAGTCGATCTGTCAGAAAATGCTAAGTTCAGATCCTTCGCCTAAACTTCGCTCGCCGCACGACTTTCGGCGGCGAGCTCCCACCCCGCTAACGCCCGCTGGACGCCGAAAGCCTTGCACGGCCGCCGCTGCGGGCAATTGCATAGCCAACAATATTTGACGTTTCCCCTTGACACGGGCGTCAAGGAAGCCAATGCTGTTCGAGTTCAGTTCGTTGACCTGCCAGTTGGCATGCGGGTTTCCGCGCGATAGGCGCTACTTCAAACGCGGTGGAAACCATGGCTATTAGTCCTGTTACTCCGACGGAGCGCCGTGCCTGTTTCACGAACGATCCGCGAGGGAACTTTAACTTGAAAAAGGAGATGTGTCATGCGATTGCTTTTTAAGCACACAACAATCATCGTTGTGGCCTTCGTTGTGGCTGCAAGCGTCCTGGTAGGCGAAAAGGCGCTGGCGGTCGACTCTTCCTTACACCAGGATTCCGTGACGGCCGAGACCAGTTTTTCCGTCGTGGCCAGTACGAAACCCACGAATGACGCCGTGACCGGCGAGTTCAGCAGCCCGCACATGGGAGTCTACGTGGTCCTAGCGCCCCGTAATGAGTCGGAGATGTCCAACCTTTTAGCAAATCTCTACGATTCCAATAGCAAAAGCTACCAAAAATGGCTTGGCAAAGGAGAGTTTAATTCGCGTTTTGCGCCCAGCGAGGCGCAGGTTGCCGCAGTCTCGGAGTACCTGCGGGGCAATGGCTTGGTAGTGGAAAAATCGTCGTCCCCATTCTTACTGCGGGCCAGCGGACCGAGCAGCATGGTAGCGGCGGCATTCAAGACTAACCTGCGCACTTACCGCAGCTCAAAGGGGATCGAATACTTTTCGAACGACTCAGAGATTCAGATGCCAAGCAACCTGGCGGAGGGAGTTCGCGGGGTTGTAGGTCTCTCGAATACCGTGCGCCTGCAACCGCAGACGGTGCGTCCCCTAAAACAGCGAGCTTCGGTTCCTACGCCAAGCTGTGAGGCTCCATATCCGACCGCGGCACAGCTATTCGCGGCAGTCAATGACGGCACTTCGTTTCCGTTCGGTTATGGCGGCGGCCCCGGATGCAATGGTCTGACGCCATCGCAGGACAACTCGATCTATGGCGCGCCAGACCTGGGGCCTCTGGGCAAGGGGTTCGGCGTGAACATGGCAGTGTTCGAACTCTCCGCCTACCAGCACTCCGACATTGAGACCTGGACAAACTACTTCTACGGCCCCCGTTATACGCCCCCGTTGGTAGACATCACCGTGGATGGCGGACCGCTCAGCCCTATTTGCCCAACCGGCGACACCTGCCCCCCAAGTTTCAATGGATATGCGGGAGACATCGAGGTGGACGCCGATATCGAAATGCAGCTGGCGATCGCACCGGCAGCACGTCACCTTTTCGTCTACAACGCTCCAAACGATTTCACAGGCCAGACGGAACTGGATGAGTACACGCAGATCGCAAACGATAACATCGCGGATGCAATCAGTTCCAGCTGGAGCGTATGTGAGAATGACGCTGGGGCTGCTTACGCCCAAGCCGAGAACCTGGTCTTCGAGCAGATGGCTGCTCAGGGACAGAGCATGTTCGGCGCCGAAGGTGACACTGGAGCTTTCTCGTGCATCCGGAGCGATGGAACAACTATCGTCAACGTCCTTGACCCCCCGGCGCAGCCATGGGTGACGAGCGTTGGCGGTACTTCCTTCGAATCATTCAATCCGGGCGGAAACCCACATCCGCACTACCCGCGGGGCGTGGAAACCGTGTGGAATGTCGACGACCTGTGTAACACGAGCGCAGACGAAGGCGGCAATCCGGGCTTCTTCTGGTGCGGCGCAACAGGCGCCGGCGGCGGCGGGAACAGCCAGTTCTGGGGCCGCCCTCGGTACCAGTTTGGACGGGGCATCACGAATCCTTACACCACGTACGGCAACGGCACGACGCAATGCTCCTTGGCAGCAGTGGGAGAGCCGTGCCGCGAGGTCCCGGATGTCTCCGCCAATGCCGACGAGTACACTCCCTATGCTGAATACTGCACTGGGAATGCTTCCACTCCCTACAGCGTATGCGGCAGCTTCAGCGGAGGCCAAACACCTCCCGGCTGGTTCGGCATCGGCGGCACCAGCCTGTCGTCGCCGTTCTGGTCGGCGATTATTGGCGATCACGTTGGCTTCTGGCACCACCGGGTGGGCAACGCGAATCCGCTTCTCTACTTGCTTTACAACCTGGATTATCACGGCTATTTCAACGACATCACCGGTATTGGGCAGACCACCAACAACAACGGTCTATTCCCAACCACTCCGGGATTTGATCTAGCTACCGGTATCGGAACGCCGAAGATGGGAGGTATTATTACGCTTGTCCCGCAGTTCTAGCAGGCTGCGATTGGGACAAGATTTTTCCGTCTAACGGCTAAGGCCAAAAAAGCGGGCCTCGCATTCAAAATGCGCGGCCCGCAATTTTTTGTCGTCGTCTGCTGCGCTCAGAGTTGAGCGCTCGCGGAACCTACTCATTTCGTCCTTCTTGTTTATGCGCGGAGCATCTCTTATCCGCTCTCGCGCCGACTTAAAACGTGACTTTCAGAGCCAGTTGGCATTGGCGCGGGTTGTTTGCCTGATAGAAGATCGCGCCGAAACTGGGATCTCCAACCGTGGAGTCGGGCGTCCCGAGGACAGGATGATTGAACGCGTTTTCGGCTTCGAGGCGCAGCTCCAGGTGTACGCCCTCATGCACGTTCGACAGCAGGAACTGTTTGGTCAGCGACAGGTCAGCTGCGAACGAACGCGGTGTGCGGACTGCCCCGGTGGCGCGCGGTGCGTTGCCAAGCGTAAACGGCGCGGGAGTCTGGAAGACATCGGGGTTAGCAAAATAGTTGTTCACCCAGTCACTACCATAGTTGCGCTTCGGCGTGCCCAGGAGATCGGGGCGCTGATAGCCGTAAGTAGGCAGCGGCGTGCCGCCATTCAAGGTAAAGAAAGTGATCGGAAAGCCATCTCTGATCTGCCAGATGCCGTTGGTCTTCCAGCCACCGATGACGGCTTCGAGCGCTCGCGGCATGTTGCCAAGCAGCGCCTTGCCGCGACCAATCGGCAGATCGTAACTGTAGCTGAATTTCAGCACTGACGGAATATCGAAGGTCGACAGGCTTCGCTCCAGCCAGGGCTTGTTGGGATCCTGAATATTACCGCCGATCAGGCTGCCGTAATTTCCCAGCCATTGCACATTGGTATCGTAGACCGAAGAATCATCGATCGATTTCGACCAGGTGTAGCTCACCAGCAACTCCAGGCCATTACTGTAGTGTTTGTCCGCGGTGAGTTGCAGGGCGTGGTAAGTAGAATTCGCGATGGGCGGAACATCGGTCGCGACACCACCAGGAAACTGAGGATAAGGAACATTCAGTTGATATTGCTGGATCTGCGAGCTTGAGAGCACGCTGTTGGGGTCAGTAATGACTGCGGCGAAGGGATTATTAACGTAGGTCTCCAGAGCTGCGATCTGGGCCGGGCTGTAACTCTCGATCTGCGGCCCAAGAATGTCGATGGAGTTGTCGCCGCTGAAGTAAAGGTGCGTTCCCTTCTTTCCGATGTAGTGGGCGCCGAGGACAACGCTCCACGGCATCTGGCGTTCGAATCCAAAGGTCCAGCTTTGCTCATACGGGGTTCGCGCAGCGGCACTGGTGCGGAGCGGACCAATGGCACCGTACCCCACGTCATTCAAGAGGCCGAGCGAACTTCCTGTGGGCTGGATCAGACCGTTGGGAAACGGATTGCTCAGGTGCAGGTAGGGAGTTGCGCCGTCATTCTGATAGGTGGAAATCACACTCGTGTACTGGTTAAAGCCCTGGGAACCGTAGCTTAACAGGCCGTTGGCGCCCGAGCGGCTCTGGCCGTAGTAGATACCATAGCCGCCGCGGATCACGGTTTTCGGCTGGACCAGATAGGCGAAACCGAATCGCGGCTGAATGTCGTGCCAATCGGTGAGCCAGTTCGTGCGCTCGTGGCCGTTGGTGAACACTTCGCCTCCATGCAGAGTGCCTAGTCCGGGCACAGCCAGCGGAGACACGGCGGTCGGATCAAACCAATTCATGCGATTGAAACGCTCGGTTCTGGGCAAAGAGACGTCATAGCGCAACCCCAGGTTAAGCGTGAGCTTGTAGTTCACCTTCCAGTTGTCCTGAGCAAACATTGCGTACTGATAGTTTTCGGTCGCGGGCTGGAACTGGATTTCATACGCGCTATTCCCGTTCCCCACCATCTGGCCCATCATGAAGCTGGCCATTCCGTCTCCGCCGCAGTTTCCGGCCAAACCCTGCGGACACGATGCCGTACCCACGTCGCTGAAGTTAAAGACGCCGAGCGGAGCGTTGGTCTGGATGTAATTCTGCTGGTGCAGGCGGGCCTCGAATCCGAACTTTAATTCATGAGGGCCGTGGATCTTGCTGAGGATCGCAGTCAGCTGTCCCGTATCTTGTCCTTGTTTGTAATTGCCGTAAGGATCGTTCCCCGCGCTTGTATAAGCTGCCGGAAAATATCCGCCGCCAATGAACATGGCGGGAACTCCGTTGAACCCGTTCGTCTTCAAATAGGAGGGGAAACCAAGCGTACCGAGGGGATCGGGATTCAGGCTCGAATTATAGGCATAAATCAGCTCCGTGCCGCGGCTGAATCCAAAGGTGGTGGTCAGCAGCAATGTGGGACTGAAGGTGTAGGTGTCGTTAATCGCAAAGAGGTGCGCGTTGCCTTTGTTCGCGCCGCTGCCACAGGGATCGATGAAGGTTTTGAAGCAGTTGAAGGGACTGATGGAGCTCCAGCTTTGTGAATATTTTGCGCTGAGCAGATTCTTCTGGTTGAAGCGATGATCAATCTTCAGATCGAACTGGTTGTTGGACTGAGGCGTTGCTCCGGACGCGATCCAGTTATCGAAAATCGTGGCATTGGCCACATTGGGAGTTGGATTGGGGAAGAGGTTCATCATTTTCTGGGCGACCGGGTCAATGAGATTGCCGGGCGTATTGGGTAGTTGGTAGGGGGTGCCATTGAGATTGGGATTCCCGGGGCTGGTGTAGGCGGCAATGTTGTTGTACGGAATGAAGGAACTGCGCACCGCCCCTCCGAGGTTGGGGTTGAAAGTACCGCTGTAAGGATCCCAGATCTGGCCGTTCGGGATGCTGCATAAACCGGTGGAATCGAACGAACCGCCTTGCGACGTGCAGACCTCAACAAAATTACCCGCACGCTCAGCCGCGCTGGGGACACCGGCGTAATAGGTGGCCATATTGGTGGCGCGGAAGCCCTCCCAATCGAAAAAGAAGAAGGTCTTGTTCTTGATGATGGGGCCGCCAATGGTGCCGCCGAAGTCGTGGCGGTGAACCGGCGGAATGGGAATGCCGCTCTGATCGTTGAACCAGTTGTTCGCGTCGGTGATGGTGTTGCGGACAAAATCGTAGGCGCTTCCATGGAAGCTATTGGTGCCGGAGCGGGTGATCATGTTGACGACTGAGGCGCCAGAAAAACCGTACTCCGCGCTGAAGTTGGACTGCTGCACCTTGAACTCTTCCACCGCTTCGGGCGATGGGACGTAAGTGACCTGGGTGATGCCGCCATTGGGCTCGAAGTTGGTGATAGAGGCGCCATCCATGAGGATGTCGGCGCTGGCCCCGCGGCTGCCATTCGAAACAAAGTTCGTCCCGGTATCACTGACGTGATTCTGATCGCTCATATCGGAGACGCCCGGAGTTAGAGAAATGAGGTCCAGCACATAACGATCGATGAGAGGCAGGTCGTTGATGGCCCTCCGGTCGATGACTTCGCCGGTCACCGCATCTTCGGTTGCGATCGACTGCGTCTGTGCCTTGACCTCAACGTTTTGTGCCGTACCGGCGATCTTCAGAGTCAGGTTGGCAGTCGGGTTCTCACTGTCGTTTAATTTAATGTGCGTGCGTAGAGTTTTCACAAAACCAGGCATCTCTACCGACACCGTGTACAAGCCTGGCGGAATCGAAGCGAACAAGTAACGCCCGTCGCTGTCAGACGTGGTCGTGAACTTATATCCCTTTTGCTCGTCGAGAAGAGTGACCTTAGCCCCCTGGATGACGGCTGCCGAGGGGTCGGTCAGAACGCCGCTCACCGTTCCGAAGTAGCCTTGGCCGATTAGTACTGCGGGCAACAGGAACGTAATCGCAACAGTTAGAATTTGAAAGATGCGCTGGCAGCGTTGCCTAAGGTTGAAAATAGAGAGACTCACTTTGCGCCCCCTTGACCCCAATGGACTCGATAAGACTGGTGAATCCTTGTGTCCTCAAGAAAAATTTTCTCTCGGAGAAATGGCCGTTCCATGAGTGAATCCCGCGTGGGCGGGCTGTTGTATTGAAACGGTTCATTATGGACCTATAGAGCCAATCTGAGAAGAGGCAAAATGTGCGGTGATTATTTTTTGTGGTCGGCGGGACGAACAAATAAAAGTAGCTTTCCACGGCCTGAGGTTTTCGCTGTCTTGGCCGGGGATGGTTAGCGGACTAGTCCGCATCCTGCAGACAGCGGAAACCTACTCCGCCCGAACGATCAAGGCCCGGCGCTGTGAGCAGAAGTTTGCCGTGTTCGTTGAGCTTATAGGCTTGGGGAAAATACCAGAGCGAACCTTGCGGTTGGTAATATTCACCGCCGCGCAGAATTGCGGCGCGAGTGTGGTCATCGGTGAACTCTTCCGTCCATTGCCATACATTGCCGACGAGGTCCATCACGCCGAAAGGACTCTTGCCTTGCGGATGCGCATCGACGGGGTCGGGGCCACGCATGCTGCGACTTTTGTCGGGCACGGGAACCGCGTTTGGGTTCCAGTCGTTTCCCCAGGGATAAATCCGACCATCGCTGCCCTGCGCGGCATACTGCCATTCCCATTCATGCGGCAGACGTTTGCCAGCCCATGCGGCATAAGCCCGAGCATCTTCTAAAGAAACCCAGGTGACGGGTTGGTTATCCCAACCCGGAGGAAAGCTTTCGCCTTTCCAATTACGCAGAAAATTTTGGTCCTCCTGCGGATGATAGTGTGTGCTGTCGAGAAACTTCTTGTACTGCGCGTTCGTGACTGGATAGGTGTCGATCCAGAAGGATTTCACCTTCATAGGATGTTCATGGAAACGCCGTGGAGAATCTTCCCAGGGATACCGCACGTCTAGGCCGATGTCATCGGACCCTTCGATCTCAATCCCCTGCACCTTGAAAACAAAATTTCCGGCGGGGATTTTCACCATACCAGCGGGGGGTGCTGACGGCGATGGCGAGAGTGGCTTGGTCGCAGCGATGGGAACAATCTGCTGCGGTAACACGGTCCATTCATGCGGATAACTCGCCAGCGGCTTGGCGGTCATTTCTCTCATCTTCGACATGAGCTCCAGAATGGCGGCAATGGGAGGCGCTTTCGTAACCAGCAACGCGCCATATCCATGCGCTTCGATATCGAAGCTGAGCACCACCTTGCCCTCAGCATTGCGCTCGGGCTGCAATTCGGCTCCATGATAAAGATCGAAGTAGCGAAGGTCGAAGTAGCGTATTCCTTCCGGCGCCGACAATTCGATCTCGCGGCCTGTCACGTCATATTCGTTGCGATTCACGATGGTCCAGACCGTCTGATCATGCAGCGGCCAACGGCTGGCAAAAACTCCGTAGCGTAGCATCGGCGTGAGCGGCTCCCATTCATTGCTGGTAAGGAATGGGGCTACCACCCGCTCGATGGTGGCGATTCGGCGAGTTGCTTCGGCATCGCGCGGCGTAATGCCATTCCAGATGCCCCAGATGTTCTCCCAGCTCTCCCAACCGACGCCATTGAAAAAAGCAAATTGCAGATCGTTGGTCTTGTCGCGATTCCAGCGATCCGAAATGTTCACCATGTGGCGCGGTTCCATCCATTTGTACTTGTCCACCGTGGGAACAAAGGGAAAGTTGTATTGCCCCCAGGTCATGACGTTCCAAGCTAGAGCCTCGTCGGACGGGCCGTCCTCGGGCTCGAAAGCGAGAGGATGTCCAAGCTTGTCAGCGGCGGATGAGAACGCGAGCGGGACGCCATCCTGGGTGTCGCCGTTGACGCCGTCGGCACCGACCTCCGCCATTAATTCAGCAATCGCCTGCGGCCACGGCTTGCCAGGATCGCGCGTGCCCTGGTCCCACATCATCATCGGAAACAACACGCGCACACCACGCTTATGAAAATCGGCAATCATCTGCCGCACTCCCGCAACCCCTCCCGGCATGCTGCGAATCAGGTCTTGCTGATTGCGATCGTCGATGCCCAGGTTCGGATAGGTCGGCCAGATCAGCACGGCATCGATGCCGCCGTAACGTTTTTCCAAATCATCGAGATGACGATCGACTGTGTAATGGTGCGCAACTGGGTCGTAGAAATAGCGATCCTGCACCATCATCTGCGCTTGGAAAAAACTGGACTGCGTCCACTGGAGCGCGGGATTGTCGTAGCGCGATCCATCGTAGGCAACGCGGATCAAGCGCTCACTGCGCCAATGCCGAATGTCAGCGAGCCACGCATCGTGGTCTTCCGGAGTGCAGGGTTTCGATCCAACCTCGGAGACCGCTTTTATCGAAAGACAATCCGGCGTGGGGATCTGCTGATGGTCGGGCTCGAAACGAGTATCCTGCGCACAAACCATGCTGGAAAAACCCAGCACGCTCGCGATTAGAAGTAGCTTCACGTTCAGCTTCATGAGTGCGATTTGATCACGCCCGACAGAGGAGAATGTGTCACCGAGAAGATCACCTCGCAGCATTTCCTGGCCCTCCCACCGGATAAATGCGGGGAAGGCGCTGCTCGACAGGTGGCAATGCCGGAAAGGCGGCATGCGGTTCTTTCTGGTACCAGTAAGCGACCGAAAAAAAGTTGTCGGAGCGATGATTAGCATGGCCATGCTCGATAGTCGCTCGGAGGGACTTGGTGAAAGGAATCGGCGAATCCAAATGAAAGCGATAGACAGAGGTGCGGCTGCCAGCAAGCTCCGGGCCTTTCACGGGCGCTCCGAAGAGGGCATAGGAGAAGGGATGGTCGCCAAAACCCCAGGCTCCGAGAAAATAGTCTTCCGATCCTGTGCCGTTGATAGAGGGATACTTTTCTCCATCGACAAAAAACATGTCGTCGCCTTCGCCCCACCATCCATCCTGATTCTGAAGGATTGACATGGTCACGCCGGCGAAGTGCCCCTGCCCGGTCGCTTCCAGCCACACATAATTGTTTTCTCCGTCAAGATTCTTCTTTGCAAGGACGGCGGGCGAGTCGTTTGCCTCCCATTGGTCGGTCCAACCCTTCGCTGGCGTGGCTTGACGGTACTGCGCGTGGAAATACAGGGTGTCTGCGGCAAGGTCCCTCTGCAGCGCTTGATAGTCGATGTTGAAATAAAATGCGTCGACGCCCTCGCTTCCTTGGTTAGTGACGGTGATTCGGGCGTGCTTGCGAAACGGCATGGGGAAAAAAGAATTCAACGCCTTATCTGAGGCCACGGACAAGGGAGTTGATTCGAATAGGAAGTAGTCGCCTAGGCCAAGGCCGAAGAAGTCGCCGATCGGCGCTTCCACGCTGGGCGAGGCTTCGTCGTCCCAATACATGCGCAGAACCAGCTTTTTCAAGTGATACTGCTCCGGCGAAGCAATGGTGATCCAAACGTGGGTGATGATTCCGGGGCCAGTATCATCGAGCAGCGTGAGCGTGTCTCCCGCGGCAATCTTTCGAAAATCGGCGTTGCCGCCGCTGCGGTCATAACTGGAGACCCGCTTCTGGACATAAGCGTGGGGAGAGATGAGGCTTGAGAGTTGCGCGCTCTGACCCGCACCCGACTGGGCCCAGACAGAGGTGAACGTCAGCAGGATGCCGATCAGAAGAGCGTGCGACCGCAGAAGCTTTCTTTTGTTCACGGCCTTCAATTTAATGTCGTTCATTTTTAATGTCGTTCACTTTAATTCGTTCATTCGAATGAATTCCTTTTATCGGGAGACTTGTCCGATGTATACGGCGAATGGCTGCAGAACAATTTGATCCAACTGAACACTAGGTGACGCACGGGGTGACCCAGCCGAAGTGTTGAGTAGAGTTTTCGCCGTCGCCGAAGAGAAACCTTCTGCAGCAAGATTAAAACTGACACGCTGCCGCGAGCGTGACATGTTCAGGACCACCAATACGGCTTCCTTCTGATATCGGCGCAGGTAGGCGAGTACGTTGGGATCATTCTGATTCAGCGCCACGTAATCTCCATCCAAGAGCGCTGGGGTTTGATGGCGCAACTGCAACAACCGCCGGTAAAACTGCAGAATGGAATTCGGGTCGTTCGATTCGGTCGCAACGTTATGCGTCTTGGCGCTTGGCGGAATGGGCAACCAGGGTTTCGCGGCACTGGTGAATCCTGCGTTGGCTGAAGGGTCCCATTGCATGGGCGTGCGCTCGCCATCGCGACCCTTGTATCCCGGCCAGCCCGTTACTCCCATAGGATCCTTCACATCTTCTTTGCGCGTGGGATTGTTATTCTTCATGCCAATCTCTTCGCCGTAATACATGATCGGCGTGCCGCGCAGCGTCAGATATAGACCGGCCATCAGATTGGCGATCTGGTCATTGTGCTTCCCGTCTCCGTAGCGCACGTAGGATCGTTCCATATCGTGGTTGCCGATCACATAAGTCGGCCAACCGCCGGTCAACTCGGCGAGCGCAATCTGTTTGCGGAATTCGGGGGCGGAAAGTTTGTCGAGGGTGCAGAACATAAAGTCCATCGGCAACTGGATCTCATCGTTGTGCGCACCGTAGTATTCCTTCAGCTCGGCCGAGCTGTCCGTATAGGTCTCACCGACGAGAACCGCATTGCTTTCGTCGGCAACGCTTCTCAGGCGCCGAAGAACGTCATGGTTTTCGGGAAGCTTGTCATTGTATTTGTTCTGCATTCGCGGGTCGCCCAGGTCGTTCTTTCCCTCGAGAACAGGATTGTCGTGCAGATCTGGGTCCTCGAACAGAAGATCCACGGCATCCAGACGAAACCCGGAGACTCCACGCTTGTACCAGAATCGAGTGACATCGAACATTGCTTTTTCCACGGCGGGGTTGCGCCAATTCAGATCAGGCTGCGCCGTGGCAAAGTAGTGGTAGTAGTACTGGCCGGTCGTGGGATCGAACTTCCACGTAGAACCACCGAAACCGGAGATCCAATTGTTGGGAGGTTTGCCGTTGGCCTTGCCATGGCGCCAGATGTACCAGTCACGATGCGCGGAGGTGCGCGACGACCTCGAATCCAGGAACCACGGATGCTGGTCGGAAGTATGGTTGATGACGAAATCCATGATGATGCGGATGCCGAGTTTCTTAGCGGCCTCGGCGAGGCGATCAAAGTCGGCCAGGGTACCATACATGGGATCGATGTTCTCGTAGTTAGAAACGTCGTACCCGAAATCGACCTGGGGCGAGGGATAGCAGGGGCTTATCCAGATGGCGTCCACGCCGAGTTGTTTCAGGTAATCAAGCTTGGACTCGATCCCTTTTAGATCGCCGATGCCGTCGCCGTTGCTGTCGGCAAAACTGCGTGGATAAATTTCATAGAAAACCGCATGTTGCCACCACGGGTGGTCTTCTTTCTTGACAGGTGTTTCCTGCGCCAGCGAGAACGAAAGTGTAATGTACACACTTGCAATTAGTAGAGCTATGAATCTGAAGTTTTGAAACATTTAGCATTGCTCTCCATAAGTTTGGGAAGCCAAAACTAAAGCATCGTTCTTACATTGCGGCTCTTACTTTGCGGCAAAATGAAAAGTGATCGTTGTCTGCGGATCGATTCCGGGCGCGATCGCAGGAAGTTTCACGCGGACCGTTCCTTCCGTCCCGGCTTTTTTCTCAAGCTCGGCACCTTCGATAGAAGAAATCTGTTCCGCGTTCCATGCAGTGAGTTCATAAGTCTCTCCTGGCGCGCCGGAGAGTAACACTCGCAGCGTATCCCGCGTGGCCGACCACGATTCGGAGAGCACTCGCAGACCGTGGCTGGCGCCTCCTAGCGCTGGAAGAGTGGCTGACTCGCTCAGTTCGAAGTTATTCTTCATCTGGATTTCAATGGTGTTTCGCGCGCCTGCAATCGGGAGATTCATGGTTACATGCTGATCCAATGAATTTGCTTCAATCTGAAATGGCAGCGCGCGTCCATTGAGTCGAACCGCTGTGATCCTGGCGCGCAAACTCAATGCGGGCGAGAACTGCAGTGAACAGTGTCCGGCGCCGGTGGATTGCACTTCCAGTTGGATACTGTCCGCCGTCCGCTGGTAATTCAGGTTTAGCGCCACTGTTCCAATTCGCACACGATCGACGGAGAACCAGTTCCAGTCGGCAGGAATGTGAGGAGCGAAATCGAGATGACAACTGGTAGCGTCAGCTTGCAAGCCCAGCAATCCGCTCAACAGCGGATTGACTACCATCGCCGCCGACCAAATCTGGTGAGGCGATCCGGTCGACAGGGTCTGGAAATAATCGCCAGAAAGAACTTCAGCGACGTGGCCGAGCGACCCATTCAAAGTAAGTAAAGCATTGGCGCGCAAGTTCGAATAGGCAGGAAACGCGCGGTGATAGCGATACTCTCCGACCGATGCCCAGCCAGTGAACAGCGGCCACACAGTTCCGTAGTGATAACCGCCTGGACCGTATCTCGGATCGTGCGAAGAAAGAATCCGCATGCCCCAGTCAGTTTGATGATCGGGGCCAGCGAGTTGCTGAATCATGCTTCGAGCCTGATCTCCATCGATCTGCTTAAACCACATAGGAATCGTGGCCAGGACGCTGGCGACATCGATGCGGTTGTTGCGCGCGTCGAGCGCGTAAGCATAGGTCTTGTTTTCAGCGGACCAGAAGGTTTTGTCCAGAACCGGTTTTTGCCGATCGAAAGTCTGCTGCAGTTCGTTTGCAAGATCTTCTTTCCCCACAATACGAGCGAGGTGTGAAAGCGCGCGAGCGGCTTCGAGTCCCACCGACGCCTGGTAAAGTTCAGTTCTTACGGGGTAGAGCGGGCCTCCCTCGATCCAGCCGGTGCCGACGCCAGTGTTCTGCGCCAATCCCTGCGCGTCGTACGTGGATCGGAGGAACTCGTAGGCTTTCCAGAGGCTGTCCCATTGTTGCCGCGCGAATTCAATGTCGCCGCTGTGCGTCACATAATCGTTCACTGCAACAATAAACAATGGCGTGGCGTCCGCGGAGGCAAACGCGTAAGGCGTGCTCTTGAACCACTCCATCAGGCTGGCGCTTTGCGAGATTTCGTGAGGGATCTTGCCGTCCGCACGCTGGTACTTGCTTAGGAACGCTAATGCGTTTCGGGCCGTTGCGAGGTCGCCCTCCGCATCCAATGCCAAGGAAGTCCACTCGGCGTCTCGGCCAAAGAACCAGGCGAAACCAGGGCGCTCGCTGTCGCTTGAGGTGTTGTATCCGGCAACCAGACCTTCTCCGAGGAACGGATTCTGCACGACGCCTTGCAACATGCTCACCTTCGCCCAGTCATAGGCGGTTTCGAGTTGTGCGTCGGGAAGTTTGAGGCCGACAGTGCGATCCAGATAGTCCCGGTAATACGCGGAAGCTTCTCTCAGCAGATCTGGATAGTTTTTTGCCAGGTGATCGTAGCGGCTCGTCACGGCCGCCCTACCCTCGACCCCTGCCGCGATAACAATGAGTTTCGTCTCACTGCCGGTTTTTGTCGCGCCTAAAAGAATTGAATTCTGCTGAGAAGAGAAATAATTGCTGGAGTATTCTTCGGAACTTTTCACCGCGGTTGGGGAGCCGACCAGCGCGTCGAACTTTCCCGACTCCTCTCCAAAATGGAAGGCTCGCAGTGAGGGATCCCATTCTTCAGAAGCGCCCCCGAAGGCAGCCGGCCACTCCAGCTTAAAATCACGATTGAAAACGGCCTCGATTTCGAGAGGCTCGCTGGTATCCACTTCAAAGGCGATGATAGAGCCCGCCTCATGCACCGGCACGAACAGAGTTTCGCGGACAGAGAAAACGTCGCCGGTATAAACGATGGTGCTCGATTCGGGATGAACAATCAAAGTCCGAGCCAGAGCTTCTGCGGGAAGCGTGATGCCATTTACGTGAAAAAGCAAATGAAAATTACGCAGGATTTTCAAAGGGTAGATCCATACTTCAAGCTTTCCTTGTTCGTTTCCGAACATTCCGGCGCGCGTGCCAACAGCCGACAGAAACTCCCAGGACCGAATTGGCCGAGAAAGTTCAAGCGATTGCGCGGCAACAGATTGCCCAGCAACGGATTGCCCGGACTGATTCGCAAATGCAGCTGAGCATAGGAGCAGCAAGCCGCAACGCGAAATGATTCTTGCCAGAGAGAGCCATCTTCGCCGCAGGGCGCGTGGGGAATGGTGCATGATTAAAAGGGCGATCGCCCGAACGGAGTATAGACCCAGCAGTAGAAAGTTTGGAAGCCTTCCAGAACTGCGTGCAGCGAATCACCATCCACATCCATTCTCATTGACTTCGCGTTCTTGCAACCCCTAACATGCTGCCGACGCCGAATGCACAATCGAGCAAAGAACTACAGAATCGTTATCGTTTTCGCGATTTTCATCCTGGTCGTGAACAGCGTCCTCTTCGCGCAGGGAACACCCACCATCTTCGTGAACTGGGAAAAGAAAACACTGAACCGCACCGTTCCGACCTTGCAGGCGGTGGTCAATCCGATGTTGCGCCGTGGATCACCGCTTCACGATGCAGCCTTCGAGGCTTTGCGCAAAATCGACGCCGATTATGTTCGCTATGCCTTTTGGCTGCCTTATCCGAAGCTGGCGGTGGCCGAGTTGCGCCCGCCGGATGCAAAGCAGACTTACTGGGACTTCCAGTACATGGACCCACTGGTGGAGGACTTTCAGCGTGTTTCGGCAGGACACAACAGCGTGATGAGCTTCAGCACCATCCCGCAGTGGATGTTCACCACACCGCAGCCCGTCGCGTATCCAGAAGATCCCAATCAAGTGATCTGGAATTATTCACAAGGCACGCAGCTCGCGGATCTCAAAGCGCTAGGCGATTATTATGCACGACTGGCGAGCTGGTATACCAAGGGCGGATTCACCGACGAACTGGGAAAAGTTCATTCATCCGGTTATCACTACGACATCGGATACTGGGAAGTCTTCAACGAGATCGATGGAGAGCACGACACGACTCCTCAGCAATATGTAGAACGATACGATGCGGTGACCCAGGCTGTGTTGAAGGTCGCGCCTCAAATGAAATTTGTTGGTCTCGCTTTGTCGGGCCCGTCCGATGCTCCGCGAACGTTCGCATACTTTCTGGATCCGAAGAACCATCAACCGGGCGTGCCGGTAGACTACATTTCCTTTCATGTCTATGCCACGCCATCGGGCGATCAAACGCTCGAGGACTGGCAGTACACGTTCTTTGACCGGGCGAGCGAATTTGTTTCGGTAACGCGATACATCCTCGAGATCCGAAATCGGCTGTCGCCGTCAACCAAGGTCATGGTGAACGAAGTGGGCTCGATTCTGACCGGCGACATGGTTCAGGGCGAGCCCGGTCACGTCGAGAAGGCAATCCCGCCGGCCTACTGGAATCTTAGTGGAGCACTCTACGCTTACCTTTACATTGAATTGGCAAAGCTTGGAGTTGATACGGTGGGCGAATCGCAACTCGTCGGCTACCCCTCGCAGTTTCCGAGCGTCGCCATGCTCGACTGGACGAACGGTAAGCCGAACGCGCGCTTCACCGTTCTGGAATTGATCAAGAACAATTTCGGGCCGGGCGACGAACTGCCTCTCACGGAAGTGCGAAGCAATGGGTCGCTGGCGGAGGCCGATGCTATCGAGGCGCAAGCTTTTGTCAGAGACGGCCACCGAAAGTTGCTGCTGATTAATCAGCGAAATCGTGAGGTCACGGTCGAACTGCCTAAAGACTGTTCCGTGGGTACCATTCAGACCATCGGAGGCGTTTCCCCGGACATTGTGAAGCAGAATGTGAATGCTGCTGATCGGAAAATCACCCTCTTGCCCTTCGCTGTATCCGTGGTGGTGTTGAAAGATTGACTGCGCAAGTTGAAAAGTATTGGCAAAGGTCCTGGGACATCTTCCTCGTTTGAATTCGTGCGGCTTGAGAATTGCTGAAAATAGACCGACGAACGGCTCTGGACCAGTAGTAGAATGGCCGGGTTTGCGGCCTTGGTGCGATTAGTGGGGGCCAGTGCGACCAAAGCCCAAGAGACTTTCTCCCAGAGGACCAGTCGATGAGATTCTTTTCGCGTTTTCATGCTTGCCTTCTTTTTCTGGCAGTTCTGACCGGTGCGACTCACTCTCAATCTTCCTACGCGCAGGACTCCGCTGCCGCGCAGAATCTCCCCAAGCGATTGGTGGGCGACTATGGATATTGGAGTAAATTCTCGGAGCCATCGTACAGTGCGGCGCAAATTCCGTTTCACGAGCTGACGCATGTGAACCATGATGGAGTTTCTTTCAACGCAGACGGCACGCTGTCCGTTCCCGACGGCTTCATTGAGCCGGAGCTCATCAACCTGGGGCACGCAAGAGGCGTTAAGGTTCTGCTGCTCATCGGCGGCGATTTTCCCGGAGTTGAGACCAGTGGCACGCTGACAACTCTGGTCGAGAATCTTTCCACTTTCGCTGAAAAGCATCACTACGATGGCTTCGACATCGACTGGGAGTATCCGGAAACGACGCAGGATCGCCGCATGCTGGTGGACCTTATGGCTGGACTCCGCAAGGCGAAGGCCGATTATGTTCTATCCGTCGATGTGGCGCCCTGGGGCGGATACGGTTACGACCTGGTCGATCTGCAAAAATCGATCGACTATTTCAATATCATGATGTACGACTGCGCTGGGCCCTGGACGGCGCACGGGCAGCTCAACTCGCCGATCTTTTGGGATACGCGCGATCCCGCGCCTTATGAATGCCAACCGGGAGGCAGCGCGCAGGAAGCCGCCGAGATATTTCTGAAGAAGGTCCCGCCACGCCAACTGAACATGGGAACGCCTTTCTACGGTTACTTCTACACGAACATCAACCAGTTATTCGGATTGTGCCCGAACTCGGCATACACGCAGGACGGCGAGTGCGATAACACTGTGCTGACGGAGAATTACGCGCCATTCATGAAGAACCGTATCAACCGCGAGGGGTGGCAGACGTTTTATGACCCAATCGCGCTGGTTCCCTACATGCTGAGAACCGATGGGAAGGACGGCTATATTACTTACGATGATGCCGTCTCGACCTATCTCCGGGTGGCTTATTCGGATTGGATTCTCGGACTCGGAGGCACGTTCATGTGGTCGCTCGACGCCGACTATGACGGGCACTCGCAGGACCTGCTGGACGCGATGTATCAAGCGACCAGGAATCGCGGGAAGTAGCGAGCTATTCGATCTGTTGGCAAAGCTTCTATCATTTGGATGACCCAAGACCGAGTGACAACGCATCGGCCCGTCGGCGCGACAGGCATCTTGGCCAGCTTAAAGTTATGTGGGGGCCCCGGGCGGAGTCGAACCGCCGACCAACGGTTTAGGAAACCGCTGCTCTATCCAACTGAGCTACGGGGCCGCTGTGAAGATCTTCATTATCTCATGACGATTTGCGGTGTCTTGCGACGGATATTCGTTCACGATCCGTCTTAGCCGGACGCGATCTTCATCGGTCCACACCGACTTCAGCGCTGGATTGCCCGAAGGCCGGCAAATGATTTACTCTCGCCGCAGCTAATCATGCAATCAACTAGCCCGCCAGCAAACGAGACTGACCGTTCCCATGCCATGCGCCGGGAAATCTACGAGCAACCCCAGGCCATTGCCAAAACCGTAGACCAGCATTTGAAGAACGACATTCTTTTCCCGGGCGCGCTGCATGCCATCGAAAGCGCGCTGCTTACCTTCGAGAAGCTGATCATTGCCGCCAGCGGGTCCAGCCGGCACGCCGGACTGGCCGGCGAAATCATGATCGAAGATCTTTCCGGCGTTGCCGTCGACGTGGAGTATGCCAGCGAATATTGCTATCGCTCCACGCACGCCGCGGTTGATCCCATCGTGATGGTAGTCACGCAATCGGGTGAGACTGCCGACACTATTGCCGCGCAGCGCGAGGCTCTTACGCGCGGCGTGAAGACGATCGCGGTCTCGAATGTTGCCGAGGCTACCATCCCTCGCGAAGCCAGCGCTGCATTGATTACCGGAGCCGGCCCGGAACTCGCTGTACCCGCGACCAAGAGCTTCACTACGCAGGTCACCATTCTCTATCTGATGGCGTTGTTTCTGGCCCGCAAGCGCGGACGCATGACCACCGAGGTTACGCGCTCCTACCTGCAGCGCCTGTTGCAGCTTCCTGAAGCCATCGACCACAATCTGCGGGCGTGGGATGATCTGGCTGATCAGTTCGCTGAGAAGCAATTTCGGGCGGAAAAGTTTCTATACCTCGGACGCGGCGTCCACTATGCCATTGCTCGCGAAGGGGCGCTGAAGCTGAAAGAAATTTCCTACGCGCATGCCGAAGGCTATCCGGCGGGAGAGTTGAAACACGGGCCAAACGCGCTGGTCGACGAAAAACTTCCGGTAGTCGTGCTGGCGACCTGCGACCAACACGATCCCGATTCCGTGTTGCGCTACCGCCGCACGCTTGAAGTGATGAAGGAAGTGAGGTCCAGGCATGGCCGCCTGGTGGCGGTAGCTACGGAGGGCGATCGCGAGATTGCTGACATTGCCGACGATGTATTCTTTGTTCCCGCCGCGCCGGAACTGCTGCTGCCCATCGTCGAAGTGATCCCGCTGCAGCTCTTCGCTTATCACGTGGCGACGAAAAAAGGCTATAACGTCGACCGACCGCGAAATCTGGTGAAAGCGGTGGTGACGGAGTAATCCGACTCGCAATTCATTTACCACAGAGTGATAGAGGCACAGAAGAAATCCCCGCTTTTGTTTTTGTTTTCTCTTTGTCTCTGTCTCTGTTTTCTTTTTGACTCTGGTGAAGTGATTTTTATTTGACGTTCTTTTCCCCACAAGAACTATGCCCTCTGCCAAATCACCACACGTCGACCTGCAAGCTATCGCAAAAGAAATCATGCAGCAGCGCGGGTTCGAACCTGACTTCCCTGCTGCGGTCCAAAAACAGTTGGCGGACTTGCGGGCGCATCCTCCACAGATTTCCGCTGGAAAAGATGTACGCGACCTGCGCAATCCTCTGTGGTCATCGATCGACAATGACACCTCCCGTGATCTCGACCAGATCGAAGTCGCCGAACAGTTGCCGAACGGTGACGTAAAGGTGCTGGTGGGCATTGCCGACGTAGACGCCTTTGTCCCCAAACAAACTGCTATCGATCAACACGCCGCGAGGGAGACCACCACGGTGTATGCCGGCGTTAAAAACTTCCCCATGTTGCCGGAAGAGCTTTCCACGGGCAAGACTTCCCTGCTCGAAAATCAGGATTGCCTGAGTGTAGTCATCGAGTTTGTGGTTGACGCAGACGGCCATGTCACTTCCGGGGATGTCTATCGGGCGCTGGTTCGCAACCACGCGCAACTGCAATACAACTCCGTGGGCGGCTGGCTGGAAGGCACAGCGGCAGCGCCCGCCAAGGTAGCGGGTTCCAGCGATCTGCAAGCGCAGTTACGCCTGCAGGATGGAGTCGCGCAGAAGTTAAAGGGCCGGCGCTTTGAAAACGGAGCGCTAACTCTGCAGACCGATGAACTTCGTCCGCTCATCTTGAATGATCAGGTGGTTGACATGCAGAACCAGCAGAAGAACCATGCGACCGAGCTGATCGAAGATTTCATGATCGCCGCGAACGGCGTGGTGGCGCGCATGCTGGAGAAAGTTTCATCGCTGCGCCGCATCGTGAAGCAGCCGGAGCGCTGGGACCGCATAGTTCAACTCGCTGCAACCCACGGTGAGAAGCTTCCACCGGATCCGGATTCCAAGGCGCTCAACGATTTTCTGCTGAAACGCAAAGCAGCCGACCCGGATCATTTTGCGGATCTATCGCTCGCCGTCATTAAACTCATTGGCCCCGGAGAATACGTTCTTGAGCGCCCCGGCGAGCCCTCGACGGGCCACTTCGGTCTGGCGGTTCAGGACTACACGCACTCCACTGCTCCCAACCGCCGCTTTCCCGACGTTGTAACTCAGCGGCTGATCAAGGCCATGCTCGCGCACCAGCCCAATCCCTACTCGGATGAGGAACTCACCACCATCGCTGCAAACTGTACAGAGAAGGAAGATGCTGCTCGCAAAGTTGAACGTGACATGTCGAAGCGGCTGGCCGCCGTCGCCATGCAGAACAGAATCGGCGCTACATTCGACGCCATTGTCACGGGCGTTACTCCGCACGGCACATTCGTCCGCGCACTGCAAGCGCATGTCGAAGGATTACTGGCACAGGGCGCCCAAGGCCTCGATGTTGGCGACAAACTCCGCGTGAAACTGATTCGCACCGACGTCCAGCATGGCTTCATCGATTTCAGCCGCGCTTAGCCAGCAGTGCAGAGACGCCAACCCATATCATTACCGGCCTGGCTCGGCGCTAAACAACCGAAGATTTAGTGAGTCTCGCCAAGCCCTGACCTCTGCGCCTTTTACATTCCGGTATGGAGCCGTTCGATGTCAGCATTCGTATAGATGTGGGTTGCGTGCCCGCGCACTCTGGCGTAAGACGCTGCTTCGGCCAGAGGAATTCCGTAGCCGCGTTCACGCAGAGCTTCGGCTGTCGTCACCTGCCCAACGCCCGTGTCCGAAATACTCGCAGGAACATTGTTGAGGGCTGACTGCGATGCCTGCGGAGAATTAATTTCAATAACGGAGGCCGGCTTCACGCCGTAATAAATCGTAAACAAATCAATCTGAGGAAGAGCAACAGCCAGCGGCGGCAACACGGTCTGATTGTCAGCCCCCACGCTGAGGATGCCGGTGGCGTTGTCGGCTCCCACATGGAGGGGCGGTCCAGACAATGTCATCGTCGGCGTGGAAATCGGACGAGCGAACATAGGAGAGCCGTGGGTCATCAGATATTGCGGACCGGTGGCAAAATTTGTGTCTTGTGCGAAAGCTGCTGCGAATAAGAGAAGCACGATTAACGAAGAATCAAAAAAGCCGCGCATAATCCCCTCCGGAGAACCTGATCCTGTTGGCGATTATGAAACAGGTGAGCTGCGCGCGGCCAGAGCCGTTCGACCCTAGTTGCCGCTTCCGGCGCTGCTTTCGGCATCGGTCGAGGGAAGGGCGGACGTCAGGCGACCGGAACGCAGTAAATAAAGCATATAGAAAACAATGACCAGATTGCCGATAAACACAGCTGAGCGCAGCAAAGTCACGCCTCGCAGCAGTTGGCGGATCTCGATTGGGATGAGCAAGGTTCCGGATCCGAAGGCCACCCATTCGGCCCATCTGCGCTCCTTCCACAGACCATAGGCCTCGGCAAAACGGAGTGCCGAATAGGCGAATGCGAGTCGAATGGCCGTCCACAGGCGGGCATCGGTAATATCGTCGGCGAAATCGAGAAAAAGTTGGGCCGAGTGGCGATCTGTGCTAATGTGCAGAAGCGCCAGCAGGCTCTCTGCCAGCACCCAGGCGTCCTTGTGCACCAGCAGAATCGCGCTCAGGCCGATCAGCAGAACGAAGACGCCCTTGACGAACTCCAACAGAGCGACTAACCGCAAGAGCCGCCGCTGCGCATTGTGAAGGCCGGATTTCGTTGCAGGAAGGGACATGCCGCGGCGCACTTAATTCTCAGAGTACCACGGCAGGGACGCACTTTCCTTACCTCACGTGTAACTGGATCGAATCTGTTCCAGATGGCAACATCGCGGAAAGGCAAGGTAAATCATGCCAAAGATTGCAACTCTACTGATATTGTGGGCGCTCATTGCCATGCCCGCTTGGGCACAGTCGGCGGAGACGACAACTCCTCAAACCGCCCGCCAGGCGCTGCTTGAAATGTTTGCCGGCAAAACACCCGGAACCTTCGTGAAGCACTTGCCTGCAGCCACACTCAGCTCACTGGAAAAGTCTGGCGCCCTGGCCGAGTTGCAACAGTATTCGATGCTGGCCAGCCAACTCCACACAACTGGAAAACCTTTCGAAACCTTTGACACCGGATCGGTTTTAGCTGAAGGAGAAGAGGCAAAGTCCGGCCAGAAGTTCGAGATTATTGTCGAGAGCGATTCGCTGCAAGGCGAGGATGACAATATCGAACTGTCGTTTCAGAGTTACAAGGATAAGCAACCGCAGCGGACGCCGTTCATGCCGCGCATCACCTTTGCCATGAAAATGGAATCGGGCGTCTGGAAGCTGAACGAGATCCTGGCGACTGTCCGAGTGCCAATTGCCGACCCGGATTTCCTAAAGATGATTACCGAGGGGATGAAGTCACGAGCGACGGCGCTCACAGCCCGGCCTTCGCAGAGCTTTGGATCGCAGAGCTTGGGATCACAGAGCTTCGGATCACAGAACTTGGGATCACAGAACTTGGCATCGCAGAGCTTGGCATCGCAGAGCTTTGGATCCCAAGGGGCCATAACCACGACGATTCTGGGCGCTGACCAGTCTATCGTGACGGCCATGCGAAGCATCGTTACCGCGGAAAGCAGTTACAGCAGGATATACAGTGCCGCCGGTTTCACCTGCACGCTCTCTGACCTGGATGGCTTCGGAGGTGGGGAGCCCAATGAACATCAGGCTATGCTGATTGGCAGTAGCCTCGCCAGTGGGAGGAAATTCGGCTACGTCTTCACACTTTCTGGATGCGCGGGAACCCCAGCCAGCAGCTTCCATCTTGCGGCCACGCCGGTGGGAGACAGCCTTGGGCGGCGTGCCTTCTGTGCTGATCAATCGGGAGCCATCCGCTACTCCGCAGACGGCAACCCCGCCACGTGCATCGCCAGCGGCTTGGCTGTCCACTGACGCAGTTGAAGGTTTAGGTCACGAGCGCTCACAAGGCAAACGGTGTGCAGCTTCCTAACGGTTGCTCGAGCGGACCGCGGCTCTCAGTTCGTTCACAATCTCCCGCGAGGCTCGAATCGCCGCTGCGTGCTGATTCACGGCGAAAGAAATTGCCCCGACGCGCGCGTGGCCTCCGCCGCCGTAGCGCTCACAAATCTTCGCCAGGTTCACCACCGGCTCCTCGGGCGCCCAAGGGTTCGATCCCACTGACACCTTCACCCGAAAGCTGCTCTTGCTGAGTCCAACGCTGTAAATGGATTGAGGGTGCAGGTAGTAAGGAACGAATTTGTTGTAGCCTTCCAGATTCTGATCGGTGATGTCGAAAAAAATCGTGCCGTCGGTGCACTCCGCCCGCTGCCTTAGGATCTCGATGGAAATTTCGTGGCGCTTGAGCAAGGGCGGCAAAAGCGGCGCCACAAAGGGCTCTTCCAGAATCGCATCGAGCGACTTGGTGGCCATCAGTGGAATCAAGTTTGGGACAAAACGTTGGTCCGGCGCGGATTCGATGACCATGGTCAGCTTCATGGCGGGCGACCGCATCTCGACTGCTGTCTTGGCGTCGGAATAGAGTGCGCCGTCAATGACATCGGTCCAGTGAATGAGATCGGCTACCGGCGCGGGGTCGAAGCCAAAACGCTGCTGTCCGATCATGGCAATGAAGCTGGTGCACGACTTGAAGGCGGGATCGTAGAACTTCCGATTGCTTTGGTCTCGCTCAAAGTGAGCAGCGTCTACCGGGGAGAGGAAAGCGCTCTCGTGGTGATCGAACCACCAGGTGATTTTCGGCGAACTCGAATACTTGAAGTCCACGATGGCATTTTCGTCGCCGTCAAATTCGGATTCGTTGAAGAGCGATCCCGCCCGGTGAAGCAAGCCGGAGTATTCAAACTCAACCTCATTGCGGATGCGCTCGCGATAGAAGCGAGAAAAAAGGGCCGCCGAGGACGCTCCATCGAAACACTTGTCGTGGTAGAAAACCTTGACCTTCAATCCATTCCCCAGGTATCAAAAGATTTCCGAAGTAAAAGCTATAGGAATGACACCTTGGACGAAGAAAGTCAAGGGCCACAGGTTTGAAGGTTCGAGACACGCGTACTACCGGACATTGCTTCCGGACTATCAGAAGTAACTCTGCTCTGCCCCGCAGTCCACGGCGGTGAAACGTGATCACGTGCTTATTTGGCGAGCCTAACCGGCCTGCTTTTCCGCTAAATCGCCGATCACGGGCAGCTTATACATCTGACCCTGATTGGCCTTGATTAGCAGGATGATCCAGACGATAAAAGCCCCTAAGGCAACGAGCAGATGCAAGGGACCGGTTATGAAGATTAGGAGCGGCACCACCGTCATAACGGAGAGCCCGACCTGAATCACAAATACAGCCACGCCAAAAAAGATGCTCTGGAAAGAGTGGAAGCGGACGAACCGACTCCTGTTGTAGGGCTCTATTACCAGGAAGATGATCGCTGGGATGATGGTCACGTAGGCCAGCATTCCAGCTACATTGTCGGCAAGTCCAGCACCGGTAGTGGCAACAAGAGGTGCGGTTGCGGGTACGGTCGCGGTCCGGCCGCTGCAGGCTGGGCACACGGTCGCACCATCGGGAATCTGTGCGCCACACATACTGCAAAACGCCATGGGAGTCCTCTCCTGTTTCGGTTTGTGGCCGCGCGAATACGTCCGGGCGACGTTGCGGCAAAGTATCAGAAAAAGACCGGTGAAGCAATCAAGATTTAGGCGGGGCGTAAGCCTAGACCGAGTCCGCCTGCTGATCGGCAAACTTGCCGATTATCGGTAACTTGAACCTCTCGCCCTGCAGGGCCTTAATTACTAGCACCAGCCAGATCACGAAGTATCCGAGGCCAAATACGATCGAGAGGAGCACGACCAGAAGTGGTCCCATCAGCGGGACAAAAAAGAGCACAAAACCTGCGAGTTTGAGTACCGTGCCGGTGACTAGCGCGGCCAGCCATAACCCTAAGCATTGAAACGAATGAAAGCGCAAGAAACGGTTCTTGTTATAGGGTTCCACCAAGAGAAATATGATCGCCGGGATGATCGTGAAATAGGCCACAGCGCCTGCGATGGCCTCGGGCAGCGCTCCTACTTTGCCTTGTACACGTTGGACGGGCCGCATGGCGCGGCCACAACCGGGACAGAACTCAGCAGTATCGGGCATGCTGGCGCCACACTCAGGGCACGATAAGGACATGCGTTAGAGTAACCCGCCGCCGTGAGCCTTACCAAACCAAGAGGCATCTTCGGGGGATCCGAACTGGTCCGTTAATTCTACTGAACCCCTCGACTGAACTTCGCTGCTTCTTCCAGTAATTCATCCAGTCGAAGGCGGAGTCCGATATAATTCTTCGACCAACAATAATGGATTTCGATCAACTGATTACCTTTCTGGAAGTTGCCCGGCAACGCAGTTTTTCTCGCGCCGGCGAGAAAGTTTTCCGCTCGCAATCGGCCGTCAGCGCGCAGATTCGCCAGCTCGAACAGGAATACGGCGACCGCCTCCTTGACCGCTCCGGCAAAACTGTCAAACTCACTCCGGCCGGTCAGATCTTTTACGAATACGCCCAACGGCTGAAGGCTCTCCGCGACGAATCCCTGGTGGCGGTTGCCGACCACGGCCAGACCCCGCGCGGAACGCTCATGGTAGGCGCCAACGAAGCCACTTGCCTCTACGTTTTGCCAGAAGTCTTTGGCGAGTACTGCCGCCATTATCCGGATGTGCAGATCAGCATCTACCGAAACTTCACCTATAAGATCGTCGAAAAGCTGGAAAATGGTACTCTCGACGTCGGCATTCTCAGCTTGCCGGTGCAATCCCCCAGTCTGAAGATTCAGCCTATCTTCCGCGATCGATTGATGTTGATGGTGAGCCCTACGAATCCTCTCGCCAAGATGAAGTCGACGCACGTTAGCGAAGTTGTGAAGTATCCTTTGCTGCTTCCCAAGACGGGCCACACACGCAGGCTTCTGGACAAGCTCTTCCGCGAATATAATTCCGAACTGAAAGTTCGGATGGAGCTACCGAGTATCGGGATGATCAAAAGCTTTGTGGCAGCCGATTTAGGTATATCTCTGATCAGCGCGTCGTTTGCTCGCGATGAGGTAGCGGCGGGGCGGGTGAAGCTGATTGAACTGGAAGGTGCGGAATTATGGCGCGAACTGGGTCTCGCCTACCGCCGGGATCGAACTCTCTCGGTTGCCGCCAAAGCATTCATCACGGTTTCGCGGCAACTCTCGACTTCTCCCAAGAAGACAGACGGCTCCCACCCCTAGGCGGCTTCTTCTTAGGCTTTTCTTCTTCCTGCGGCGGCTTTTCTTCTTCCAATCCTAAGCGGCTTTTACCGCTCCGCCTTTCACGCTCTGGATCACGGTCGCCGGAAGCTGCAAAACCCGTTCCATCGAATTACCCTTGGTTCTAACGCGGATGGCAATGCCATCTTCCGCAGGAAAAGGGTCAGAAATGACTTCGAACTCTTCGCCGTAGAGCCGGATCTGGTCGTTAACCGCATAGCCAAGATTCTTCACGTGGTCACACATATCCACAACAGTCGGGGATTCAATGTTGCGAGTCATGATATTCCCATTATAGTCCTGGGGCTGCCTTTCTGGCAGTAGGGATGCGGTCGACTTTTTCTTGTCCGATCGCGCAATCCCAGTGATACCTAGGGCATCTTGCCCATCACCTTGGATTTTCGCCAAGTCTGGCGCTTGCCATAGTATCCTCGCGAGGAATAACTTCGCTAGTCACTTCGATGGGCGAAAGGAACGCGCACCGTGTTGCAAAACGAAAAGGCCGGCTACAACCGCTTCCTCTTGCTCGTTGCAGGATTGGGTGGTTTGCTTTACGGGGTAGATGTCGGCATCATCGCTGGCGCATTGCCGTATCTGGAAGCTACATCAGGCTTGAATGCGGGTCAACTTTCCATCGTCGTAGCGGCGGTACTTCTTGGCAGCGTCATCTCAACCCTGTTTGCCGGCACTCTGGCGGACTGGATGGGACGCAAGCTCCTGATGACGCTGAGTGGAGTGACGTTCGTCATCAGCATTCCTGTGATTGCGCTGGCGCATGGCTATGAACCGCTGGTTCTGGGACGCCTGCTGCAAGGCGTCAGCGCAGGCCTGATTGGCGTGGTGGTCCCGCTCTATCTTGCCGAGTGCCTCTCAGCGACGAATCGAGGGAAGGGTACGGGTATCTTCCAGTGGCTGCTCACACTGGGAATCGTGACCGCAGCGATCGTTGGAATGTTTTTCAGCATTCGCGTCGAAGAGGTGGCAAAACTTGGCGATGCCGCCCGGCTGTTCGCTTTCAAGGACACAGCATGGCGCAGCATTTTCTGGGTCTCGCTGCCTCCGGGTGTTCTGTTCGTGATTGGCAGCCTGGTGGTCGCGGAGTCCCCACGCTGGCTCTTTCGGCGTGGTCAACGCGATGCCGCTTACGCTGCGCTCCTTCGCTCTCGCACTACACAGCAGGCCGATCTTGAGCTGGCCGAAATGGAACAAGCGGCCTCGACGAAGAGAACCAAGACCTCTACCGGAGCGAAGGTGAAGGAATCTCTTCTTCGCCGCAAGTATGTAATTCCGTTTGTACTGGCCTGCGTGATTCTGGCGTGCAACCAGGCTACCGGCGTCAACTCCATCATCGGCTACAACGCAAACATTCTTTTACAGAGCGGCCTTTCCGATGTCCAGGCTCACTGGGGCTATGTTCTTTTTACAATTGTGAATTTCGTGATGACCATTGGCGGCATCATGCTGGTCGATCGCAAGGGACGCAAATTTCTGCTATCGATCGGAAGCGCCGGGATTATCGTATCGCTTCTCTGCACCGGGACGCTTTTCCGGCGCA
>JBAVZU010000088.1:0-16755 GCA_049588915.1 Candidatus Sulfotelmatobacter sp.
TACTTCTATCGTGCGAGATATTACAGTCCGGCACTCGGACGATTCATCAGCGAGGACCCGATCCAATTTTCTGGGGGTATCAATTTCTATCAGTATGCGGCAGACAGCCCTCTCAACTTCGTAGATCCGTTCGGTACGGACATAGGGTCGAACGGAGGAGGGTCGAACGGTGGCGGGCCAGGGCCGCCACCACCACCGCCTCCGCTCGCACCGAAGCAGCCGTGCTACGCTGCTGTAGCGCTGGGTGCAGTCTCCGTTGTGTTTGACGTTCTTGGTGCTATACCTGGGCTTGGCAACCTGGTTTCGGCAAGTGTTGCGGGTGCCCGGGCAGTTGACGGCATTGTGGCATATAGTGGTGCTGCCTATGGAATAGCAACGGGACTTCCCGATGAAGCTCCCTACGGAGCAGCTTCTGCAGGTGCAGCGCTTGGCCTTACACTGGCGGATGCGGCGTTGGAGGGAGGCAAAGTTATACCCGGCCTCGGCAACGCACTCTCGGTGCACAGGAGCATACGACACTATTAAGTTGGTCAAAACGATACGTCGGTGCAGCTCGGAAGACTAGTACGGCTAATCATTGGGAAAGAACACATGTTTGATTACGAATCACCTAAGGCGAAGGAACCTACAGACTACACGGGCCTCAAAATTGGGGCTATGTCGCTGCCGGTATTCTTTCTCGTTACTTTGCTGAGAAACGCAGATGCAGGTCTGGCCGCGTCCATTGTGTCAGTTGCGATACTCTTTGCCATCAAAATCCGCTGGAAGTTGAGGAAACATATCTGGTTCTGGGCGATCATTGCTATTATCTTGGCGCTCCACGTGCCATTAGTTTTCATGGTTCGATGGCCCCAAGGAAATGCGCCTACGCTTTTTTATACGATGCCAGTTGGAATCGCGGATTTCCTGATCATCCTGGGGGCTGTTGGTGCCGCAGAAAAACTCTTCTCGAACGGTCCTTCTTCTGATGACGAAAACGAATGATTGGGCCTCAGGCCGCCGGGCGTGCTGCTGTCCTGATTCTGAGAACGAAGTGACCTAACCGTCGAATTGACCTGATCCCCTCTTTCCGAACAGAAGTGAGTATGATTTCGTCGAAAGAAAGGGGAAGGGAGCATGTCGAAGTGACCTGCTGCCCCGTTTCGGCACAAGGCTGAGTATGATTTGTGCGAAAGAAAGGGGAAGAGGGTATGTCGAAGAGCAGGCACACTGAGCACAGATGATCGGAGACTCTGCAGGTGGAGGCTGGGCGAAAGTGTGCACATCACGCAATTATGGTTTGCGGACTCCATCCAGGCCTATGTCGCAAAAACGGGCTGTTAAGCTGTTTGGTTGTAGCTCTTTGTCCAATCTTGGTTCACGGACAAATCGATTCCTATCCATAGACTGAAAAGGATATTTCGGGAGAAAAATATAACGATGACTACTTTGTCGACACAGGTCAAATCGGGTCTGCGTCTGGCCGCCGGCGTCATTGGAGTCATATCGATATTATTTCTCCTAATTGGAGGACTACACTTCCTCACTATCGGGACGCGGAGTGATCTCGTATTGGGCATAGCGATGGTTATGACATCAACGATTGTTTGCCTGGCAACTGTTGTCTGGTGGGCTAAGTGGTTCTTTGGAGCGTGCTGCGTATATACTCTAACCGCCCTAGTCACCGGCGTACTCGGGAGAACCGCAACTGTTCCCAGCGTCGCGGCCACGGGCGGCTTTATTTGGGAGTTGATCGGTATTTTAGTAATCATCGATCTTCTCAGCTACCGATTTTTGCACGACAGGCCAAACTGTTTGGATTCAATCAGTCTCGTCGGTGCGATCATAGCGTTTCTGTTTTCATTTCTTGCGCAAGCTCCTACAAAGTGGATGCTGTTGTCGGTCTTGTTCTTGGCGGTTTCATTCGCCTATGGCCAGCTTACGAAAAGCAGACTCGAACGAAAGGGTGCTGGCTGTCACTTAACGTTGTGATTGCGCACCAGATCCCTACAAACGAGAACACGGACATTTTTTCTGAGCAATTGGTTAGTAATTGGATCAGCAGGCCGATTGCTGCTCAGAGCGTCGCTGGTTGGTGAGTGAGCGCGACAAACCTATATTCCCTGAGCATCCGTTGCGCTAAGAAAAGGTCAAAGCGCTTTACAATTCCGAGGTCCCAACGAGCTTACGAGCGCAACGGTGCGAAAATCTACTTCATCCAGCACAAAGTGTTTTCCGCAGAGCTCGGTCTCTCGGCGGCAACCCAAGCATTTTCAAAAAGGCGCTCTTTAGCGGAATAAAGCCTCTATACTGAGGCACAGTTTGATGAACTTCGTCTCAGTCCGATCCAAAACGCCATTACTCGAACATGCTCTCCCTATGAGAGCCTCTCTTATGTTGCTCTTAATATTGGCGACAAGAGCTGTAAGTCAAGCGGATCCTTATCCTCACAACGCCGCAAGCTGCGAGCGCTGCCACAACAGTCCTTCCAAATTCGGAGCCAGCCTTATGACGGTGCAGCGCACCGGAGCGTCGAACGGCGGAACGTTCTCTCCCTCATCCGAAGGCGGAATTCACCATCGCAATGGAGAATCCGCCCAAAGTTCGGTCTCCGCGAGGTTGATCACCGGCGATCGAGTCGCCGTCAACCTACTGGGAGATGGATACCTTGAAGCAATCGACAGCCGCGACATAGAGCAAAACGCACAGCAACAACGGAAGGCCAATTTAGGAGTGGCAGGAGTGGTGGTCAGCGCTCCCGTACTGGAAGTAACCGCGTCCCCGATCAAAATGCAGGTAGGCCGCTTCGGCTGGAAAAGCCAGCACAGCACCTTGACGTCCTCCTGCGCCGACTCGCTACGCAACGAACTCGGCATACGCAACCGCCTCTACCCGGACGAGTATCCTACGCATGCGGCCAGCGACAACCCCACGCCCTTCGACACCCCAGACGTTAACACGCACAAGACCGAACTGGAACGCCTGGTTGATGAAATTCGCCACACAAGCCCGCCAGGCCGCGACCCGAATCTTGCCGCCAGCCCCGACGCACAGACCGGCGAGAAGCTTTTCGCGAAAATCGGCTGCGCGCTTTGCCACGTCCCGACGTATAAGACCCTGCCTCCCGGAACGCGCATCAACGGTGGCACATATAAAGTCCCGAAGTTCCTGGGCAATACGACTATCCATCCCTATAGCGACTTCCTGCTGCACGATGTAGGCACCGGCGACGGAATCCCGCAAGCCGCCAAGCCCGAATACCTGGACCAGTCCACCGCAAACAAGTTCCGCACCCCGCCGCTCTGGGGATTGCGCTTCCGCTATGGGCTCATGCATGACGGCAATTCCCCCGGCACCGAAGCCGCTATCGTCTCTCTTTTCGCAAAACCCGCGAGAAACGGCGCTCAGACTCGTTTTTCTGTAGTGGGAAGCCAACTGTATACTCCTCACGCATTCCGGTATTGCCCCCACAACCTCTTCTTGGCATAATGATGAGGCTCTGGCCGATTTGCGCCACGGGATATTCGTTTCTCGTGTAACCCAACGGCCCACATGCATTTTCTGGCAAGCATTTTTGTTCCCACGGGCAACCGGCGGCTGAATGAGCTGGTCGGTTTTCTGTTGTGCGTCTCTGCGCTCCTCCTTTTCCTCGCTCTGGCTTCCTATTCGCCGCTCGATCCTTCCTTAAACAGTGCCTCGGTCCTTACCGGAACTCACGCGGCGCGCAACTGGATAGGGGTGGTCGGCGCAGTCATCTCAGACCTGACGTTGCAATTTTTCGGAATTGGAGCCTTTCTCTTGCCGATTTTTCCCGCCATGCTCGGGCTACGCTGGTTCGCGTCGCGCAAGGTTCAGTCTCCAATTGCGAAGAGTCTGGGAGGAATCTGTTTGGCGATCTTCGTTCCGGCGCTGCTGGCGCTGTTGCCGGGCAACACGCGCTGGCTGCATGTAATTCCGATCGAAGGGCTTCTCGGACGGGTCGTCGGGGATGTCCTCATCCATTACTTGAACCTGGCGGGAGCTTACATTGTATGCGCCAGCGTGTTGGCGGTTGCACTGTATCTCTCGACCGCATTCTCGTTTTCATCGATTCAACTCTGGATTCCTACCCGCTTTGCCTTCCTGACCGCACTGTGGAATCGCTATCTGGATTGGCAGGAAGAGCGCGCCAAGAGGCGTCAGCAGAAAGACTTGGAGAAACGCCGGGTTTCGAAGCCGCAAGTGAAGACGCAGCTGATTTCACCGCGCCAGCCCTCGGTTGCTGCCCCAGCGGTTCAAGCCAGAGTTGCGCCAGAGGCCCGCCGAACGGGCATCGAGCGGACTTTTGATCCCGAACCCGAAGAAGTTCCAACGAACCCGCTCGCTTCTATCGGTGGAATTGTCGCTGATTCTTTGGTGGCGGTTGAATCTGCAGTTGATCCTGAGGTGACACAGCGTGCGGACTCCGATCACAAGGCCAAAACAACGCTGCCGAAAATCGCAGGCGGATACAAGTTGCCCTCAAGCAGTCTGCTGCAGCGGCCCGATGAGCAGCAGGCTGTCGACGCCGATGAACTGAAAATCCTTGCGCAGGTGCTCACCGAAAAATACGCCGAGTTTGAGGTGCATGGGCAGATCACCCAGATCAATCCGGGTCCCGTCGTTACCACCTTCGAGTTCAAGCCCGACGCCGGAATCAAGTACAGCCGCATCACCAACCTGACTGACGATCTCTGTCTCGCGCTAAAAGCGGAGAGCATTCTCATCGAGCGCATGGCCGGCAAATCGACCGTTGGCATCCAGGTGCCGAATCGCGAGCGGGAGATCATCTGGCTGCGGGAGAATATCGAGTCGCAGGAATTCATGAGCCAGAAGTCGAAGCTCACGATGGCCTTGGGCAAGGACATCAACGGCCGCATCGTAGTAGCGGACCTCGCGGGCATGCCTCATCTGCTGATCGCCGGCTCAACGGGTGCCGGCAAGAGCGTGGCCATCAATGCCTTCATCATGTCGATTCTGTACAAGGCCACGCCGGAGCAGGTTCGCCTGATTCTGGTGGATCCAAAACGGCTCGAACTGGGTAATTACGAAGGCGTCCCGCATTTATATACGCCGATCATCACCGAGCCGAAGCTGGCGGCCAATGCCCTGCGCAATGCGGTGCGCGAGATGGAACGCCGGTTGAAATTGCTGGCGGCAAAGGGCGTGCGCAACATTGACCAGTACAACCGGCTGTTCGATAACGGCGGAACGCCAAGCTTGTTCGAAGAAGATTCCGATGACAAGCCGATTCCCTTCATCGTGATCATCATTGACGAGTTGGCCGACCTGATGATGCTCGATTCGAGCAATGTGGAAGAGTCGATTACGCGACTGGCGCAGATGGCGCGAGCCGTCGGCATTCACCTGGTGCTGGCAACGCAGCGTCCTTCTGTGGATGTGATCACGGGACTGATCAAAGCAAACTTCCCCGCGAGAATTTCATTCCGCGTTGCCACCAAGGTGGACTCACGGACCATTCTGGACGCGAACGGAGCGGAAGCGCTGCTAGGCAAAGGTGACATGCTCTACTTGCCGTCTGGATCCGCGCGGGTGCACCGACTGCACGCGCCGCTGGTCACGGAAAAAGAAATCGCCGCCGTGGTGGAGTTCTGGAAGCAGCAAGGTTCGGCGGAGTATCAGCAGCAGTTTTTGGAGGCGCCGAAAGAAGAACACGAAGCTGGAAGCGGAGCAGGCAGCGGCGATGGTTCAGGCGCAAGTGGCGAGGACGATCCTCTGTATCAGGATGCCGTGAAGTTGGTGGTGGAGTTTGGAAAAGCTTCCACTTCCCTTCTGCAGCGGCGGCTCCGCATTGGCTACGGCCGCGCCGCGCATCTCATCGATCTGATGGAGCAGGATGGCATTGTGGGCGCAGCGGACGGTCCCAAACCGCGCGAGGTGCTCAAGCGTCCGGACTGGATTTCGGAGATCGAGGAGACCATGCGGTAGCTGAGTTCCGCTTCGGGCAACGCCATGCCAAAACGCAATCTCCGAGTCTTGAAATGGCTTCAGACCGTTCCTGCGATTGCAGTCTGCACGAACTGCAATCGCGAGTTTAAAGTTCCTCTATCAGCGTTGAAGAGCGTGGAGGATGCTCAGGAGAGCCTCCGGCTTCAATTCGCGGAGCACCGCTGTTTGAACGAAACACCGAGTTCGCCCGACTGTTAATCCTACCGGTAATGTCGCTCTTCCGGACGCGCATGGCCTTCGCGCGGATGACCTGCAATGAGAACTGCGTGCGCTCCCCGATGCCGTTGAGCACTGTCTGTTTGCAAATGTGAAAAGTGTCAGGCAGAGAGGCTGATGATGGGAGGCAGCGGTGAAGGTAGGCCACTTCTTCTTAATGGGCGTCGGGCTTGCGCCAGGAACGCAAATTCACAGCGTAGAGCGCTATACAAAATAGATTCGCTGGAATGAAGCCGAACTGCGAGGTGCGGAGGCCGATCAGGCAAAGAATCACGCTGTTCACGGCGGCCAGAACCCAACCCTCCCAGCAACGCCGTCCGATCAAGATTGTGGACCCAATGGTAAGAACGCAGGACAAATAATCGAGGCGAAGCGGCACCAAACTCTCCCTGTTTAACTGAGTATGCAGCAAACGGTGGTGGGTGTTAAGTGATTCTTGTCACAGATGGGGTAACGAAAGTGACCGTCCAGATGGTTTTGGGTAAGCTCAGAACAGAACCTTAAAGCAGGAGTTGATCATGAAAGTATCTACTGAATATTTGAAGTTTCATACCAAGACCCATCGGGCGTACGTGCACATAACGCCTCAGGTGGAGGAAATCTTGCGGCGGAGCGGCGTCAAGGAGGGGATGGCGCTTGTTTCCGCCATGCATATTACGGCGGGTATTTATGTGAACGATAACGAGAGCGGCCTGATCGAAGATATCGATCAATGGCTGGAACACCTGGCACCGTTCCGCAAGAATTACAAGCATCACGAAACCGGCGAGGACAACGGCGACTCGCACTTGAAAGCCTTGCTGATTCACCACGAGGTCATCGTCCCGGTCACGGCCGGCAAACTCGATCTAGGAACGTGGCAACGGATCTTCTATGCGGAATTCGACGGGCAGCGGGAAAAGCGAGTGATCGTCAAAGTGATGGGCGAGTAGAAGAGGTTGTCAGGGGCTAGTGCCCGGTCGGCGCTGTCAGCGGCGGCACAAAGTTCGAAGAGCATTGCGGTTGCCCCAAGAATTGCCTGAAACACTTGCTCCGATTAGAACGAGTCCGTACTATCGAGGGCTGCGACTTCTAGAAAGCGCGGCTGGAGGATCGAATGAGTGACGAGCTTCAGGAATTACAAGAGCATGCTGAACACGCCCACGCCCACCCTAACCTTGCGCCCGTGTCATTGACAATGGCTGTATTAGCCGTACTGGTGGCGGTGGTAACGTTGCTGGGACATCGAGCGCACACGGAGGAAGTGGTGTTGCAGGCGAAAGCATCCGATCAATGGGCGTACTACCAGGCCAAGAATATTCGCCAGCATGACGATGAGCTGTTTGTCGATCTCAGTGGCGCTGTGGCCAGCAAGGATGCAGGGGGAATGGACAAGTTCCGCGACAAATACACGCAGGATGGGGAGCGCTATAAACACGATAAGGCGGAGATTCAGGATGAAGCGCGTAAGCTGGAAACCGAGGTCGCCATGGAGAGAAATCGCGCTGACCGTTACGACTTGGCGGAAGTGTTCCTGGAAATCGGCCTGGTGATCACCTCCATCACTCTGCTCTCTGGAAGACGAATTTTCTGGTTTTTGGGCATGTTGTTTGGGGTGGTAGGAGTGGTGGTAGCTGCAACGGGGACGATGATTCACTAAAAGTTGGGGCGGGAAGGTTCTTCGGGAGAAAAGACTCCCGCTCGATTTTTCGAACTTATAGCAATGCGGGCTTTCCACAGGTCGTAAGCGTCCAAATCATAAGAATTCAGGAAGTTACCACATCAGAAAGCGAAGGTGAATTTTCGGCAGTGTGCCGATGGTTCGGCACACCATTGTCCGTTGGAACAGGGAAATCTGCATGAAACGGGATGGAAACGCTTCCCATGATTGGCATCTGGGATGCAAGCTTTATGCGTTGGCTGCAGTCACAGCCTCTCCGGGTTTCGAACGTGGGAAATTGGGGAGAAAGAGTTGCGTAATGCTGAGCCGGTGCGCAAATTCCCGATGCTCTAAACCTTTCCTGCGCTTGGGTGAAGGGAGATTGTTTCTAGTAGACACTCAGTGTGGAGTGAAGTCTGGTATTCCCACCGCTCCTGCGCTTCGAAGGCCTCGACGGAGCGTACAGTATTTCTGGCTGTGCGACCGGTGCGCCCCAACCTGGACATTGATTCAGAACGGTACACAAGGCGTCGAATTGGTGGCGCTCACTCGGGCCGCAGTTTCTTCGGGCAGAGTACCGGCAATCAAAACTTAGGAGACTGCGGGGGCAGGGGCGCAGACTTTGATATTGCCGAGGTTGTAGGGAGGCACACACTTTCGTCCAATGGCGAGAAAGCAGAGATTGCGCAGAGACGGGCTCTTTTCTCTTTCCAGGCTATCTTTCCCGGCAAGGCGCTATGAACTTCCCGCACGCCGTTGAGGAGCGCGGTGACCCATACCCATGGAGATATGGCGGGCAGCATCCTTAAGCGCTTCGAGGATGCGAGGCATCGTCTGCGGGCTGACTTGCTGCGCCGTGCCACTCAGTCCCAGGCCGGCCTCGATCAAGCCGCGATCGTTAAAGACTGGGGCGCCAACGCAGCGAGCTCCAAGATTGTTTTCCTCGTCATCGACGGCATAACCCCGCATACGAACCTTCTCTAATTCCTTAAGGAGACGCGGCAAGGTTGTGATCGTCTTGGGAGTCCGCTTTTCCATGCCACTCTTGCGCAGAATTTCCTCGAGACGCTCTTGTGGGATGTGCGCAACCAGCGCTTTGCCCACACTTGTGGCGTGCACTCGCATGCGTCGTCCCACCCACGTATCCATCCTGATAAAACCTTCAGGCTCGACCTTTTCTATATAAACGGCGTCGGGACCATCCAGAATCGCGAGGTGACAAGTGAGGCCGGTCTGTTGGGTGAGGTGGCGCATGATGGGTAAAGCTACGCCGCGCACATCGATCCCGCTCAGGGCTCCTCGGCTCAAGCTTAAGATCTTCAATCCTACCCGATATTTCCCCGATTCCTCGTCTCGCGTGAGATAACTCTGGGACTCCAGGGTGCGAAGAATATAGCTGGCTGAACTCTTTGGAATGTTCAGCTTGCGGCTGATCTCGGCGTTGCTGAGGCCTCCGGATTCCTGCGCCACTACTTCCAGCATGGCTAGAGCACGCTCGACGGCTACCGACGGAGAATCGGTTGAAAGAGACATATGCAGGCTCATGGTAGCAAACTGTAATCGTACAAGAAAATGAATGTATGTTCATCATATTGAACACAGCCGTTGACGCACCGGATCGAATGTCTTACGCTTCGCCAGTATGGTGAATTGCTGTTCAGTATATTGAACACTCAAAACATCATTAGAGAGCTAAAAGCCAATAGCAGGCTCACCCAGTTTAGACAGGAGAATTTCCGCCCATGAAGGATAACGGAACCAGCAACGGATCACGGCAGCGCTCCACAAGCCCGTGCTCTACGACTCCAATGATGAGCGGCGAAGAGAGAACCGCGCAGCTGGAACTGGCACAGGAATGCATGGAGCATGAGTGGTCGCAGAACCCTCGCTGGCAAGGCGTGCAACGTCCTTACCGGGCTGAGGATGTGCTGCGCTTGCGCGGCTCCGTTCACATCGAGCACACGCTGGCGCGCCTTGGCGCGGAACGGCTGTGGGAACTCCTGCAAAGCGAGTCTTACGTCAACGCGCTGGGTGCGATGACTGGTAACCAGGCGGTGCAGCAGGTGCAGGCTGGTCTGAAGGCTATCTACGTGAGCGGCTGGCAAGTTGCGGCGGACGCGAACAACGCTGGCCAGATGTATCCCGATCAGAGTTTGTATCCGGCAGATAGCGTTCCGAACCTCTGCCGCCGGATCAACAGCGCGCTGCAACGCGCCGATCAAGTTCATCACGCGGAGGGCAAGGTTGCGCCGGGACAAAGCTGGTTCGCGCCGCTGGTGGCCGACGCGGAAGCCGGCTTCGGCGGCACGTTGAACGCCTTCGAACTGATGAAGGGGATGATTGAAGCTGGGGCGGCTTGTGTGCACTTCGAGGATCAGCTTTCTTCCGCGAAGAAATGCGGCCATCTGGGCGGCAAGGTGCTGGTTCCGACCAGCGAAGCCATTCAGAAACTGGTAGCCGCGCGCCTTGCGGCAGATGTGATGGGCGTACCCAGTTTGATTATGGCGCGCACGGACGCCGACAGCGCGCACTTGCTCACCAGCGATATCGATTCACGAGACCGCGCTTTCTGCACGGGCGAACGGACTTCGGAAGGCTTCTATGGTATCCGCGGCGGACTGGCTTCGGCTATCGCTCGCGGCCTGGCCTATTCGCCCTATGCCGATTTGATCTGGTGCGAGACCTCGCATCCTGACCTTGAGGAAGCACGCCAGTTCGCCGATGCCATTCATGCCGAACATCCAGAAAAAATGCTGGCCTACAACTGCTCTCCCAGCTTTAACTGGCGCAAGAATCTGGACGAGGCTACAATTGCGCGCTTCCAGCAGGAACTAGCGCGCATGGGATACAAGTTCCAATTCGTAACGCTGGCAGGATTCCATGCGCTCAACCTGAGCATGTTCGAGTTGGCGCGCGGCTATAAGCTGGCTGGAATGACTGCGTATTCGCGACTGCAGGAAAAAGAATTCAGTCGCGAAACCCAATACGGGTACGAAGCGGCGAAACACCAGCGTTTCGTTGGAACCGGTTACTTCGATCAAGTGCAGCAGGTGATCAGCGGGGGTCTGGCGTCGACCATGGCACTAAGCGGATCGACGGAAGCCGAGCAGTTCGGCGAGAAGAAAGCGCTGGTACACCCCAAGCAAGGTCCGGACGCTGCGTGCCAACCGGTTCTCGGGGACTGCCCGCACACTCCGGTTCAAATCGCACCCGGCCGACCCGAGGAGATGTTACTCCCTTCGGGCGATTAGAACATCTTCACTGAAACCGCATGACGGATCCCGCATGAACGACCGGTGCCGGACCCAATCCGGCACCCGTCCGCCACCCTTCGATCCACGCCGATTGGCACCGGCCTGCCTGACAAATTTTTCGTTTCCGGATTTCATAGTACTGGAACGAGGTGGCGTGGAACGTAGTGTCGTAACCTCTTTGCGGCACAACCTGCCATTCTGAAGCGTCTTTCTTTTTCAGTGTTTTCGCGATTAGCCTCCGCGCCACGGAATTGCGCGACCGAATGCATATTTCTGTATCTAACCAGCTCGGCGAGAGAATGCGAAAGTATGTAATCATCTTTAAACTGTTACCTGAACCCTTTTTTATCTGAGACTTGGACCGAGCATGCCCAAACCAGTTTTGCTAAGCGTGGATGACGACTCGGATGTCTTGCGAGCCATTGAGCGCGATCTGCGCTCGCAGTATGGCGCCGAATACCGTGTGATCGGGAGCGATTCGCCTGAGGGGGCGCTCGATCTTCTGAAGAAGTTGAAGCTGAGGAATGACAGTGTGGCCTTGCTCCTGGCCGATCAACGCATGCCGCGCATGGATGGAGTGGAATTCCTGCAAGAGGCGATGGCAATCTTCCCGGGAGCGAAGCGGGCATTGTTGACTGCCTATGCCGATACCAATGCAGCGATCAGCGCCATCAATCATGCCAGCATCAACTATTTTTTCCTGAAACCGTGGGATCCTCCCGCGGAGCATTTGTATCCGCAATTGGATGACTTGCTCGACGACTGGCAGGCTTCGTTCCGTCCAACATTTCAGGGGATACGTTTGCTAGGAACCCGCTGGTCGCCCCGAGCTTATGAGCTGCGGGACTTCCTGGCCCGGAACCACGTTCCCTACCAGTGGATCGACGTTGAGCTTTCAGCCAATGATCCTGAGACCAAACGCCTTTTGGAAGCTTTGGGTCCTGAGGCAACTAGTCTGCCCATCGTGCTCTTTCCGGATGGAACGAAGCTTCTGGAGAGCCTGCCTGCGGACGTCGCGCAAAAGGTCGGGCTGCGGACGCGGGCCCAAACCAGCTTCTATGATCTGGCAATTGTGGGCGGCGGGCCGGCGGGCTTGGCCGCTGCGGTTTATGGAGCCTCCGAAGGTTTGCATACAGTGATGGTTGAGCGGGAAGCGCCCGGCGGTCAGGCCGGTATGAGCTCCCGCATCGAGAACTATCTTGGATTTCCAACCGGGCTTAGTGGGGGCGATCTGGCCCGGCGGGCCGTGGTGCAGGCGCAGCGCTTCGGAGTGGAAATCTTGTCGCCGCAGGAAGTGGTTGCCGTTCGAACGGAAGGACCGTATCGAATCATCAAGCTGGTGGACGGAAGCGAGATCTCGTGCCACGCCCTGATGGTCGCGACCGGAGTGCAGTGGCGTCGACTGGAGGCTCCGGGAATAGCTAAGTTGCAGGGTGCTGGCATCTACTATGGTGGCGGCGCCACCGAGGCTTTGTCCTGTAAAGGCGAAATTGTTTATGTGGTGGGCGGGGCGAATTCGGCGGGCCAGGCGGCGATGAACTTCGCTCGATACGCAGAGCGCGTCATTATTCTGGTGCGCGGCGAATCGCTTTCCAGCACGATGTCACAATACTTGATCGACCAGGTTCGCGAGACCGCGAACATTCAGTTGTGGACGCATGCCTCAGTGGCCGAGGCGCATGGCGAAACCCATCTGGAAGAGATTTCGGTGCTTTGTACCGATACCGGGAAGACTGAGCGAGTACCTGCAAGTGCGATGTTCATCTTTATTGGAGCGTTGCCGCGGACAGATTTTCTGGCTGATATTGTCGAGCGGGACGATCGTGGCTTTCTGCTGACTGGTCCTGATCTGATACGCGACGGGCAACGGCCAAAAGGCTGGACGCTTGATCGAGATCCGTTTCTGCTCGAGACTAATGTTCCCGGCATCTTTGCGGTCGGCGATGTGCGCCACGGTTCCATAAAACGCGTAGCTTCCGGAGTCGGCGAAGGATCGGTGGCGGTGCAGTTCATTCATCAGTATCTGAGCAAGGTGTAAATGGTCGATAAATCCGAACTTCTTCGCGTCCCCGTTTTTGCTGATTTGCCAGACGATCAGCTCACCTGGTTCATTAGCCAATCGCAAGAGATGAATCTCAAGGCGGGTGACGTCTACCTGCGCCAAGGTGATCCAGCAGACTCGATGTTTGTAATTCTTGAGGGCCATCTTCAAGGGCGTGGAGAGCGTGGGGGCGAGGTTTTCGCCTTTGACCTGGAGGCTGGCGACGTTACCGGGGTACTGCCGTTTTCGAGAATGAAGCGGTTTACTGTGAGCGGGCGAGCGGAGACGGATAGCCGCGCTTTACGGTTTCCCGCTTCGCTGTTTCCGGATCTTATACAGAAAATGCCGGAACTGACCAAGCGCCTCGTGGGCCTAATGTCAGACCGGATCCGTGAGACCACTCGCCTGGAACAGCAGCGCGACCGATTGGCTTCGTTGGGCAAACTTTCGGCAGGGCTTGCGCATGAACTCAACAATCCGGCTTCGGCTGCGAAACGTGCCGCCAGCCAGTTGCGGCACATCCTCACCAAGATCAGGAACGCGAGCCTAGAACTGGGAAAGCGCGATCTCTCGCCGGCCCAGAAGGCAGAGATCGAAAAACTGGAAGCCTCCTTCACTCAACCGGATGTTGTTCCGCCGGATCCGCTCACCATGAGCGATCTGGAAGACCAGATTGATTCTCTGTTGCGCAGTCATGGACAGAATGACTTGTGGTTGCTGGCGGCTGGCCTGGCGCGGAGGAACATCAAGCCAGAGGTGGTTGAGTCGCTGTTTGCCATACTCGATGGGGATACCGCTCGGGCCGCTTTGGTTAGGATCGCCGCGTCAGTGGAGGTCGCGAGCCTGTTACACGAAATCGAAAGCAGCACGTCGCGAATTTCCGATCTGGTCGGCGCCATCAAGGAATACACCCACATGGATCAGGCGCCGATACTCAACGTAGACGTTGTCAAGAGCCTCGAAACTACTCTCACAATTTTGAATCATAAGCTGAAACAGGGAGTCGTGGTTCAGCGCGATTACCAAAGCGTTCCGCTCCTCGTGAATTCCTTTGGAAGCGAACTCAACCAGGTCTGGACCAACATTATTGATAACGCGATTGACGCGATGCACGGAAAGGGCAAGCTTCGCGTTCGAACGTACCGCGACGAGAGTTGCGTTGTAGTCGAGATTGGCGATGACGGGCCGGGAATTCCCAACGAAGTTCAGCCCCACATCTTCGAGCCTTTTTTCACAACTAAAGGAGTTGGAGAAGGCACCGGCCTGGGACTGGACACCGTGCAGCGAATCGTAAAGAAGCATCGGGGAAATATTCAGGTGCATTCCAAACCCGGGGACACGCGCTTTCAAGTCTGGCTCCCGCTAGCGGAATCCGGGTCCCAAACTCAGTGACACGATCTGGAACTTCAGTACGCAAGTCTGCAACCTCCTGTGTCACACTTTGTACACCGGTCTGAGTAAGAGGCTCAGGGCTTGTGGTGCGCGGCGAAAAATGACCAGATGAGATCCGTGGCCGCGATATGGTTGCCACTGATCGGGAGGCCGGGCCAGATGTGGTGTCCGCCTTGGATCGCGTAAAGCGCAACGCCAGTGCCATCCTGACATTGAGAATACTTGTCGATGTGAGCTTCCGAGGTCTCTTCATGCTTCGGTTCAGCTAAACAGGCATCGCGCTTCACCCAAAAGTTAACGGCATAAGCGACGGAGTTATCCTTGCGTTTGTCGCCGAGCTGAAAGGGCCCGATGCCACCGTCGAATGGAACCAGCCGGTCGGCGGTTCCGTGAAAGATCAGCACTGAGACCGGCTTCGATGGATGGCAATCGACGTTGAGCGCTCCTTCCACCGGAGCAATCGCCGCCACTTGCTCGGACATCTCGCAAGCCACCCGATAGGACATCATGGCGCCGTTAGAAATACCAGTGAAGTAAATGCGCTTCCGGTCGATCGCGTAGTCGCGTCCCAGCTTTTCCAGAAGGGCGCGGAAGAAGCCGATGTCATCGACATCGTTCCGGATTGCGTAACCGCAGCAGCTTCCCGCATTCCATGTCGGCAATTGGCCAGTGCCTCTGGGATAGACCACCATGAAATGCTCCTGATCCGCCTTGGCGCTCATGCCAGACATTTTTTCAGCACTATCGGGGCTCTGTGTCGCTCCGTGCAGGACAAACACCAACGGCAAAGGTGTCTTGGCGTCGTAGCCGACCGGGACATGAAGCAAATAGGTGCGCACCTGACCGCCAAAATCCAAGGATTCTGAGTGCGTGGTGGTGGATTGTACGGGAACCGCTTTTCCAAGGCGCCAGGCTACACCGCAAATCAGCAGGATAATTGCGCCAAAGATAAGCATTCCTCGCTGGCGAAGCTTCATGAGTTGCCTCCTACTGTTGCCTCCTACTTAAACACAAGGTATGGGACGGAGTCGCGTGCATTGAAACATTCAGAAGGTCCAACGGGATAGTTCTGGATCAAAACCTCGAGTACATCCTTAGCGGCACCAAGAGCGAGCTGAAGAATCTGTGGTGCAGGATCAGACGAACCTTCGATTCATAGCAATCTCAGTGTGGTCCTCAAGTAGCGCCAGTAATCGAGCGGCCACCGCCGGCGGCGAAAGTGGGTGCCTCGCAAGAAGAGAAGAAAGACTCGGTGAAGCCAAGGAGACGCTGGGAAAGCTGCTGCGGGAGTTGGAATAAAGCTATGCCCGCAAGCATATTGAAACTACAATCAGTTCGATGGCCATCCACAATCAGTCTTCCGCATCCGCTCAATTAAACGTAGCCGTGACGGTTTGATGAGGATTCAACTTGTTGATAATGCAAGTTTGTCCCATGACGGAATCGCACCCAGTCCAGCCAGCAAAGGTGGAGCCGGAGTTCGCAATCGCGGTCAGGTTTATGACGGTTGCGGTCGCGAAGTTTGCAGTACAAGTGTTAGCGCAATCAATCCCAAAAGGCTTGCTGGCCACGCTTCCCAGTCCAGCACCCGCAAGGTTAGCGGTTAACGTCGCCTGAGAGGCGGGGTTGGCGGGGGTGGGGACGTAGCAAGTAACGTCTGCCTGCATTTCTCCGGTCACTATCGCTCCCGACGACGTAATTTCGCCCGAACTGGTATTAGTTTGTACCGTTGCCGAGACAATCGACCCGCCGCAGGTATCACCAGTTGCGGTTACAAGCCCGGTGGAGTTGACTGTGACCATCTGTGTATCGTTCGAGGTCCAGGTAACTTGATTCGTTATGTCCTTGGTTACCGGGGGATGAATGTATGTACCTATCGCCCTCAGTTGAACGGTGAGCCCGGCATCATCATTAACCGGGGTATTGGAAGATCCAAAGGTTTCAGTGCCGGGCTCTACACTGATCGAGACCAACTGCTGGTCGTGCGCACAACTTACCGTACTAATTAGAGAAGCGGCCAGCAAAAGGGCTAGCGCGTACCGGAACCCAAAAGTCATGACTACTCCTACCAGCCTTATACGCATTTCAAGTTCCCTCGGGGTTTCGAGCAGGGGAGAAAATTTGACGTCCGAAACCTAACCTAGCATTTGGCGGACCGATTCCTAAATTGGATCGATGGTCACGCATGGTCGAATGTATGTTATTGCGGCAGCGCGACTTGGGACAAACAACCCCTCGGCTAGCCA
>JBAVZU010000089.1:0-35935 GCA_049588915.1 Candidatus Sulfotelmatobacter sp.
GTTCGACTCCCGCCGCCTCCACCATTATCTCCAATATTATCAATAATTCACAGGCAGTATTTCCCGTACAATTTTCGTAAAACCCAGACGCAGCTCACTGAGGCCCCAGGATCTGACTGTGAAAGCGCCTTTGATGGGACGGTACTAACGCGCGTGGCAGAGCCGGGAGAGGTGATTACCTCGGAAACTCCGGTCATAACTCTGCTGGATCTCAGCAACGTGTACCTCCGAGGTTTTCCCGAGGGACAGATCGGCAAGGTCAAGGTCGGGCAGGCCGCTCATGTGTGTCTGGATTCGAACCCCAAGCAACCAGCCGACGCATACGTTTCGCGCATCGACCGCAGGCGACGTTCACTCCCGCGAGAACACCTATTTCCGCGATGACCGTGTGAAACAAGTGGTCGGCCTAAAGCTGCAGCTGAAGGGAGCCTGGGATAACAAATTAGGTTTGTATAGCGAAGCGAGTTGCGGGCGATCTCACGTGTTGAAGCGGCAGCCCTTGCCGTGGACACCCGATGCGTTTGCCTTTGAGTTTGTTGCGACGGGAGCATGAAACAACGGTCTTAGACGACAGTCTGAAGATGAGTTTGAATCTCACCGGGCTATCTTGTCAGATTCGTGATCTCGAAAGATGTTCACTGTTGCTCATAATCGTGAGAAACCGCCAGTGGATTCGATGAACCTGCCGATTGGCTAACCAGCAGATCCGACCGTCAAAGCACCATCTTCCGACGCTTTACGTGCTCAGACTTGTCGACACCGAGATACCGACGAACGCGCCGCTCGGCACCGGTGAACTGTGCAAGCAAGGCAGCCGCGCTCAGGACGAACTGTTGAAGCTTGAGAGGTGGCCCTGGTACGAAGCCTTCCGTCAACGCAACGAAGCGCAGCCGGATCAGCGGATTCTTCGGTAAACCATCCGTCGCGGCACCGCCGTCGTTCGCAACGGCGTAAGCCAGTTGGAAAGCTTTAACCACGCTTCCGGCAGGCTTGGTTTCCACGGTCATCATGCATGGCTGATCGGAGTTGTTCGCAAACGAATGCAGTTGGTATAACTCGGCCCTCACGCTTTCTCCAGCATTCAACCGATTTGCTAGCGCTCAGGGCCAAGATACATGTCTAGTGTCCCTTCAATTGCAGTAAAGGTTTCCGTAAACGCAACATGATAGTGCAGAGGCGGCCTTGCACGATACGGTGGTAATAGAACGCGGTATAGCTGGCGCGCTCCATCAGTCTCTTTCTCGCTGACGAGCATGGTGATAGTTTCACCAGTCTCTCGATTGCAGATGACTGTCCCCTTCTTCATGTGCTCACCCTTTTCCCTCTCGGTTCGTTGGGAATCAGAGCAGAGCGTCCTGGCGGGCGTAGGCCTGCCAGCCGTTGGATTGCTCTAGCGGTCCGCGGAATCCGATGTAACCATCCGGCCGCACAATAAGGAGCTTGGGTTGCCGGCCAAACAATCGTCCTCCTTCGGAGTCAAGATCTTCCGCACGTAGCGCGATAACGCGAGCGTGGCTCAGCGCGGAGGCGAGATCCGCCTTGACCTGTTCCGTCGCATCCATCGCGATGACGAGATGCCGAGTGTCGGTCCAATCGCCCAGCAGCGTGGTATGGCCTCCGTTCTCGCTCTTGATATCGGGGTCGGGCATGCGGTCCCCCGCACGGAGATCGCCGTCACCGCCATGATCCTGGACAATCGGGGAGGAGCGATACTCTATGGCAGTCTCCGAGATAAAGCCAGCGAAGCCCTTCTGAACCGCCGACATCGTCGTAAGGTGGGGTAAGAGCGCATCGCGCAGCTTGACCAGCAGCGGACTGGCTGCGGTCGTGAGCTTGAGGCCGCGTTCGGTGAAGGACAGGAGTGCCTTGCCCACCGCCTCCCGTTCCTCTTCGTAGCTGTCCAGAAGCTTTTCGGGATCAGCGGCGCCGCGCGTTGTCGCGGCGAGTTTCCAGCAGAGATTAGCAACGTCCTGAATGCCGGTGTTCATCCCCTGACCGCCCACTGGAGAATGGATGTGGGAGGCATCGCCGGCAAGAAAAATATCGCCCGAGCGATAATGGCGGGCCTGGCGATCATTGACGTGGAAGGGCGTCATCCACTCCGAGCCGAGAACACGAATCTTGACGCCACATTCGTCGGCTGCGCGCTGGAAGTCTTCGAGAGTAAGCGGACGGTCCTCGGAGGGATCCTTCCCTTCATCTTCTTGTCGGGCAACAATGACGCGGGTTAGCTTATCGGTCAGCGGGCCAAGGAACACGAGGTCGCCACGATGAAGATGGATCCGAAGTTCGTCCTTGGGGATGTCTGCACCTTCAAGGTAAAGATCACCAAGGAAAAAGGACAGGTTGCTTCCGCCGCCGATGAAAGGGATATTGGCGAGCTGCCTGACTGTCGAGTGAGCGCCATCACACCCGAGAATCCAGCGTGCAGAGACCTCCTCAAGCTGGCCGTCTGGATGTTGGAGCTTCGCCGTCGCACCATCCGAATGCTGAGTAAGCGACTGCAGCTCGATGCCACGCTCTGTGATAGCGCCGAGTGATTCCATGTGCTCGTTAAGGATCGCCTCGGTCTCGCTTTGAGGAATAAACAGAGTGTAGGGATACCGGCTGGGAACCATGTCCAGCGTGAGGTGTGCGATCTCCCTGCCTTCGCTGATCAATCGACTTCCGCGCAGCGGACGGCCCCGTCCGACAACGGTCTGAGCGATACCGTAGCGCTGAAACTGCTCCAGTGTTCGTGACTGAACCACGAGGGCCTGCGAGCGGTCGGCAAGGTGCGTGGCCTTGTCAATGATCCGAACGTCGAGACCAGCGCGGCGCAACTCGATTGCGGCGGTCATGCCGGTCGGCCCGGCACCGATAATGAGGGCTTTAAGGTTTGGCATACTTTAGTGCTCTCTCATGCAAACAAGTGTTTGCAACCGTTTGATTACACCTTCCATCAAAAGGATGTCTAAGTTCCAAGAGATATGACCAGGAGAAAAGAAGCCGTTGCAGCTGCAAAAATTCCGCGGCGTTCTGATGCAACGCGAGCCCGTATCCTCGAAGCCGCCCGGGAAGCCTTTGCTACGCTCGGCTACGAGCGCGCAACCGTTCGTACGATCGCCGGAATGGCCAAAATTCATCCCTCCATGGTGATGCGCTACTACGCAACCAAAGAGGGCCTGTTTACCGCATCCTCTCAGTTCGATCTCCATCTTCCAGACTTATCGAGCGTACCACCAGATGATGTGGGCGAATGTATCGTGCGAACCTTCCTTGACCGCTGGGAGAACAGAGGGGTTGCTGGCGATATGCCAGCGCTTCTGCGGCTGTCGGTAACTCACCCCGAGGGCAGAGACAAAGCGATTGCCGTTTTTACGCAGCAGGTAAAGCCGGCCCTGGCTCGTGTAATCCGGTCGCGGGACCCGGCTCGCTCCGCGGCCTTGATCGCAACCCAACTGGTGGGCGTTGCCTTCCTTCGCTATGTCCTTCGACTTCCACCGGTCGTTGCGCTACGGAACGAAGATCTTGTTGTCCATGTGGGCCGCACCATTCAGCGCTATATCGATGGAGATGCCGCCCCACCAAAACGCCCTGCCAAAGTCCGGAGCGGCGTATGAGGACTTGTTTAGTTTATCCTCGTCGCATACCTCATCCACATACCTACTATTGGGGATGCGACTTGCCAAACTTCCTGTTCGCGAAGAAACTACCAAACGAAGAGGCGAGCGCCAGAGCCGCTGGGGTTAATGACATTCTAAAACCCTACTATATTAATGGACATAATAGGATACACTAGCGGCCATGTCAAGGGAGCGACATCATCGACGCCTCACACACCCTCGACGCATCCGCCCTGGCTAAGCCATGCTCCTGAAATGCGGTTATCGAGTTGACGGGCAAACCGTTGGCTTCAGAGATGACAGGGCATTGCACGTTCCGGGGGCTACTGATCGCCGCGGACTCTCCACCAATCCAGGCGTTCGAACTCGTCCATCTTCTCTGCCCCGTGTTGCGCATACCAGTCTTGCCAGGCTGACGCGTCGGCAGGCACGGTTTGGTCGGTGATCTCACTTAGCGCGAGGAAGGTCCAGTTTCGCATTTGCGAAGTGGTTTGCGGATCGGCTGCCAACTCAATTAGCCTGGGCACCATTCGCATACGCTGTTTGCGGGTGAAGTTGCCGCAGTCGGACACGTTGCAACCGGCGCGATCGCGAACCGCGCTAGATGAGTCGTGCGTAAAAGAATAGAAGAGCTGGTCCAAAGCTTCATCAGTGCCAAGATAACGCATACCTTCGACAGCCCACTGGCGCACCTGGGGGTCGGGGTCATTCTTGGCGTAGTCCACCAGCACAGGATAAATGCGATCATAACTGACGCCGCGGCCGGCCAGCATTCCCATGTAGTACACGCTATAAGCGCGGTGCGCCGGGTCGGCTTGTGCCTGAGCGATGAGCTGGTCGGCCGAGTTGTCGGTTTTCGGAAATCCCTCGATTGCCAGGTTTAGATCTGCGTTGGCGTAGCGAACCCGCAGATCAGTGGAGTAACCGGAGCGTTTCTCCAAATCGCTCATCTGCGCGGTGCGCGTGATACTGTGCCAGGCGCCAATTTTCTGCTCGAACAAATCGAGCGCGCGCGAATCGTGCTGAATCGCTCGGTCCAGCAATTCTTCCGCCTGCGCTTGTTCCGGAAGCATCTGCAGATGTTGCACATCCTCGTCTGTCAGCGGCAAGTAGGCAAGCCGCCGCAGCGGGCGCCTGGCTGCCGCTCCGGCATTGGAAGCACGCTTGAATTGTCCATGGGATATGAACCGGTAGCTGACAAAACCCATCCACAAGAAAAAGATCGCAATTCCTACGGCGATTGCGGCTGGACTATTGTGATGAAATGCTGCAGGGGATCCGGATCGTGCTCTTCCCCGTTGCGGGGGCGGACCGTACACCCCGAACCCCGAGTCGACGGCGACGTGAGTGTCCAGTTTCAGGCCGGCGAGTTTCTCCAGCTGGGCGGCAACCCACCGCGCCTCCTGGCGGTTGTCGATCGCGTCGGCGACCGTGAGCTTCCTCCCATCCTTGGTAAACAGGCAAACGCGGTAAGAAGCTCGTATGCCTTTCTGTTGTGCCACCGTGAGGGCCAGAATCCTGGCAATGTCGGAGAAAGTAATTTCACGGGCCCTTCCGATCCCCAGCACGGCCCGACGGAAGACAATCTTCCCGTTGCCCACATGGATGCGGCATGAGCCCATCGTCGCCCAAATCACTGCGTAAATCAGAAAGAGGTCAAAGAAACCAAACAACGCAGCGAAGAACCACGGAGCTTGCGAATGAAGGAGGAAATAAACGATCGCCGTCCACACAGACGTGAGAAGCACCAAAACCAGAGCTGGGGAAGGGTTGCGAAAGGCCGGGAAGTAGAATTCAGTCTCTCCGTTCAGCCCCGCCGAGACTATTACTTTCGGGTTGACAGGAGCGGCCACGTCGGAGGCATCGGACTCGAAGGCAGGCGCGGCGGTTGCGTTCTGCGTCTCATCGAAAAAAGACGCCGTCGGTTCGAAAATAGATCGCGGCAATGGCGTCTGGCGGAAAACTGGGACCTCAAAATCGTCCGAATAACTCACGCCGGGAACGTCTGCCTGCGCGTGCAAAAGCCAAAGCACCTGATCGTCAGGCTGCTCGTGATTCGTTTCGTAGGCGTCGCTCGGTATGTTGAAGTCCACGGGGATCACGGCGTCTCCCATCGGACCTGGCGTGAGCGCTCCTTGCGGGACGTTCTTATCAGCTTGCCAAAGAACACTCTCCTGGGTGGTACGATCTTCTCCCGCGCCGGTCGTGATCCGGCGGACGCAGCATAGACTCAGGTCAATACCGTGTTTGGCACTGGTGTTGAAGCGCAAGTGAATCGTGCCCTTCAGCGTACGGCCTGGAGAAAACGGCAACGAGGCGAACTCCAGATAGGTTTTGCCAAATCGTTTCTGCCGGATGCTGGCGCGCGTCGCCACGCCTGCCAGAACGACACCGACCGCACAAAATAGAAGAGGCAGGAAGGCCGCTGGATTCGACGTGCGCCAGAGTTGAGGTGCGGTCCCGAACGCGACCGTGAAGGCGATCACATTCCAAAAAATCGCCACCACCCAAAGCCCGATGGCGCTTTTCCGGTTTTTGCCCTCCGCTCGGCTAGAGGCCCAGTCCTTCCGCCATAGCCAAGGAGATTCCGGATTCGACTGCTCGGCCGCCGCTTGTTCCTTCAGTTGGCGGCTCCCATAAATTACGGCGTAAACAATCCCGCCCCCCACCAGAATGAAGATAGTCGAAACCAGCACACCCACCCAGCGCTCCCCCTGGACCTGGCCTGGGGTGCTAAACAAAACAGTGCTGGCGAAAAAGAGTCCGGCGGCCAGGAAAATCAGGCCAAAAATACCAAGCAGGACTCCGCCGACCTTGGACTGTCTTGTCACAAGGGAATTATAGAGTTGCTGGAGTTTGGAACCAGCGACTCACGTACGTATCCCATTACACAAGTCACGCGCTTCAATTGCGGATCATCGCGCAATCGCACGCGCTTCAGAAACAGCGCCAACGCCGGCCAAGATGGCCGGAGCATACGCAGCGCTCTCATCGGTCTGCATGATCTCATCGCGGGATAAGAGGTATAGCAGGGCGCAGATCGACATTGTCAGCGCCGGTTTAAGCAACGTCAAACTGGTCATGCCCCAACGTTCCCCGCTGGAAGAGCGCGCCCGACCCTTCGCTGTGTAATATGGAAAATGATTCGTGCAGCTGCTCGAAAACATCTCGCTGGCTCCGTTGACCACGCTTCGGATCGGAGGTCCGGCGAGATATTTCGTCGAGGCCACAGATGTTGGTGAAGCGCAGGAGGCGGTTGCATTCGCGCGCTCGCACGATCTGCCTCTATTCATTCTCGGCGGTGGCAGCAACCTGGTCGTGGCCGATGCCGGTTGGCCCGGACTGGTGCTCAAAATTGCAATCCCAGGAATTGACCAACGCACTACCGACGATGAAGATGGCCGGATTGTTTTCGACGTAGGCGCGGGCGAGTCCTGGGATAAATTTGTCTCCCGATCCGTTTTGGCGCACTGCGCCGGCGTCGAGTGTTTGAGCGGCATTCCGGGCAGCGTGGGCGGCACTCCGGTGCAGAATGTGGGCGCTTACGGGCAGGAGGTCGCCGAAACCATTGCCACGGTGCTGGTGCTCGACGTGAAAGATGGCCAACTCCGCGAGCTCTGCCGCGAGGCCTGCGGCTTCGGCTACCGCTCCAGCATCTTCAACGGCAGCGAGCGCGGACGCTTCATCGTTCTGCGTGTCAGCTACGCCCTCGTTCCCGATGGAGAGCCACGGATCGCATATGCCGATCTGCAGCGGCATTTCGCAGGCCGCGAAACTCCGCCCAATCTGTGCGAAACCCGCGAGGCCGTGCGCCACATCCGGGCCCTGAAGGGAATGCTCATCGTTCCCGGGGACGCCGATTGTCTGAGCGCGGGCTCTTTTTTCAAGAACCCGGTGCTCTCGAAAATGCAACATGAAGAGCTAAAGCAACGGGCAGCGGAACGCGGTTTGTCGGTTCCCAGCTATCCGGCTCTCGAAACGCGCAAGAAAATTTCAGCGGCATGGCTGGTGGAGCGCTCCGGCTTTGCCAAGGGGTATGGCGCGGGCCGCGCCGGCATATCGAGCAAGCACGCGCTGGCGATCGTGAATCGCGGCGGAGCCACCGCCGCCGAGGTTCTGGCGTTGAAAGATCAGATTCAGCATCGCGTGGAAGAAATCTGGGGCATACAACTGGAGCCGGAGCCGGTGATGGTAGGTTTCTAAGGTCAAAGGCTATACTGGTCCGGAAAGATTAAGCGCTTCAGAGGGCGCGCGGTTTCAGTTTCTTCCGACGAGGTCGGTATTTCATCCGTATGAACCACGACGCAATAAGCAATCCACTCACGATAGCTGTGTATCCTTCCGGATAAGCGCGAATGTGCTTGCCGTCCCAGACATACTTAACAACCAACCCAATAAACCCTAGACCAGCGAGCGCTGCGCAGCGATGCGGGATCTGACTTACGCCCGTCCACTGTCCGGAGACGAGACGATATCCTCCAGCCGCTAGCACGAAGCCGATTGGCATAAAGACCAGACTGCGTACAAAGTCTCTCGGAGTCTCAAAACAAAAATGAGATGCCAAAAAGAAGATCGAAAAAGTTAAGAGGATGCTGCCGAGAAGGAGAGCCGTCGAAAACAGCACGTTTTGGGAGCGCTTCCGCGTAAGAACTAATCATAGCTTTCCGCGCGGCCTAAAAGCAAAACTGTCGGCTCCTCTTGGCGTCTCAGACCACCTGGCTCGTTACGAGCGACAGACGAAGTACCGTATCGAATCTCTTTGAGTGAATCTATCGGCGCCGTCCCGGTTCCTGACCCGGCTTTGTGAACTGTGACCCCCATTTGGGGTGGGTGCAGCGATCCGGCCCCAACGGCGCCTCAAACTAACCATCGGCAAGTTTTGCCGCCTCTTTAAAGATTTCCACAAACATCTCGCGCCTCAGCTTGCCGGTCTGCGTGTTCTGGTTGGAAGGATGGTAGGAGGCAAGTAACACCTTACCGTCGGGTAACCGGTAACTGGCACCATGTTTGAAAAGATATCTTCCGCGATTAGTGAGCAGGCCCCGGCGTTTCAAATAGTTCAGATAAGCCTCGAACCCGATCTTGCCGAGGGCGACCACGACCTTCACTTTTCTTAATCCTTCAATCTCCCGGTCGAGAAATTGTGAGCACTCGGCGAGCTCCTGCGGTAAAGGCTTATTCGCCGGCGGAGCACAGCGGACCGCGGCGGTAATGTACAGATCTTTAAGCCGGAGCCCGTCATTACGATCGGTTGCATTCGGTTGGTTGGCGAATCCAGTTTCATACAGAACGGGAAACATAAACTTGCCGGAAGCGTCCCCGGTGAAAGGGCGTCCGGTGCGGTTCGATCCGTGCGCTCCTGGGGCGAGCCCCATAATGAGCACGCGCGCATCAGCATCCCCAAAGCCGGGCACGGGCCTGCCCCAATATTCGCAATCGCGGTACGCCCGTCGTTTCTCACGTGCTACCTGTTCGCGATAGGCTACCAGCCTGGGACAGCGAGTGCAGGCGATGACTTCGTGGTTGAGAACAGTAAGCCAGTGAGGCATCGGTTCTTGATCTGGTTTTGGGCCGTTCGTGTGTGCTTTTCTTAGCTTATCCAAAGCCCGTCCCAAGGCAAAAAAAACTCCTGAGAGGAGCTCGTTAAGACAGCTCTCTAACGTATGAATGTGCGCTAGCGTACAGTATCAATGGTATGGTAACTAAACGGGCTCGCCCGTTAGCATGAATTTTACCCTTCCTCGTAGCCGTCCGTCGCGCTGTACGACGTGGCCCGGCCAGCAGCCTGCCAAGGGCAAAGCAAGGTGGCCGGCATGATCTATAGCATCCTGATCGTCGATGATAGCTCAATGATTCGCTCGTCCCTGCGATCGTGGCTCGCCGCCAACTCGGATTGGAAAGTATGTGGCGAAGCCGAGAACGGAAAAGAGGCGGTTGAGAAAGTCGAAGAGCTTCACCCCGACATTGTAATCTTGGATATGCAAATGCCCGTGATGAACGGGCTGGACGCCGCCCGCCTGATTAGCCAACTGGCCCCGCGAACAGCCATGTTGATGTTCACCATGCATCCCTCGAACGAATTATTGAAAGCGGCCAGAGCCGCGGGGATTAGAGATGTGGTTTCCAAGGTTGATCCGCTCTCAGACCATTTGAGTTCGGCATTGCACCGGATTTGCGTCTGAGGTTTCGTTCGCTCTTACTTCCGGGAATGGAAACGTCCTGGGGACCGCGAAGCGAATTCTGCCTGGAGGTTTGACGGTCATCTCGTTCTATCTTTACACTCAGATGAAGACTTGATGAATTCGGTTGGGATTCCCATGCTTCACGAACATCCGGATTCAGTGCTGGTGAAAGGCGAAACGTGAGCCCCACAGAAACTACCGACGCGGCAAAGACGGAAACGAACCAGAAAGATATCAAACGAGAGATCTCGGTCGAAATCCCAGCCGCCGAAGTTACCCGCGAAACCGAGTCGCAGATTCAGCGCTATCAGAAGAGCGCACGCCTGCCCGGCTTTCGCGCCGGCCATGTTCCGGCTTCGATCATTCGCCAGCGTTTTGGGGACGGCCTCAAGAACGATGTAATTGAGGCTCTCGTGCCACGCTACTTCCGTCGCGAAGCCGAAAAACAAGGGCTGGTTCCGGTGTCGCAGCCTCGCATCACCGATCTGCAATACCATGACGGTGAGCCGTTGCGTTTCAAAGCCAGCTTTGAAGTGCTTCCGGAAATCCAGGTTGAGGGCTACAAGGATCTTCGGGCCGACAAATCTGAAATTGTCGTCTCCGACGAGGAGGTCGAAAAGACACTCGACAACGTGCGCGAACAGCATGCCACCTTTGCCAGCGTAGAAGGGCGTCCTCTGGCGGAGGGCGACTTTGCCCAAGCTTCCATGGATGGAAAACCAAAGGATGGGAAAGATGTGGAAGCAGCGAGCGCCAATCCCGTACACATGGATGAGGTGCTCATCGAAATCGGAGGCAAGAATACGATGCCGGAATTTTCCCAGCGTCTTGCCGGGGCCTCCGCAGGTGAGGAGCGCACCTTCGATGTGAGCTATCCGGAGGATATTCCGGACAAGCGCTTAGCTGGCAAGACATTCGTTTATACCGTGAAGGTAAATGGCATCAAGCAAAAGAGCATTCCGGAATTGAACGATGACTTTGCGAAAGAATTGGGGGAGTTCACCAGTCTCGACCAGGTGCGCAAGCAGATCCGCGAGAACATGCAAGCGGAGAAGCGCCACGCCGCTGCGCATGCGGCCAAAGACAAACTGGTCGAGGAACTGGTAAAGCGCAACGATTTTGAAGTGCCGGAATCTTTGGTGGACCGCCAGATTGACCTGCGCCTCGAACGCGGTCTGCGAGCACTGGCCGCGCAGGGCATGAAGATGGAGGACTTGAAAAAAATGGACCTGCCGCGTCTCCGATCCGGCCAGCGGGACCAGGCGATTCACGATGTGAAATCTTCGCTGCTGCTCGAACGGATTGCCGACCTGGAGAAAATCGAGGTCAGCAGCGAAGAAGTAAATCGGGAAATCGAATCTCTGGCGAAACAGTCGAAACAAACGTCAGAAGCAGTGCGCGCTCGTTTGACAGAGGACGGGGGCCTCGATAGAATCCGGATGAGAATCCGCAGCGAAAAGACCCTCGATTTTCTTTATCACCAGTCCGCGTAGGTAGCGACAGAAACGTGGACACTTCGACTCTTCCCGAGCAACGCAGAAACGTTACTTTGGGGCGGAGTGTGGCAGGTCCGGTGACAGGTCCGGTAGACAATGAAACCAAATGATCCGCAAATGATGCTGGTACCGATGGTGATCGAGCAGACCGGTCGGGGCGAACGTGCCTACGACATTTATTCCCGTCTGCTGAGAGATAACATTATTTTCATCGGCACGCCGATTGACGACAACATCGCCAATTTGGTGATTGCGCAAATGTTGTTCTTAGCTCAGGAAGATCCTGAAAAAGATATCCAACTCTACGTTAATTCGCCGGGTGGATCGATTACCGCTGGCATGGCAATCTACGACACCATGCAGTATGTGAAGAATGATGTCATGACCCTGTGTGTGGGTCAGGCGGCCTCGATGGCGGCACTGCTGTTGGCCGCTGGCGAACCCAAGAAAAGATTAGCGTTGCCTAACTCGCGCATCTTAATTCACCAACCTTCGATGGGAGGATTGTCGGGTCAGGCCACTGACATTGACATCCACGCTCGAGAGATCCTGCGTATGCGTGAGATTACAAACCAGTTACTCTCGAAGCACAGCGGTCAGAAGCTGGACAAAGTGGAAAAGGACGTGGAGCGCGACTTTATCATGAACGCGCAGCAGGCTAAGGAATACGGAATCATAGACGATATCATCTACAAGACAGTAAAAGCGGTATGATCTGCCTTCGCGTTTGAATTCGAATTCTGTGAAGAACGCGATGCAAACGGAGAACGGGCCAAGATAGGCAAGACCCACCCGTCATACCGATACTGATTTTTTAAGGAGTGAGCCGAGTGAAAACCAAGTCAGGCTCCGATGAGATTTTGCGCTGTTCCTTCTGCCATAAGTCGCAGGATGCCGTTGCCAAATTAATCTCGTCGCCCAGTGACTATCCCCGTGCCTATATTTGCGACGAGTGCGTCGCCGTCTGCAATTCCATCCTGGAAGATGATCGCACTACAACTCCGCAAACTGCCACGCCCAATCAACTGCCGAAGCCGCAGGAAGTCAAGACCTTTCTGGACGAATACGTCATCGGACAGGAGCAGACCAAGAAGAAACTGGCGGTCGCGGTTTACAACCACTACAAGCGCATCTTCATGAACCGCCAGAAAGCGGCGGGCGACGCCATCGAATTGAGCAAGTCGAATATTCTGCTCATCGGTCCCACCGGAACCGGCAAGACTCTGCTGGCGCAAACCCTGGCCCGAATGCTAGACGTGCCCTTTGCCATTGTTGACGCCACTACGCTGACCGAGGCTGGCTACGTGGGCGAGGATGTGGAGAACATCATTCTCAAGCTACTGCAGGCCGCCGAGGGCGATGTGAGCCGCGCTCAGACCGGAATCATCTACATCGATGAAATCGACAAAATCGGGCGCAAGGACGAGAATCCGTCGATTACCCGCGATGTTTCCGGCGAAGGTGTGCAGCAGGCGCTGCTGAAGATTCTCGAAGGAACCATCGCCAATGTCCCTCCGCAAGGAGGGCGCAAACATCCTCATCAGGAATTCACGCCGGTAGACACAACTAATATTCTGTTCATCTGCGGAGGAGCCTTCGTAGGTCTGGAAAAAATAATCGGTCGGCGCGTAGGAAGGAAGTCACTGGGTTTCCGGAGCGGCGAAGAAGAGGCTAAGGAAGAAGTCGCGGTCGCTCGCAAGCGTAACTTCGAATTGCTCAGCGAAATGCAGCCCGAGGATTTGATCAAATTTGGCTTAATTCCTGAATTTGTCGGTCGGCTTCCGGTGATGGGCATGCTCGAGGATCTTGACGAGTTTGCCCTGATAGAAATCCTCACTCGTCCCAAGAATGCCATCGTCAAGCAGTACCAGCGCTTATTCGAGTTTGAGAACGTGCGCTTGAAATTCCACGAGGAGGCGCTGCGAGCCATTGCCCGTCAAGCTATGGCCCGTAAAGTGGGAGCCCGAGGCCTCCGTATGATTCTCGAAGAACTGATGCTGGACCTCATGTTTAACCTGCCTAGCCAGAAGAAACTGAAAGAGTTCGAGGTTACCAGGGAGATGGTGGAGAAGCGCAATGCCTCTCTTTCGATGATGGAAAAGGCTGGATAGCCAAAGGGCAACAAAAGAGTAGTAAACTGAATGGTGCCGGGCGTAGTCAAAGGCACGTACCGCTCAACTGGTAGTCCAGGGAGATTGAGTGACCACATCCAAGGAAAAATTCGAGAGCAAGAAACTGCCCATGATGCCCATACGGGACGTGGTCATCTTTCCCTATATGATGACGCCGTTCGTGGTGGGCCGCGAGTCCAGCGTGCGCGCCCTGGAAGAGGCGCTGGCCGCAGATAAGAAGATTTTCCTGGCTACGCAGCACGACGCCTCGATCGACGAACCGAAATCGAATGAAATCTATCAGGTCGGAACCATCGTCAACATCGTCCAAAGCCTGAAGCTGCCCGACGGTAACATTAAAGTTCTGGTGGAAGGCATCGAGCGCGGCCGCCTGCTCCAGGCCACCGACGCCGATGGATACATGCAGGCTTCGGTTCGCGTGGCTCGCTATCCCACGGAAATGAACGCCCAGATAGAAGCGGGCATGCAGCGCGTAACCACGTTGTTCGAGCAATACGTGAAGCTTTGCCAGGCTCTCAACTACGAGACCATGATTTCCGCGGTACGAATGGAAGATCCGGCAAAGCTCACCGACATAATTGCAGCGAACCTTCAGCTCTCTATCGAAGAAAAACAGGAATTGCTCGAAATTTTCGATCCTTCGGAGCGCCTGAACCGCATCGCCGACGTTCTCGATGTTGAAATCGAAAAGCTCAACGTGGACCGCACCATTCAATCGCGCGTCAAACGGCAGATGGAGAAGGCGCAGAAGGAGTATTACCTCAACGAAAAGATCAAGGCCATTCAGAAGGAGTTGGGCCGCGGCGAAAAGAGCGAGTTCGACGAATTGAAAAAGAAAGTCGAAGCCGCCGGCATGCCGAAGGACGTCAAAGACAAGGCGTTGCAGGAATTGAAGAAGCTGGAAGCCATGCCGCCCATGTCTGCCGAATCCACGGTTTCACGAAACTATCTCGATTGGCTGCTGGCGGTGCCGTGGAAGAAGCGCTCCAAGGAAATCCGTAACATCTCGCGCGCCGAAAAGGTTCTCAACGAAGATCATTACGGGCTGGAAAAAATAAAAGAGCGCATCCTCGAATTCCTCGCCGTGCGGCAACTGGTAAAAAATCCGAAAGGTTCAATCCTCTGCTTTGTTGGACCTCCCGGCGTGGGCAAAACCTCGCTGGGCATGTCGATTGCGAAGGCCACGGGACGCAAGTTCGTCCGCATGTCGCTCGGCGGCGTGCGCGATGAAGCCGAAATTCGCGGCCATCGCCGCACTTACATCGGCGCGCTCCCCGGCCAGATCATTCAGATGATGAAGAAGGCCGGCACCAAAAACCCGGTCTTCATGCTGGATGAAGTCGACAAGATGTCGATGGATTTCCGCGGCGATCCCTCGGCGGCACTGCTCGAAGTGCTTGATCCCGAACAGAACTACATGTTCGTCGACCACTATCTCGACGTCGAGTATGACCTCTCGCAGGTTTTCTTCGTGGCCACGGCCAACGTGATGCACACCATCCCTCCCGCGCTGCAGGATCGCATGGAAGTGCTGCGGCTGCATGGTTACACCGAGCAGGAGAAAGTCGAGATCGCCAAGCAGTTCCTTGTCAAGAAGCAGATGCTACAGGCCGGACTGTCGGAGAAGAATGTCAAATTCTCCGACGATGCCATCACCACGCTGATTCGCTCCTACACGCGCGAAGCTGGCGTCCGTAATCTTGAGCGCGAAATCGGTAATGTCTGCCGCAAAGTTGCCCGCAAGGTGGTCAAAGAAGGCGAGAACTATACCATCGCCGTGACCGGCGAGAATGTGACCGATTTCCTGGGGGTCATCAAGTTCCGCGACACGCTGGCACATGAAAAGAGTGAAGTGGGATTGGTCACTGGCTTGGCCTGGACCGAAGTCGGCGGTTCGATTCTGAGCACCGAAGCCACCGTGGTTGATGGTAAGGGTAAGCTCACGTTGACGGGTAAGCTCGGCGACGTGATGCAGGAATCGGCGCAAGCGGCTTTGTCTTACGTTCGCTCGCGAGCTCACCGGCTCGGCCTGACCCGTGACTTCTACCGCACTCTTGATTTACACGTGCATGTTCCGGAGGGAGCAATTCCCAAGGATGGTCCATCCGCAGGCATAACCATTGCCACTGCTATTGCGAGTGCGCTCAGCAAAATTCCGGTGCGCCGCGATCTGGCAATGACTGGAGAGATCACGCTGCGCGGCAAAGTGCTTCCGATTGGCGGGCTCAAGGAAAAATTGCTCGCGGCTCATCGGGCCGGGCTTTTTGAAGTGATCTTACCTCGCGACAACGAAAAAGATCTGGCTGAGGTTCCCGAAAACCTGCGCAGCGCCATGAAGATGCACTTCGTGGATACCATGGATCAGGTGCTGCAGATCGCGCTGGAATCGCCTCTGCCGTCGATCCGCGAAGAAGAGACCGCGCGGCCAATCGCGCCTCTGACTTCCGGCACGGAGGACAGCCCGACCGCGCACCAATAGTAGATCCAGTCTCAGCTCTCAGTTTTAATACGCCTGCGTAAGCGGGCGTTTTTGTTTTGAAAACAAAATTCGTGAAGTCCCATGCCCCTTGCCAGATTTCGCCCCCGCATAGCAAACTGGAGCATGACAGCAGAAAACTGGGAACTCAGAACCGACAACTACCCCGGAAACCGTGCATGAGGGTTATCGCGCGATTCATGGCAGCGGCCAACGATGCGGCGCACTTCCCTGCTCCCAGCCTGCCCGAGGTTGCATTTCTCGGCCGTTCCAACGTGGGCAAGTCGAGCGTGATCAATACGCTGGTGGATAGCAAACTGGCGCGTACCAGCTCCACCCCAGGTCGGACGCGTAGCATTAATTTTTTCGAAATTCGCTGGGCGGGAAAACCTCAGCCAGAGGTAATTTTCGCGGACCTGCCGGGCTACGGATACGCCAAACTCTCGCGTGAGATTTCACAGGAGTGGCCCAAGTTCATCGAACCCTACCTCAACCGGCGCCCGACGCTGGCGCTGTGTTTGGCCTTGGTCGATGTGAATGTGCCTCCGCAGCAAAGCGACCGCCAGCTCATGGATTTCCTGAATCACTCACAGCGCAATTTTCTCCTGATCGCAACCAAGAGCGACCGGCTTTCTAATAATCAATTGCGCAATGCATTAGAAAGTCTCAGCGGCGCATATCCCACGGCAACAATAATTCCCTTTTCATCGAAAACGGGGGCCGGACGGGACGAGGTGTGGAACGAAATTCGCCGGTGTGCAACCGACTTTCCTGCCGCAGCACTGCAATCCTGAGCCAGGATGAATTTCTTAGAATTCTGCGAAAGTTCCAGAATTCAGAAACATAAAGAATTTTTACGAATCTCCGTTCTTCTCCACTTTCTCCGTATCGTGATTTTGTTGAATCAGCCTCTGCAACGATTACTTTGGTTTCACGGCATGTGCCTGCTCGGCAGCCCCAATGATCAAGTTGATTCGATATGATGAAGCACTATGGCGCTCTATCTAATTACTGGCATTGGCGGATTTATAGGGTCATCTCTGGCGCGGGAACTGTTGCATCGTGGCGAGCAGGTTCGGGGGGTAGATAACTTTTCGACAGGCAAGCGGGAAAATCTCTCGCCGATCCTCGGGCAGATCGACTTCCGAGAGGCGGATATTCTCGATCTCGATGCCATCTTGTCGGCATGCGACGGGGTAGATTACGTTTTACATCAGGCGGCGATTCCATCGGTTCCCAAGTCAGTGCTCGAGCCGATCGGAAACAATCGAGCCAACGTCGATGGAACGGTGAATGTACTGGTTGCGGCGCGCGATGCGAAGGTGAAGCGGTTGGTCTTCGCGGCTTCGTCAGCAGCTTACGGTGATACGCCGACGCTGCCGAAGCATGAGCGGATGCTGCCCGATCCCATTTCGCCCTATGCCGTGGCCAAGCTGGCCGGTGAACATTACTTGACTTCGTTCTACCGCTGTTATGGATTGGAGACCGTGTCGCTGCGCTACTTCAACATCTTTGGTCCGCGGCAAGATCCGTCCTCGCCCTATTCGGGAGTGCTGGCGAAATTCATTACGATGATGCTGAGCGGACAGCAGCCGACAATGTTTGGCAACGGAGAGCAGAGCCGCGATTTCACTTATATCGACAACGCAGTAGAGGCAAACCTGCTCGCGTGCAAAGCTCCTGCAATTCAGGTTGCGGGCAAGGTATTCAACGTGGCAACCGGGCGGCGGGTCACACTGAACGAGACTTTCAGACTTCTGCAGTCCCTTACTTCATATTCAGGCATGCCCGTCTATGGCGCGGAGCGCGGAGGCGACATCAAACACTCCTTGGCTGACATTTCCCTGGCGGAACAGCATCTCGGCTACAAACCCAAAGTAAATTTCGAAGAAGGCTTGCGGCGCACCGTGGAGTGGTATCGGAGTTCGGGCTCGTAGACTGCTGGCTCATGCTTACTGGCTCCCGGCTTTCAAAACACTGCCTCCGGCTCGAAAGCCAGAATGAAGATTTCGCCCTTTGGATTTTGTGGCTCTGAATTTGTGCTGGAAGCCGGAAAGCGAAAACGCCCATTACGTTAGTGATCTACTTCGGAGTTACTGGGGTGAATAGAGTGTATTCATGACGCTCTCATCGATGGTCGTTTCGCGCGATTGGCAGGAAATCAGTGTTCTCGAATGCATTCTCGGCGGGTTGCACATGGAAGTCGCGGTCGAGAGTGAACCGCATCGAGCCATGGCGCGACTCTCAAAATCCAAAATCGACGCCCTGATCGTCGACTGTGACCTGAACGGCACCGCTCAGTTATTCCGGGAACTGAAGGAAGAATCCTCGTGCGCGAATACAGTCCCCCTGGTAATCATGAGCCGTCCGCAATCCAAACCTGACATGAAAGCCACCGGCGCAATGTTCGCTTTCGAGAAACCGATTTCCGTGGAACAGGCGGTGCGCACGCTTTCCGCCGCGCGCAACATGATTCTCGACGGCCGCTTGCGCTACTACCGCGCCGGATTGGAAGTTCCTGTGACCCTCAGTGGACGTAACCAGAAACGAGTAGGCGCGAAACTCATCAACCTCAGCCAGGGCGGCCTGCTGGTTCGAATCGAAGACGGTTGCGATGCGAACGACGTTCAGCGTGCAACGTTCGATCTGCCGGGCACCAGCTCCGGAGTGAAAGCCGACGTAGAAGTGGCGTGGGCTGACGAGCGTGGAAATGTCGGAATCCGTTTTACAAAGATTGCGGCGCAAACGCAATCCGCTCTGCGTACTTGGCTGGCTCAACAATATTTCGCCAACTAGTGAAAAAACAGCTCCAGCTTGAACCTCATCCTTTGAGACAGAACTAGCGAAAGCGGTTTTCTTCTTCGATATTTTCATCTTCTTCCGCACTCGCTACGGATTGAGCTATTCGAACCCCCAGGCTCGCACCTCCAAACACAACAAATAAGGCCCAATAAGTGCCCGCGACGAACACTGCAGCAGCTGTGGCAGCTGCCAAGGTGAGCGGCCACACCGGGAGTTCGTGAGCAATGGCGAGGAATATCACAGTGAACAGAAGCAGCGCTGCGACCACGATCAAGCTATCGACCAGCCACGCCAGAACTCTTCCCGAGAGCGGACGGGACAGCCAATCCAGTTGAACTCTGCGGTCGTACACCGATTCATCGTCCTCACCCCAATTCCGAGGGAGATAGTCACCACCGTCAAACTTGGTATTGGCAATCTCCGGATGGATGGATGGGCGCGGTTGAGCGGACAGGATCAGACCGTGGCTCTCTTCAGTAATTAGCCTTTCGTGAATCAGTGAGCCGTGAGAATTTTCGAAGATGGAACGGTGCCCGGCTTTAGGCGCAAACCCATCCAGCAAGTTGGAGAATATCCACTCGTTGATCTCGCGGCTGGTACGCGGTGGCAAGTCTAGAAATCGAATGCCGCACTGCCCGGAATCGTTGGCCCAAGTGACCTCACCATAGGTTTCTACACGAAAGCGGGGAAATCTCATTTCGAAGCGCAGGCGTACCCGCTGTTGCGGACGAAGACGAGCCACCGCCTGCACCGCCACGCCGTCGCTATTGAGGTTACGAATGATTCCGCCGTTGCCCGTATCGATCGTGACGTAAGTCAGAGTGCTCAAGGGATGGCGATAGTGGATGCGCGCGGAACGAGCTGGGAAGGATACGCCCTGCATAACGTCGGCCGGAAGATTCGGACGGGCCAGTTCTGTCGATTCTAGTTTCCGCGGCCTGCGCTTGGCAGTAACTGAATTGATTCGAGATCCCGGATACTTCACAAAAGAGCCTTACCAAAGACCATGACTAAGAGATCGATGCTGAAATTGCTGGAAGTCGATTAAAATCAACATGAGTTCTTGTCGGACCTGCAAAACGACCACTACGGGGTGCTGCGAATCTCTTCCGTAAATTGGCCGTCGATCGCGGGGATGGCAACAACTTCCACCAAAGCGATGACTAAAGTTGGCGCCGCCTCCCCGGATTCTCGGGTGCCAACATGGCGGCTGTCGCGCAGTGCGATAGCACCCTCGATGGGGAATGTTTCTCTGGATACGTTCGACCAACCCGATCCCGTCAAGGACGAACCGTTGCGACCGGCGGGCAGCGATGCTTTGCAGGCACTGCTGGCGTTTTCAGCGCTGCATCAGCAGGTGCGGCAGCGCCGAGCGCTGGCTGCCCGTTACGGCGGATTTGAGACTGTCAAGTACCCAGCAGATTTCGAGCCAGCCGAGGAGTTCGTTCTCGACGAGGTCCTCCAACTTGTCGCGGAACGTGCCATTGCTGTCACCGGGGCTGACGGAGTGGGAATCGCTTTGGCGGAGAACAATGAGATCGTGTTGCGGGCGTCGGCGGGAACGATCAAGCCGGATGTGGGCGCTCGCATCCAGCGTGACTCGGCATTTTCCGGGGCCTGTTTCCGCAGAGCGCAAATTATTCGCTGCGACGACACCGAAACCGATGACCGCGTAAATCTCAGTGCCTGCCGGAAGTTGGGAGCGCGCTCCATGGTGGCGGTCCCCCTGTGCGGCCGTCGACGTGTGATTGGATTGCTGGAAGCATTCTCGACCGAGCCTTTCGGCTTCAATGACAGCGATACCGCCAGCCTGGAGTTGCTTGCAGAGTTAATTGTTGGAGCTCTCAAGCCCGAGGATGAAGACCGATTTGCTCAATCCGCGGAAGTGGCGGAAGAGGCACTGGCCGATTCTCCTCGACCCCACGTTGAAGCCAACCATCACATTGAAAAAACTCCTCTTCTCGCTGCTGCTTCCGCTCCGGTTCTCGCGAAGCCGGTTGTGGCAGATGATGCCGCTGTTACAGGGGGCGCTGCCTTTCTCCAGGAGATTCTTCCTCCGGTAAAATGCAAACCGCTGTCTCACGTTGAGGAACTCATGGCCCAATTGGCGCGGCAGCCCGCAGAGCCGTCCAGCCGGCACCCAGGCGCGGTATTCGTATCCGCCGTGCTGGTAATTTTTGTTCTGTTGGCGGTCGGACTTTGGTGGAAGCTAAAGAGTGTGCAAACTGGCAGAGCATCTTCACAGCCGACTTCGCAGACAGCAATGAATCAAGTCGCCACTAAACCGCCGCCTACTGCTTCGGTTCCAGCGAATGCCGCGGGGGTCTCCAGCACCGTGTTGCAAGGCAGCTCGACTGATGCGAACACACAGAGTGAACCGGACTCCAGTTTGGAACCGCAGGAAGCGTCAAAGCTGTCACGCGTGACTGGGATTCGCCATTGGACTTCGACCGATAGCAGTACGGTTGTACTCGATTTGCAAGATCAGGTGCAGTATGAAACTCACCGCCTGACGGCTCCCGATCGGATTTATTTCGATTTACATGACACGTCGCCGGCCCCCGATCTTGACGGAGAGATCATCGAAGTCGGGGACAGTCTACTGACGCGAATTCGCGTGGCCAGGCCGGCGGCAGGTTTGACGCGAGTCGTGCTGGAAACCGGAGGCAACTCGAATTTTTCCGTAAGCCTGGTACCCAGCCCCTACCGCCTGGTGGTGCACTTGCAGAAGCCCGGGTCCGACAGTAAGGCGGACTTGGATCTTTTCCCCGCTCCCGGCCAGGCCCAGCGACGAAGGCAAGCCATCGTGGTTCCTCCGCCTACGCACGAAGACCTCCAGCTGCGAGCGCGTGTGCCAAAAATGCGCATCGTCGTGGACGCCGGTCATGGGGGCTGGGATTTGGGAACTGTGGGACGGCGCGGGCTGCTGGAAAAAGATCTGGTGCTGGAGATTGCACAGCGATTGACCCAATTGCTCGAGAGCCGCCTGGGGGCGGAAGTAATTCTCACCAGGAACGACGACACTTATATTCCTCTCGATGAGCGCGCCGAGATCGCCAATCAGGCGCAGGCCGATCTGTTTGTCTCGGTGCACGCCAACTACAGCGATCTGCCTTCCGCGCGAGGCGTGGAAACTTATTACACCAACTTCTTCTCGGCACCTGGTGCCAAGGACAAAGACATAGAAACGCGGCAGGATGGAACCGCGAACAAAAATGCAGTTACCCCAGCGCTCGCACCCGCGGACTTGCACGACAGGATCGAGCAGTCGCGGCGCCTCGCGGCCAGCGTGCAGCGGTCGCTCTACAGCGCTCTGTCGGTAGAAAATCCCGGTCTCCGTGACCGCGGAGTGAAAGAAGCATCCTATGTGGTTCTCACCGAAACGGCGATGCCGGGAATTCTGGCGGAAGTTTCATTCGTCAGCAGTCCGACCGACGAGCAAAAACTACGCAGCGATGGCTATCGTGAGCAAATCGCTGAAGCGCTCTATAAAGGCATCGCGCGGTATGCGGCCGGATCGCATGGCGTAAAGATGGCGAGCGTGGCAAAGTAACCGCCTTCCAGTTACACGCGTGACCATGCCTTGACCAAGTCAAATCGAACGGAATCCCCATCTTTATCCCTATCCCTAGCTCGGTTTCAATCCTACCTTTTCTCCTACCTTCTCAAGCACCCAGTCTCGAACCATCTCCTTCATCTGCAAGCGAGCCTCGTCAATGCTGACATGCGTCAGATCCGGCGGCTCTTGGATGGGCGCGGCAACCGCCTGTTCGCCTTCAAGAGCATCTTCGCCATCCGCTTCATCCTCTGGGTCGTCCTCAAAATCTTCTTCAAACCACTGCTGCCCGTTGATGATTGTCCGATGCACATCATCACGGTCGATCACAACATCGGTCGCTTCTTCCACCTCGAACTCCGCATTCCGCAGGTTGGTGCTCGCCGTCTGCAGCGCATAGAGCATCAAGCCGGTGGTTTTGTGATCCAAGCGTCCGGACCCGAGCATCTGGATCACTTTCATCAGCGCTACCTGCACGGAGTTCGCGTCTTCGAGCAGAGGCAAATCAAACCTGCGCTCGGCCGACACATCCGCCGCGATTTTCGCCTGCTCGCGCCTGATGCGGTCGTGAAAATAGCAACACCTCCTGCTTCGCAGCGCCGGAGACCCGCACTGCGTGCCATTCACCTTCACGTGCTGACATCGTGGAACATTTTCCAGACCCATATTTTTCTCACACCCCTCCGCTTCGGCTCACCCTATCGGGATTGCGGGTGTCCCTCCCCCTCCCCCGCTAATCTTTGGAATCATCCATGAACGTTGAGTCCATTGGCTACGGTGCGGGTTCGCGCGAGCTTCACGGACGCCCAAGCGTGCTGAGGATCTCAGTGGGCGAACTAACTAACACCGCAGAAGTCACGAGCCACGCCGACTCTCAGCCTGACTGTCGTCATGCTTAACCAAACCCAGAGCACAACATTGCAGGTTGTCTGACATGGACAACCCAGGCGGTTGACAAAACTACGGCCCCGGTCTGGCCGACAGAGTCACCACGGTATAGTGCTCGATCCGGCCCAGGGTGAACTCGGCGACGCTCCTATGCACAGAGGCGCCAGCTAACTGAGGCTGGGCCGCGTCCGGCGAGAAGACCTTCACCTCCCAGCCACTCAGGTCCTGGACCAGCCCGCTCAGGTCCAGCCGGACTTTCACGTTCTCTGCCGGGTCCTGGTGATCGTAGTTGAGCAAGTGGAGAATCAAAGTCCGACCGTCGGGTGTCCGAGTCAACTGGCCCAGCACGTAACCGCGTGGCTCCAGGCTGAGGCGAGGCCCTCCTACCGCGGCTTCGGCGCGCGCCGCAATCCCCGCCCCCGCCTTTCCGGCCCTGATGATCACGCCTCCGCCGGCGGCAAACGTGTCCAACCGGGCCTTTTGTTCTCCGCTGAGCTTAGGCAGGTCGGCCGGCATCACCAGTACCTTGAACCGCTCCAGGGGGACTCCCTTGTCTAGGTGCGCGAGCACTTTGGTCTCGAAGAAGACGCTCTGTTTGAGGAATTCGTCGGCCAGCGGGTTGTGCGGTTCTGCGGAGATCAAGGCGATCCGCGCCGCTGGCGCCGCCTGGTGATACAGCTCCCGATGCTCGACCAGGAAGTGGTTATATTGAGCGATGGCTGTCCAGGCCTCTCGGGCCTGCGGCTCGCCCTTGATCAGAGCTGATAGGAATCGGCCCTCGATGTTGCGCGAGGTGGCGGCACCGAACGCATAGGCCTCGGCGATGGAAAGCTTCTGCTCGGCCGGGCTGGGGATACAGCGCTCGCGCGGGCCGCAGTGGTAGAGATCGTTCTCATACTTCAGGGGCTGCCAAAGCTGTTTCTCACCGCTCAGGAATTTGATTTTGCGCGCGTTGTCCACCTGCCAATGACCGTCCCATACCCCCGGAGTGTCCTTGCCGTCCTCCTCCCAGATCACTTCGTTAATGTCATTTATCGCAAAACGGTCCGGCCCAATGTGGATGTTCGCTTCAACCATGACCTTGGGCCGGCCGGCCTCCCGTGTCTTCCGCTCCGCCATCCGCTGGGTGTCATCGAGTAACTCGGCCAGACCGTCGTCGTAACCGATCATGTTGTCCCACATGATCGCGTCGACTCCCGCGTCCACCGCCAGTTCCGCCTTCTTCAGCAGATAGGCCCGCCAGCCGGGCTTGCGTGCATCGGCCAGCCGACGGTCCCAAGAGACTTTCAAATCCGTCTTGGTCGGGCCAGCGTAGAACATGGGAACGCCATGCATCCACAGGCCGTAGTTCTTGGTTTCCGGATCGTCGCGATAGGCGCTTTTGCGGAACATGTTAGAAGCTGACAGGTAAGCCGAGACGTGGATGCCATTCTCATGGCAGCGGGCGATTACCCGTTTCAGGTTCTCCCGGTTCGCGTTCTCGTCCTTAAAGGACCAGCCGCTGCTCCAGGTAACCCAGATCCAGTTGAACTCCGCCTGCTTGAGCAAGCCGAGCATTTGCTCGAAATCGCGATCATAGATGTGGGTCAGCACGTCCTCTTCTTCGGCACTGAACTTGTTGCCCCACCAGGTGCGCTCGGCCTTCCAGCTCTCGATTTGTCCGCCGTCGATCCGTATGAAACGAAAATTCCCCTGCTCGGCCCACGGTGGTACGTCCTCCGGCTTGGCGCGATAGAGTTTCCGAGCCGGCTCGAAAGACTGGGCAGTGCAAAGCACCAGGGATGCGGCGACCAAACCAATCAGCCTAATGCCTCTTACGATTCGGACACGCTGCATTCTTCCCTCATTACGCGGGGTGCTGGCCAAATGGTCAAAACAGCCTTCATTGCATCGGCTCGACACGCCAAATCTCAGGACTGATCGCATACAGTCGCATCACCCAGGTAGCGCGCAAGGGCAATCTCCAGATTGAAATGCATTCCTTCACGTCCCAGCAACTGCCCCAGCGGTGATCGTTGTACGATGGCCAGAACTCTGGGAGTCATCCCAATCAGCCACAGTTGAACGCCATGCTGGGTTTGCCTCTTCGCGAGTTGTGCGAACATTTTCACCGCGGTGTATTCCATGTCTAGGACTCCGCTAGCGTCGACGGCGACGATCTTCGGTTGCGCTTCCCTGACCAGCGGCTCAATCTTGTGTGCGATCTGTGCCGCATTCGCAAAGAAAATTGGACCTTCCGGCCTGAGCAGTAAGAGGCCAGGAAAGCTCTCGTCGTCGGGATGCTCCGCTGAATGTGGCCGGAACACGTTGGTTCCTCGCTTGCGGCGCAGAACATACACGGGAGGGTCGGCTACCTGGTATGCCAGTGTGACCAAAGAAACGATGATCGCGACGATGATTCCCTTTAACGTTCCGACTACCACGACGCCTGCGAAAGCCACGATCGCCCAAGAAAACTCGGTCCTGCGAATACGAAGAATGTGACGAAACTCGGTCGGCTTGATTAGTCCGAAGGAATAAACAATCACCAGCGCTGCCAATGTAGATTGCGGCAACATGGCGACGAGTGGAGCGAGAAAGAACATCGTCACTAGCGTCATCGCCGCAGTTACCATCTCCGCTAGTTGCGTAAGAGCGCCCGCGCTGAGGTTGACTGCCGTTTGCGTGGTGCCGCCACCGCCCGGCATCGTACCGAAAAGTGCCCCTCCGATATTGGCGAGTCCTGTGGCAAGCAGCTCTTTGTTTGCTCGCGGCGCGGGCTCGTCCTTTCGCCCAAAGGCTTGGCCGACCGCAACCGTCTCCGTGAAACTCATCAAAGCAATCCCAAGTGCCCCGGGCCACAGCACGCTTATCAGCGAAAGGTCTGGCCAGACCGGCGAAGGGAGTCCTCGCGGTATGTGGCCCACCAGCTCGACACCCCGATCCTGCAAGTTCAACAAGTACACGCCCGCGATCGCAGCAGCGGCAGCCAGCAGCGGTGCTGGGACCTTCGGCAGCAACCGTTTCATTCCCAGCAGAAACACGATTGTCGTGAACCCAACGGCCAGCGTTGCTAACGACGTTTTCGGAAGATCGTGGACGATTGAGATGACGTTCTGAACGAATGTCCCTCTAGGGAAGTGGATGCCAGCGATTTTCGGGACCTGGTCGACCACGATTACCAGTCCGACGCCAGCTTTGAACCCAACGAGTACTGGCTCCGAAATAAAGTTCGCCACGAACCCAAGCCGCAGGATGCAGGCCAGCACAAGTGCGGCGCCGACTAACAGCGTCAAGGTCGCTGAGGCTCTCAGCAGGGCTGCGGGGTTGCCATTGGGTACGACCTGCCCTAACTGAGCGGCGGTCAAGATTGCCAAGGTTGTCGTCGTACTGACGCTGAGCACGCGCGAGCTGCCGAGCACCGCGTAGATCACCATCGGCACCAAGGCGGTATAGAGGCCTACCTGCACCGGCAGCCCGGCAATCATCGCATACGCCATCGCCATGGGAATGATCACTGCGCCCGTGGTCAGCCCCGCGACCACATCCGCGCGCAGCCTATCGCGACGGTCTGAGACAAACCACTCTGATAAGCGACGGACCCATCGATGCTCTGACATGCTGGAGGCCTACCAGAGCTGCGGGACGCTTCGATGCGTCTGCTTCGGCTCTACGTACCCTTTCCGTTTTTGCCGTGGGGGAAGCTTGGGAGGCGCATAAGGAATCTCCTCGTACGGGATGCTGCTGAGTATGTGGGTCAGGCAATTTAGTCGGGCGCGCTTTTTGTCGTCTGACGGAACGATGAACCAGGGCGAAGCTGCTGTATTGGTGGCTGCGAGCATTGCATCCCGGGCACGGGAGTAGTCGTACCAACGGCGATGCGACTCCAAGTCCATCGGACTAAGCTTCCAGCGCTTGGAAGGATCTTCAATACGCGCGAGGAAGCGCTTGTGCTGTTCCTTTTTCGATACTTCGAGCCAATACTTCAGCAGAATGATGCCCTGGCTGACCAGAAATCCCTCAAACGTTGGACAGTCCCTAATAAATTGCCTGTGCTCTTCCTTTGTACAAAAGCCCATCACGTACTCAACAGCAGCGCGGTTATACCAGCTCCGGTCGAAGATGACGATTTCACCTCCGGCAGGGAGTTGTTCAATGTAGCGCTGAGCATGGAGCTGCGTCTTCTGCCTCTCGGTTGGCGCGGGGAGGGCTACCACGCGAAAGATGCGCGGGCTGACACGCTCCATGATGCGCTTGATCATCCCGCCTTTGCCGGCGGCGTCTCGTCCTTCGAAAATGATCACAATGCGGGCATTGGTCGCCTTGACCCAGTCCTGGAGCTTGACCAACTCAACCTGCAGCTTGAAAATCTCGGCCTCGTATTCTTTCTTGCCGATGTTAGGTTGGCCGTTGACGCCGGAACCTTGAGTGTTGCTGCCCAGCCCTGACTTTTGTTTCTTTTCCTTCTTCGATTTTGTGCTCATCGTTCTTTCCGGTCTCCTCGGTGTCGGGCGCACCTGTTTAGAGGCCGGCCTGTATTCCTGCGGGATGAAGTACTACCGTTTTGTCGGCCATTTGTAGTTCAGCGACAGGGCTGGACAACAGCCTCAGTGAGAAACTCTCGTGTAGGGCCCGCCACTGCGCCGCCTGATCATTACCAGACGCAACTTGAGTGCCAACATCACAAAAATACTAACTGCTTGCCATCGGCGGGCATGGGGCCGATGCTGAGAAGATCAGCGTGCCTCAATGCGGGCTTTGTCCAAATGTGGGCACTGCATTCGGGCTTCTTAGCCCTGCTCTGTTTACAGCGATCCGAAGACGTGCGTTTCAACACGGCATGGAGTATTCCTGACCCACGGAAGGAACGTTAAGCTTAGCCTGCCGCTGGTCCTTTGCTTCAGCGCGTGCTAACAAGCACGATTCTGGTCTATTGCGGGGACCTAGCATCTTGAAAACGCTAGATTCGCGCCGAAGCCTCCCGCACCTGATTGCGGCTACCGCGGGAGTATGTCTCCTTCTTGGGCTCTGGACGCCAGTCGCGGGAATTACGATTGCGACTGCTTTAAGCTGCGTGCTCCTCTGCAACACAGCTCACTATGACTTCTGGATGGCAGTCCACTTGCTCCCTTCTCAGGGTCTCGCAAGGCCATTGCAAGACGGAAAGGCGCCGATTGGAAACAGCATGAGGGTCTACCAGACGGTCTTGGTCTGCGGATGACGTCGCCCACTCAAATCTCGCGATACCAATATCGGGAAGATCAGCTGCTTCCCTGCCTGGAATACATCATGCGGCAGATATCAGCTTTCTGCCCTCTACTGACTCAACCACTGCCAAGTGAAGACTCATATCCCTGCAAACGCTGCTCGCGCGGAACCCGGATCTCGGCATGGTGAGGACACGGCTCGTCTTCGTGCTCTCCTTGTTGGTGCTCTCTTTCTCCTGCTTGGCCAAGAGCCAGGGGCTGCCACAGCCGGCGAGTTCTTCGTCGGAAAACCAGGATCCCTCACTCGCTGAAGCAGGAAGCAACTCCGATAGTTCTGTTGTCACGATCTTTCCGCAGTGGAGCAATACACGGTTCTGGCTTTCCGGGCAGGCTAATTTCATCTTTCAGACGCACCCGCCGTTTCACTCACCGTACAGCGGAAAGAACAGCTTGAGCCCGCACTACGAAAAAGCTACCTCCCGGCTGATCACCGTTTATACCGGCGTGCGGTTCAATGATTCCAGCGAACTCCTGCTGGATATCGAAGAGGCGGGCGGATCGGGGCTGAGCAACTCCTTGGGACTCGCCGGAATCACAAACCTCGACGTGGTTCGCATCCCGGGCGAAGGCTCACCCCTCAGCACTAATCCTTATCTGGCTCGCGGCATGATCCACAAAGTGTTCGCTCTGAGTCAGGATAAGATCGAGAGTTCACGCAGCGTGCTTTCACTCTTCGATGAACTGCCGCGCCGCCGAGTGGAGGTGCGCTTCGGCAAGTTTAGCCTGGTAGACTTCTTCGACCAGAATTCGGTCGGCTCCGATACTCACTTCCAGTTCACCAACTGGACCGTCGACCAGAATGGTGCCTACGACTACGCAGCCGACACTCGCGGCTACACGGTTGGCGTCACTGCGGACTACGAAGACCGCAACTGGGGATTCCGCTTCGCCGAAACGCTCCTGCCCAAAGTAGCCAATGGCATCGACGTGGTGTGGAAGCCATGGCAAGTCCACGCCGAGAACTGGGAGTATGAACTGCGCCACGGACTCATTCCCAATAAAGCAGGAGTCATCCGAGTCCTCGCCTTCACCAATCACGCCAACATGGGAATCTATCGCGACGCCGTTGCCCGGTTTGAACAAGGTTTGGTTGCAAGACCGGACATCACTAATCATCCCTGGCACATCACTCGCAAATACGGATTTGGAATCAATCTTGAGCAGAGTCTGAGTCGCAACTTCACTGCCTTCACACGTTTTGGATGGAACAACGGCAGGACGGAGTCCTTCTGCTTTACCGAGGTGGACCAGACGTTTGCAGGCGGCTTAGGCGCCAATGGAGCGCTGTGGCGCCGACGCTACGACCGGGCGGGCGTGGCGCTGGTGAGCAACGCGATCTCGAAAGAGCATCAGACGTATCTCGCGGACGGAGGCTACGGTTTTCTGCTGGGTGACGGCGCTCTCCGATATGGCCGCGAGAACATCGTTGAAACTATACGCTTCACCTTTGGCGCGGGGTTTACGTTGCGCCTGGCCTACAGCACATCGCCAATCCCGGCTACAATCGCGACCGTGGTCCCGTCCTGGTTCCTGCGTTCCGGCTGCACGTCGAGTTTTAACCTGGGGCGGCAGAATGCTGAATGGTGCGACACTTGCAGCCCACTTCCAAGTGATGGTTGTGACTGGAAGTTTGAGTTCCGGAAAGCGAGATGAATTCGCGTACGCTCCGATCGAACCACCGATTCTGATCAGTTATCCGGCCAAGTAATCCTTTTCGCCAACTAAGCCGAAGATCGCTGTCGGTACGAATTCCCTTTCAGTTCGGTCAGTCGGATGAGCGGAAGACCTGTTTGAATCCAAAACTGCAAACCTCGCGAATCGCTTCCGGCGACAATGCCCTGTCTTGAGCTATGCGGGAAGCCTCGCGAACGCGCGACTCCTGACCAGTAAATTCTCAGGCTGTCAATCTTCGTTTCTTTGTCCAGGGCGGTTTACTGCCGGTTAGCCCGTCCACCGGGGCAACCTTGATAGCGTGACACGTTTCCTTGGCTTCGTTTCTAATGCAGCCATGGAATTGCCTTGTTCGCCCACACGCTGGAGCGACTTCCTGCCCACGCACGCCATCAGCAGTATCGAATAACGTGATTTTTAGTATTCTGTTTGGATCGGCTAGGAGACCCCACAGCCTTGTCCTTTAACCGGCGCGACTTTGTGCGACTTTCTCTTTGTTCTTCGGTCCTTGGTTCGTCGGTCTTGGCCGCGGCGCCCCGGCTTCTGGCCCAGGGGGTAGCTGCTCACACGGTCAAACCGGTGGCGCGACCAGCGCCCTCGGGGCGCCCTTTCTATGCACACTTTGTTGATGTTGCAGCAAGCGCGGGGTTGCAAGCTCCGATAGTATACGGCGGGGTCGAAAGCAAGAAATACATCCTGGAGGCCACCGGTTGCGGATGCGCTTTCCTCGACTATGACAACGACGGCTGGATTGATATTTTCTTGTTATCCGGTACGCGTCTGAACGGAGATCCCCCTAGTGCGACGAATCGCCTTTACAAGAATAACCGCGATGGAACCTTCACTGATGTGACGGAGAAGGCTCGATTGAAGGCAGTGGGCTGGGCTTCCGGCGTCTGCATTGGCGATTACAACAACGATGGATTCGAGGACATCTTCTGTACTTATTTCGGACAAAATCGTCTCTACCGTAACAACGGTGATGGAACGTTTACCGACGTGACCAAGGCCGCTTGTCTTTGGAACGATCAACCACGCTGGGGAGCGGGGTGTAGTTTTCTTGACTATAACCGGGATAGGCACCTCGATCTCTTCGTATCAAACTATGTGGGTTTCTCTTTCGAGCATGCGCCCGAGCCCGGGGAGAACGTGAATTGCAACTGGAAAGGTGTCCCGGTTGAATGTGGGCCGCGTGGACTGCCCACGGGAAGCCACTCGCTGTATCGGAACAACGGCGACGGTACTTTCACCGACGTGAGCGAGCAGGCAGGGATCGCGAAGGCTGCCGCGTGTTATGGAATGACGGTAGTGGCCGCGGATCTCGATGAGGATGGCTGGACCGACATTTTTGTCGCCTGCGATTCCACGCCGAGTTTGCTGTTCATGAACAACCATGATGGAACGTTTCGCGAGGAAGGTGTGCTCCGCGGCGTGGCGCTGAGCGACGACGGAATGGAGCAGGCGGGAATGGGCGTGGGCGTGGGAGACTACGATCTGGACGGTCATCTCGATCTTTTCAAGACTCACTTTGCCGAAGATGCCAACGGCCTTTATCACAACGACGGCCAAGGAAATTTCGATGACGTGACGCGCTCCTCGCGAGTCGCGGTGGACACCCGCTACGTGTGTTGGGGCGCCGGCATCGTAGATTTAGACAACGACGGCTATCCCGACCTTTTCGTGACCACTGGGAACGTTTACCCGGAAGTGGAACGCAAATTCCCGCAATACCCCAACAAATCACCGCGAGCAGTGTATCGAAATCTCGGCGACCGCACGTTCGAAGAATTGGGGCAAGAGGCTGGTCCAGGCGTGACCGACGCGCACTGCAGCCGCGGTTGCGCATTCGGTGATTTCGATAACGACGGAGACATCGACATTCTGATCGTCAATCTGAATGAATCGCCATCGCTGTTGCGAAATGACATGAAGCAGAAACAGAACTGGATCAAGGTCAAACTAGAGGGCGTCAAGTCAAACCGCAGCGCGATCGGAGCGCGCGTCGTGGCCCATTATGGGGGTAAGGCACAGGCCCAAGCCGTGCTTAGCCAGTCCAGCTTTTACTCGTGCAGCGATTCCCGCCTGCATTTCGGCCTGGGTGGATTCAATTCGGTGGATCTCGACATCTACTGGCCCAATGGACTGCACGAACAATACAAGAAGATACCCGCCAACCAACTCATCACGCTGCGTGAAGGATCGGGAATTATCAGCAACAAGGGCTGGGCCCGCGCCTGAAAGCACCCGGTGTCGCATATTCTCCCCATCAGAAGCTGGCGCGAAGGTGGAGCTGAAAGTATCGCGGACTAAACTGCCCTGTTGCTTGACCAAAGTTGGCGGCCGACAGCGAGTTTGAAACATTACTCAAGTTGACTCGATTGAACAGGTTAATAAATTCACCTTTCACCTCGAATTTCAACTTGTCCTGAACGGTGAACACTTTCTCAACTGTGAAATTGAGGTTGTTGTATCCCGGGTTGTCGTAGGTGTTCCGACCAAGGTTCCCTTCCATTCCAAGCGAAGGTGCCGGAAAATTTGCCGCAGCAGCGCCACCTGCCGGTGAGCCAAAGACTCCATTCAAAAAATCTTTCTTGTGCTTTCCACTCAGGTGCCGCCCAAACGAGGGTACATTGGGAATGTCCATGTTGTTGCCATCTGCGTTATAGTCACCGCCGCTATTTCCGACAATGGTGCTGCCCGCAGGACAGCCACCATTAACAGGAGTCGCGTCTCCGCTGCAGATGGGAGAGAAGGTCGCTGTATTTACGACTGTGAACGGCAGACCCGTTTGCAAGATCCAAACACCGCCAAACTGCCAGCCGCCGACTATGTTCTTGAGTACAGCGCTGGTGTAGGGGTTAGGCACCGTCCAGACCCCGACAGCGGAAAACTGCTGGCGGATATCGTAGTCTGACCGGCCGCGCTGCGCGTGAAAATTGCCATTCTGATAGATGGGTCCACTTTGAGTCGTAGGCACGACCGATCCTTGGTCAATCGAGCCGGAATTACTTAGAGGCTCATCCAATGACTTTCCGTAGGTGTAAATACTTCGGATTGCGAGAGCGTGCGAGAAGGGGCGCGCCAGAGACAACGAACCGAAGTTGCCGACTGAATTGCCATCGGACGTCGCGTAGGCAACTGTGGCAAAGTTCGGGTTGAGACGCGTCAAGGATCCGTTGTTCACTATCAAATCGCCTGCGAAGCGGTTCAAGTCCTCGTTGTAGACAGGTAGATGATGAGCCACTGACGCCGAATAGTTCACTTCGAGAATGAGGTTGTTTCGTAGCTGCTGTTGTAAGCTCAACGTCCATTCGTAGACTTTTCCCAGCTTATACTCGGGAGTGTACCCACCAATATTCGATCTCTGGCCAGTAACCCCTCCTGCCTCGTTCAGGGTCACGCCGCTCGTGTCGATGACCGGACAAGATACTTCAAACCCGTTGGGAGGGCTACAGAATTGGAACACCGGTTGGGTACCCGACCGCACATCGAGAGACGGCGTGAACACGTTCGGCGGATTGCCCGCCACGAGGTCCGTAATGTGGAGGTAAGGGGGCTGGTCCGTGAACATCCCGAATCCTCCGCGGAGCGCCGTCTTGCCCATTCCGAACACGTCCCAGGAGAACCCCACGCGCGGCGTGAGGCCCCAAATATTGTGATTCAGGACGTGGTCGTTCGGAGTTAATCCTGCTTTGCCCGCCGCAACCCTTGCCCCCGCTGTAGCGCCCTGCCCTAGGGTGAAGTTAGTCAGTTGCGGACTGAGGATCGAAAAGAAGTTGACCATCGCGTCGTATCGAAGGCCTGCATTCAACATGAGCCTCGGGTTGACCTTCCAGGCATCCTGAACAAAAAAACCCTGGTAGAGTTCGCGATACCGGCGATCATAAGACGCTTGCTGGTGGGAGATCAGATTCACCGGCGTAGCACTCTCTGAAACTGCCTCATCCTGCACGAAGTCGAGCAAGCTGTTGAAGTCATAGGTTGGACGACCGAACGCGCCGCTCTGTTGGTCGTTCTCCCTGGTATTCATGAAATCAGCCCCGAATTTGAGAGTGTGCCTGCCGATGATGGCTGTCATGACGTCGTGCCAGCCGACCGTCGTCTGAACGAAGTTTCCCGGTCCCCAGCCTGCAAATCCGCTCGTTCCATTCACATTAATGTAGGGAATCTGAAGTGCAGGAACCGGATTAAATGCGCCCTGGGGCCGGACAACACTCGCCCCGGCCTGATTGAGAAGGCGAGGGGAGAATGTATGCGTCCAGTTGATATTGACGAAGTCGGCGGGGGAAGCGAATGGGAGGTTCATCGCAGGCCGCACTCCAGTAGATCCCGTGTCTGTGCTCAGCCGCATGGCATCCACGTAAATTCGATCGTTCTTGCCAAGATAATCGTCAACCCGGATGCTCCATTGATAGCCATTCCGGGGTGTGGAGTAGCTGTAGTTCGCTGTTCCCAACACGGTCAATGTGGGCGAGATTCCCACTGGCGGTGCGAAGAAACCGGGCGTGGATGCTTCGTACTGACTCACTGTCTGAAGATCAGAGGTCGGAGCAACGACGGGCGGCGCCAGCGTCATGGCCTCGGTGGCTGCGTTGTTTGGGAAGTTCGCCTTGGCATAGGCCAGGAAATCCGGTGTCTCAAAGATGGCCTGACCGCTGCTAGTGGTACTGGAACGGAGGACGTCGACAGCCCCGAAGAAGAAGAGCTTATTTTTAAGAATCGGCCCTCCGATGGTGCCGCCCACCTCATTCCTTTGGAAGGCCGGGAGCTTGGATTCGAACTCAGTCCGGGCAGAAAGTGTATCGTTCGTAAAATAGTAGTTCACAGAGCCATGGAAGGAATTGGTTCCCGACAGAGTGTAAATACCAACTGATGCGCCGGCATTTATTCCCTTCTGAGCATCAAAATTGTTGGTCTTGATGTCGATCGACTGAACGGTGTCTGGAATGGGAGAGATCGACGCGCCGCCGCCACGCGATGGCTCGTTGACGGTAGCGTCGTCGATCTGGAAGCCATTCTGCTCCTGGCGCAGCCCAGCAGCGTTGATGTTAATCGTGAATGCGTTCTGAAAGTTGTCGATCGAAGTCACAGCGGTTCCCGTCATCCCGGGCGCCAGGGACGCAAGAGACCAGACGTTTTGGCCCGCGAGGGGCACCTGCTGCACGGTAGCATCGCCGATGACAGAGCCGGTCGTCGGGGTTACAAGATCGACGGAGGTTTCCGTGGCCATGACTTCGGACTTCTCAGACGCTGCCCCGACCTTGAGCGTCGCGGCCAGAGTGCGCACTTCGCCCACGTGTAGGGTGAGGCCGACTTGGCGCCAGGTCTCGAACCCAGTCATCTGGATTTCGACTGTATAGAGGGATGCGGCGACGCTGTCGATCCGGAAGAGTCCGGAGTCGTTGGTGGTGGTCTCTTTCGCGACCCCGAGGCGGGTATCGGTCGCCGTGACTTTCGCTCCTGCAACGACGGCCCCGGTTGAGTCGTGAACCGTGCCCTCAATTCCGCTGGAGAACTGAGCGAACACGGGCGTTCCCCACAAGGCGATAAGGAGCAGCAGGAGAATGCGGGAATGTCCCGGCCGTCTCATGTTCGCCCCCCATGAACAGCTGTAGACTCAGGTTGGTTTTGGCCTGTTTTTCAGCACCAATCCCGATAGCCGCTCGAACAATCCTTACTGCAGCCGAAACTCGGGACTTCAGAGTGCACGAATTGTAGAGGATCGATGGTTCGAAGTCTAGTGCGAACCCCGGGCAGGTGACGTCAAGCTGCTTGTGTAAATAGGTTGAGGGTGCGGGTTTTCCACTCCAGGTTGAATCTGTGGAAGATGGAGTAGATGATGCGGTCGACGCTTTCGACGTTGACGAAGCACACCATGGGC
>JBAVZU010000090.1:0-10527 GCA_049588915.1 Candidatus Sulfotelmatobacter sp.
CGGTGCACCTGGCCAAGCAGAGCCCGACTCACTTTCACGTGGGGCTTCCTGCGCGTTAGCAGCTTGTTGAGACGAATCATCTGATTCAGAACCGCGCGCTTCCACCGAGACAGTTCGTCGAACTTGGCGCGCAACCCGCGCTCCAGGTTCTTGACGATCATTGGTACCAAAGAAACATACGTGATCCGGTAGCGCACGAATGCATCGCGCACAAACTCGGGACGCAGCGTTCGCAGATGTACAACGCAGGCCCCGCACACGAATGGGCCAATAAATCCCACCATAAAATCAATCGCGTGATTGGTCGGAAGAATACTCAAATACCGAACGCCCGGCCAGAATGGATACCACGCCGTCAATGCCCGGCACTGCTCCAGATAGTTTTCATGCGTGAGCACGCATCCCTTGGGACGGCCGCCGGTGCCCGACGAATATACGATGCAGGCTACATCTTCGCGTTGCCGCATCACAAAGTCCGGCTTGCCCTTGCGCTTAAAATCTTCCCAGCGAAAACCCCCGGCCAGGTCCGCACTCGGCGGAGCCTCCGTGACCAGCACGAGCTTCGTCTTGATGTTCTGGAATTCCGGCGACTCGATGATGGCTCGCCACAAGTGATATTCCACCACCAACATTTTCGCCTTGGAGTGCCCCAGCAATTGCAAGTGCTCCGCCGCGGAGAGCTTGTAATCCAAAGGGACCAATACGCCGCCGCTGTAGAAGACTGCATAAGCCGAAATCAGCCACTTCGACTGGTTGGTCATCAGGATCGCTGCACGGTCACCCGGATCAAAGTCCGCATCCTCCAAGGCTCGCGTTAACGGCAGGCTGATTTCTTTGAAATCAGAGTAAGTAAGGCGAAGCTTCTCCCGGTCCCGCTCCGCTTCAATCAGGCAGGTCTCGCCCGAAAAACGTTCCAGCGCATCGCGCAACGCCGCGCCCAGACAACTGTATTTTTGGAGATCAAGCATTAAGAAATTATTTCACCACAGAGGCACGGGGACCCGCAGAACACGATGTTAATGAGTTGATTACCCACATATGTTGATTGACAAAATCGAAACTCAGTCTTTCTCCGTGACTCAGCGTCACTGTGCTGGATTTTTGTTTACAGCCGTGCCTGAATCTTTCCCGCCAAGGTGCGGAAGTCGGAGACGCCCTGTAGTTCATAGTCGGGAAGTTCTACGCGAAAATGAGTCTCCAGCTTGGTCAACAGATCGAGTGTCTGCAAACTGTCGATCCCCAGGCTCTTGAAGAAGTCATCGTCGGGAGAAAGCTTTTCTCTCGGAACCTTGAAGTGCATGGCGGCAAGCTGCAATATTTCATTCAGCGTCTGCTCAGCAGTTGGCATAACCCCCCGAAATCAGGCCTTGATGTCATTGAACCATGCTGTGATTGAACCATGTTGTCATTAAACCATGTTGTCACCGGGATCTTGTCATTCCGAATCGGGCGCCAGCCCGGTGAGGAACCTGCTGTTCAAACTCTAAGGCAAATAGGGTTGCGCATCCGTGCTCTCCACAAACTTCCGCAACCCCTCCTCGACCGCCGGACTCGCAAATAACTCACAAAACAAATCAATCTCGCGTCGCAACTCCTCGTGCGGAATAGGTTTGATAAATCTCTTGGCAGCCAGCGCGGTAGCATGATCGAATTTCTTGAGCTGAACCGCGGTAGCCCGAGCCGCCCGCAGTGCCTCACCTTCTCCCACAACCTGGCTCACCAGGCCGACCTGCTGTGCCTTGCTTGCATTAAAGCTGCGTCCCGTCAGCAACAAGTCTCTTACTACCGCGTTGCCCAAATCGCGTTTCAGTCGCGGAATCCCTCCAAAGCCCGGAATCAGTCCGAGCCTTAGCTCTGGAAAACAAAAGCGCGCCATTTTGTCGGCGATAATCAAATCGCAAGTGAGCGCTAGCTCGAACCCTCCTCCAAACGTAACACCGTGCACGGCCGCAATGGTAGTCAACGGTGCGGCGTCAATCAAATTGAGGACACGATGAATGCGCTCCAGAAAATCTCGAACTCCGCGCGCGGCTTCCGCTTTGTCCATCGCCTGCGAGCGGTGATATAGCTCCCGCAAATCCGCCCCCGCGCAAAATCCCGGCTTCATCTCGCTATAAATAATGAGCGCATGTACGTCCGCCTGAATGGCCTGCAAAGCTGTGACAAATTTCTCAAACTCTTCCAGGGAACTCGATCCCAACTCATTGCAAGGGGCGCGGTGCAGGGCCAATTCAATTACTCCGTCGGCAACCGTCCAGGACAGAGCGCCCCCATCGCACTGGGGCACTGTCTTGGTCTCCGAGCTTGTTTCCTGCACTCTGATCTCCCTTGATTCCTGTTCCTTCTATACAGCCTGTCTCACGCGATACAAATCCTCAATCTCATTTTTCATTTGCGCTGAAATCACATCACGCTTGAGCTTCCCATTTATCGTCAACGCTCCATTCTCAATCGAAAACGCCTCGGCGAGTACCACGAACGCCCGCACCTGCTTGTAGTGCGGCAACTCCGGATTCACCACATCCAGCGCCGATTGCACCTTTTCCGAGGCCACGCTTCCCGTCACCAGCGCTGACAAATATCCCTTGCCGTTCCCAACCACCACCACCTGCTGAGCTTCCGGTAGCAGCTTTGCAATGGCACTCTCGATCGGCTCAGGAGAAATCTTGTGGCCCGATCCCAAGATGATCAAATTCTTGATCCGTCCCGCAATCCGCCAGTTTCCCGCCGCACTCACTTCGCCCTGATCCCCGGTATGAAACCAGCCATCTCGCATGGCATCGGCCGTTTGTTCTGGCCGGTTCCAATATTTCGAGAAAACATTGGGTCCCCGCACCACGATCTCGTCATTGTCTCCTAATTTCATCTCGATCCCCGGAATCGCCGGCCCCACATACCCAACCTCAACCCGCTTTGGATCATCCATTGTGCAGATCGCCGTCGTTTCGGTCAGCCCGTAAACCTGTAGCACCGGAATTCCCAGCATCATGAAATAAAGCTGTGTCTCGACACTCAGCGGCGCCGACCCGCAGATCAGCGCCTTGAGATTTCGCCCGATCATTTTTTTTCGGATCGCCGGAAACACCAGACGGTTCGCCAGCGTCAGCCACATCGCATCGCCCGTCTTTGGCTGCTTTTCCTGCCGCCGCGCCCATGCACCCTTGGCTCGCGAATAAATCGCCTGGGCCACGCCGCCGGTTTGCCAGAGTTGTTCATCGACCGCGCGCCGCATACGCTCCAGTAATTGCGGAACATTGAGAAAATAATCCGGAGCCACGATGCGCATGTCACTCGCGATCTTCGACAGATCCGTGTTGATCGTAACCAGGCTTCTCCGCTTCAGAAAGGTCAATAGCGCAATCCATGAGGCCGCAAACGTAAAAGGCAAATAATGGAAGATGCGATCTTGACTCGCCGCGCCGGATGATGATCCTTCCATAAGCTGGTCCAGGCGTTCCGCCGCACGGTCCAGCATGAAACCAACGTTTGCCGCGGTCAGCATTACCCCCTTGGCTTCGCCCGATGTCCCTGACGTATAAATAATCGTTACCGCATCTTCTTTCCCAACCTGCGGCCGCTCCAGTTGCACTCCGTCCACGCCCGCAAAAATATCATCGAACAGAAACTGCGGAGGGGCCTCGGGCCAACCCTGCAAAATTCCATCGCGCAGTGAAACATCGCTGCAACACACCAGCGACGGCGTGCAGTCCTTCATCATCGCCACTAACTCTGAGGCAGCCTGCCTCGAATATAACGGCACTACGATCAGCCCTTCGGCCATCAGCGCCAAGTCCAGGGCCACCCAACAGATGCTGTTCGGGGCCAGCAGGCCGCAACGATCGCCTTTTTTCAGCTCCTTCGAAGCGATGAAAGTCCGAGCCTTGCGAACGAGATCCAGCAATTCGCCCCCGGTAACGCCCGTGATCTTTCCATCGCGAATCTCGGCGAGAACCTGCCTGTTCGCAGCCGCTTGAAGTTGCGAAAAAATATCGCCGATAAATGGGATTGGGGTATTCACAATGAGTATAGGAGACTACCCTAACGAATCATGAGACTTTCGAATCATTAACTTTAGACTTTTTGTTCGCGACCTTCTCTGTGTCTTCAGCGGTCAGAAGCTTTGTTCCGAGCGAACAGTAAAGTCCCCAACCGCTAGCTGTATGCCGTCAACAACTCCTGCAACCCGCTGCTCATTGGCGGCAAGTAATCCTCCCAACTCCACTCTCCGCGGCGCGTCTCAAAGTCCGGGTATCGTCTCTGCAATTCCTCTTCAAAGTAAACGCCCATGCGCGCCATCACTTTCAAGTTCTTCACAACAGTCTGTGCGATCCCGCCGGCAATCGCTTCGCCGTCAGTGCTCAGCTTTTCCAGCGCCGCCAACAATTTTCCCTCAAGCTCCGGATCATCTACTGTCATCAACAAATCCTGATGACCTCGTTCCCGCATCAAATTCTTTATCCGTTCATCCATCGTAATTCCAACCGATGGCACCAGGCCCGGCATCGACGTCACAATGCCGTGATACCGCGACGACGCCATCATGTGACACGCCCGTAGAATGCTCACCAACTCGTACATGTTGTATTCATCCGATGTCAGCACCGGAACGCCGCCGAGCCTTTCGGAGATCCGCTTCGCCGGCCGCGCATCCAATCTTTCCGTTGCCGCGAGTATCACGAAAACATTCTTCTTCTTGCGGAACGCATCGACCGCATTTGCAATCGCCATCCAATACTTCTGATACGCCTGCTCCGCTGCCGGACCGGAATTGTGAAAGTACACCGTGCGGTAATGACTGTCCTTATAAGCGCCCGTCAGACTGCGCACCGCGTACTTCGCCACCGAGGCCTTCACCGGCCACTCAAATGGATTGATCGGACACACAACCAGCACCGGTGTTCGCCCGTCCCATCCCACTTTCCGCAGCACGCTTTGCCCATACTCCGGAGGGCGCGGTTCAAATGTCCAGGCAGTGTCGGTTCCCAGTTCCGTCGGAACGCCCAACTCGCGCAGCACGCCGCGCGATTCTTCGTTTCTCGTAATCACAAACGAATTCCTGCAGTAGCGCCCGCACATCTTCGCCACTAGAGGATCCATGTGTCCGGCTTCCGCGCCGTATCCCACGGAAAGTTTATTCTGTGCAGCTGCAATTCCCAGCGAGCCAATCATCATCGTGGTCAGCGCATTGGCGAACTTGCTCTTAAACATCGATCCTTCGCACGCCACCACTCCATCGTGCCGAGGAACTTCATTCGCCAGAAAGGGCGGAAAAATATCCGGCAGATGCACCTGTTTCGTTCCTTCGAAATATCCGCGCGAGAAGTCTAAATTCTGGCTCATCACGCTGAACTCCACTTGGCCCGCACCCAGAATATGTCGAATTTGCCGTAACATCTCTTCTACGCGGACATCGGATCCCATGTTCCTCGTCCCGTTGTAGCCGGCAAACAAAAGCTTCAGCTTTTCACCCGGCTGCCAGCGTTTGCCTGAGCCCAGCATCCATGCGGTTTTGGCGCGCTCAATCGAAGTGCCGACCCACGCCTCCAGGATAAAGTCCATCATGCGGCTGTTCCTCCCGCTGCCGCAGGCCACGGCCGATATTTGTACTCGAAATTATTTTCGCGGCTGAACTTGAGCAGTGGATAACAGTAGTCGGAAAATGGCGCCGGCTTTTTCCCCAGTTCACTCGTCACTCGCCGGTTGTCGAAAACCGTGTTCCATACCAGGTAGGGCATGAACACCTTCATCAGCGATGCGCCCTTTCCAATCGATCCCTCGCGGTTCGCCAAAAAATTCACCGACCCGGCAAATAGACGCTCGGCCACCGGCACGAACATGGGCGCCCGCTTGTTCTGCGCCGCCGATAACGCCTTCGTAATCTCGCGGAAGGTCTGCGATCTGGTTCCGGACGAAAGATGGTACGTGTCGTATTCCGGGTGCTCCTTCTGGTGCAGCGTTGAAATCGCCTCCGCTACAAAATCCACGTTCACAATGTCGATCCTGTCGGTCGCGCGAAACGGCAATACCCGCAGACCCGCCAAAAACACAAACGCCTTCACCATGTCGAATTGCGTGGTTTCTGGGTAGCGGCTGTCCCCCAGAACAATGCTTGGGCGGAAAATAGTCTTCGGCGTCTCCGGCAGCAGCACGCGCATCATGTGCTCGCAGAATTTCTTGGTTCGCGCATAGGGGTCGTAATCGGAGCGCTCCCAATCGATTGAGCGATCCTCGCTCACCACTTCGTTCTGCCGCTTCCCCGCGACGGCCACGGTGCTTACCTGGCTGAAGCGCCTTAGCCCATGGTAATGCTCGGCATGCCGCGCCAACGTGAGCACCTCCAAAGTTCCTCGCAGGTTCACGTTCAGGCAAGTCTTTTCAGACTTCCGGTTCAGCGAGGCCGCGCAGTGAATCACCGAATCCGTGGTATGCACCAGCCGGTCGTATTCATCGCGCCCCAATCCAAAGCCAGAGTCCGTCAGGTCGCCACGAAAAACCCGCACGCGCGTCTGCAGATACTCATAGAACTGCGGGAAGTCGAGATGCAATTGCAGCGCCTGCCATAGACGCGCTTCGGCCTCGCGCACATCGCGTGCCCGAACTAGCACATTCAGTGCAGCGCCATCCCGCAGCAAATTCGCCGCCACATGCGCCCCAATGTATCCCGTCGACCCGGTTAGAAATATCGCCATTCACCAGTTCCATTCTTCGTTCCCGTTCTTGTGGTCGCCATGGGGTACCGCAGCCACTCCTTGGCGTGGCGCAGCGCTTCAACGCTGCGATCAATGCTCCCTTGAAAATGAGGGGCTTTAGCCCCGGTGCATAACATCACCACGCTCCCCCATTCGTCCCGGTCTTCACCGTCTCCCCATTTTCCAAACTTCGCGCGGGACGCGCTTCCAGCGGCCTTCCTTCGATCAATGGATACGTCCATCTTCGCAGCGCCGGAATATGCACGTTGATCCAGTAATCCCACCAGTCCAGGGATCGCGCCTTATAACCGAATTCTTCCCGTTCCTCCTCCAGCAGCGCCTGCGAAAGTTTTTCCACATTGTCCGCCGCGAAATCGTGCTCGTTAAAGAGGATGAATGGCTCAAAAAGCTCAATCAGTTTTTCCACGCGCTCCAGGTTTCTCTCGGCCTTTGCCAGAGGTGTTTTCTTCAGAGGCAGCGGGGCCATGATGCGCTGAATCGATTTCACGATTGCCCTCTGGGCGGGCGCCGACATTCGCTGGTAGCGCGTCTTCGACACGGGAATTGCATCGAACCGCAGCCGGAGCCAGGATTCCAGCCCTTCCTGGGCCCGGTAGTGCTTACGATGCGCCAAGGATGTCAACTCGATCGACCTTCCCATATCGCAAGGATTCGTCGCCGAGGTCGCCAGCTGGTAGAGCTCATCGTGCCGGCGCTCCACAATCGCAGCCGCGATTAATGTCATCCCGTCGCAGACAGCGTCCACCGGAATAATATCCAGCCGCTTGCTCTCGTTCGAGGGCAGCTGCCGAAAATACGTTCCCAACAAATACGAGAGCGATGCCGAGGTGTTGATCCCTTCATTCCATCCTTGAAACGGCTTGGCTACCGAAGTCTCCACGATCGCCGGACGCACCACCGCAATGGGCAACCCTTGGCCATACTTCACAATCAGCGACTCCGCCAAACTTTTCGTCAGAGTATAGGTATTCGGCCAACCCAACTCCTTGGCCCGGCGCGTTCCGGCCTCGGTCAAATGCGTCTTCAGCCAGCGAATCCGGTTTTTGCGAATCTGGTTATCCAGAGCCGCGCCTTGCAGCCCTTTTGAGGCATGCTCTTTCGCCAGCGACTGCGACCTGAGCCCGGCCGTCACTTCTGCGCCTTCGGCCTGCGCCTCCGCCTTGGCGATCACGTCTTGTAGCGACCGCCACTCTCGTTCCGCATCAAAGTTTGCCACGTTCCGCGGCGTGTAATTCGGTATCAGTTTCTCGGCTACTCGCCCATCTCGCTCTCCCGCCACGTAACAGGTGGAGAGATGCAGCAATCCCGCGTGATCCGTTCCGCGCAGAAACTCCAGAATATTCATCGCGGCGTCCGTATTGGTGGCCAGCGCATCCCGCAGATCCGGGTTGAAGTCCGTCAAGCCCGAGCTATTTACAATCAGATCCAGATTCTTCTGCAGCCGCCGCGCGACTTCCGCTTCCAGCCCCATTCCTTCCCGGGTAACGTCACCCTCAACCACCTCCACCTTCTGTCTTAGATACTCCCCAAGTCCGGCTCCATAGAGGTCAAACAGAGGATCAAATACCGGGGACTCTTCCACAATCTTTTCGAATCGACGCTTTGCTGGATTCGACTTCTGCCGGCGGATCAGCAAATAAATTCGCCCCAACTTTGGCACTTCGGTCAAAAGATTCGCCAGCCAAACCTTCCCAATAAATCCGGTCACGCCAATCAGCATCACGTGCTTGCCCGCCAGCGCCCGCCTGACGGAAAAATCCTTCTCTTGCTTCCGCCCCTCGAAATGCACAATGGGGCGCTCCCGGCAAACTGGCTCCCGCCCAGACCCAGTCGTCGCCGCTCGCAATTGTTCGAGCGTTATATCGAGATGCCGCGCCAGGGTCTTCGGCGCCCTTCGCCCATCCGGGCTCTGTTCCCGGATTCTGGCAAACACCCCGCGCGGCCGGATAACCGGCTCCAGAAGCCGTCCCGTAGCCACGCCATCGCGAAACTCCAAGCGATTCGCTACGATGCGCTTTACCCTAAGGTGCTGCGCCAAGGGCTTCATTACATGCTCCAGGGCCTGGCTCACCAGCACTACATCGGCCCCGCCGCGCACCAGTTCCTGTACGCGTTCCACGCCTCGTCCCTTCAACTGCGGCTTTAATTTGTATTGGAAATATTCCTCGCCCAGAAGATCCAGGCGGTCACGCGTCACCCCGCGCAGCGCGGTATGTACCGCTCGCGTGGCGAATTTTCGGTTCGTCGAATAAAGAAAGGGACGCAGGGCTGCCATCACGAAGATCAGCCCGCGGCGCCGGAAGCGCTCGGAAAAAGTCTGAGCATTCCAGGTAAAAAATGCCACCGGCTGCACCACCGTTAGGTCCAGCAAACTTCCTTCTACCCGCCAATATACAGTTGGCGAAACGCGGCAGGAGTTGTCGAGTTTGGGGTTGGGCTGTTCCAAAGCGCATTCGTCTCCACCCAGGGATTTCCCCGGCGGAGGTGAACGAATTTTCTATTGTAAACAATTCGCTGCAATCCCCGAAGCACTTATCAGGGGCAGACGAGAGAGGTACGGTGAGAACGAAAACAAGCACGGACGGCAAGTGATGACGACAAGTAGAACGTAAAGAGGCCCCAGCCGATCGGCCAGGGCCCTTAAACTTACCGCCCAAAACTACCGCCTCTCGGGTATGCCTAGGAGGCGCGGCGTTGCCGATCCTGCTCTTCTTGTGCTTCATCCTGAGAAGGATTCTTGCGGTTGGGATCTACATTCCCCTTCTGCTGCTGCCCGGATTGACCCGTCTGACCGGGCTGGCCGGAGCGTTCGCTTTGCCCGGACTGTCCTGACTGGCCGCTCTTCTGACCTTGTCCGTGCTGACCCTGTTGACCGCTCTGTTGACTTCCCTGGCCGTACTGGCCGCTCTGCTGCCGGTTCTTATCCTCGTCTGCCATCTTGACTCCTTCATTTTTGCAGAGCGCATGTAAGGCGCCGCTGCGGGATTATGTTTGGCGTTCACTTATTAGTTGCCAGCCACTCCCCGAAGGGTTGGGACAAAACTTTGCATCAAAACGATAAGCATTTTATTTTCTTAGCGGTTTTACTTCCAGCACCTCACACTTCTCAATTACCGGTGCCTTTGCCAGAAGAGTCGATGCGTTGGCCATTAGCCCCGCCGCTACTCGCCCATTAAGATGGGCCTGTCTTCCTGCCTCGTCCTTAAACACGTCGAAGATGCCGAAGGTGGATGGACCCAGCTTAAGAGCAAACCACTCCAGCGTTTCGGGCTCTTGCTCCACAATCGATAACGCGCTGCGCAGAAAACTTTCCACCTCTGCCTCCTTGCCTGGCTTCGCCTCGACTCGCGCCAGTAATCCCAGCCTTAGATCAGCCATATACGTTCTCCTTGTTCTCGCGATTTTCGTTAGATGTCTCGAATTAGGTTTCCGTTTCTATTAGTCACGATTCGATCGCCAGCCGAAATGTTGCAGAGAAGCGCTGGGCGGTGGCTTAAAACTCGAAAATAAGACAGTATCGAACAACCGGTAGTGTCCTAATAGTGCGTTGCTGGCTCCTTCCGATGGGCTACGGATTGCTCTGTATTCCTCGAAACGGCCCCCAATTCTAAACTTTTCGTAACGATCCGGTGATATGATGCCGGGGCAATGAGCATTTGTGTTGCCTTAAACCTGTCTGATGGCGTGGTAATGGCAGTCGATAGTGCTATCACCATGTTTAGCGGCACAGGGACGATTTCCAAGGTATTCTTGGATGCGGACAAGCTTTTCCAGTTGGGCAAACTGAAGGTCGGTATTGCTACATATGGTGTAGCAT
>JBAVZU010000091.1:0-17226 GCA_049588915.1 Candidatus Sulfotelmatobacter sp.
TCCTCGAACCGCGCAGCGAAGGCAAACGCTTGTTGGCAGCGACTTTCGTCCACAACAAGTTCCCTCATCGCGCTCCCGATGATCGTGCTTTGTTGCGCTGCTTCTTCGCCGGATCGAACGCGGAAAACATCTGGGAGCTTTCCGACGACGCAATCATCGCCATCGTCCGCAACGAACTGCAGCAAATTATCGGTATTTGCGCCGCGCCGCTGTTTGCCCGCGTCTATAAATGGAAATCGGCGATGGCGCAGTATGGCGTTGGACACATCGAACGCCTCGACCGCATCGAGCGCCTGCGCCAGCAACTTCCCGCGCTCGCTCTGGCCGGCAACGGCTACCGCGGCATCGGAGTGCCGGATTGCGTCCGCTCGGGTCAGGACGCCGCGAAGCAAGTCGCCAGCGTCAAGTAGGCACTTTTGCGGATGAATTGGCCCTGCCGGTTTGGCCCGCAGAAATGCAGATTAAGGCTTTCCTTTTGGGTGTTCGTTGCGAATTCGATAAAGAAGGTATCCCACCACGGTAATATTCAAAATGAGTACCAGGCACTTGATCGCACTTGGATGGCGATAGATCTCATAAGCCTCGACGGGAATTAAGGAAGTCGTGATGATTACGCTGAACCACTCAGCCCAGCGTTTCACCATCCAAAGGCCGATCCCCTCGGTTAGAAACAGTCCCGCGTAAATAAAGCTGACGACTCCAAAACTTTTTATTTGTTGTGGAGTGAGGTTGGCGGACTTCTGAAGCGCCTTATCAACGTACCGGTTGCCCGGATCTAGGCCAAACGTCGTGACCAGATTTTCCATTACGCTGGCCACATCCTTGTGGAGCAAATGGAGAGCGCCCATTCCGACCGCGATTAGCAGCGCCGACTTCAGCAGCTTGAACAAAGCAATCAGCCGGACCAGCCTATCGTCATCGGATTTCATGGTGATGGCACTATATTCAGCGAGGTCCCGGTTACCGTCCACGATTCGTTGAGGAGCCCAGCCGAATACGATTTCATTCTAGACAAGAATTAAGGATTCTCCGCAACAGTCTATGTGCTTTCGGGCATTGATCCCAGTCTTGAGCTACGCCTCAACTGCCTTCCTCAACATTTCCTCACGCCGCACCTTACCCACCACGAGCTTGATCTCGTTATAACTAATCTCCGGGGGCAGAATATCTTTTAAAGCCTTGAGTCGATCCATCCGTACTTTCCCGCATGCAGCTGCAATGATCGACTGCTTCTCTTTGCTCACCCAATCAGACCGAAACTCCGCCTGCCCCGTCTCTACCAGATTCGCAATCGCGCTAACCACCGTTGATATTTGCCGTCCTCGAATCTGTGCTATCTCCTCCAGCGTCCGGCCCTCCCCTAACAAACGGAGAGTTTCATCCGCTGGCTTGGCCTTGTTCTCGGTGCCCGACGCGCGCTCTCCCTGCCGGAATTTTTCCAGCGCATTCAGAATCTCCTGTCCATAAAGCTCCGCCTTGCGTTCGCCGATCCCCGGAATCTCCAGAAGTTCTGCGAAAAACTTAGGCTGCCGCCGGCAAATCTCCTCCAGAGAAGAATCATGCAGCACGATGTATGCGGGAACAGTCCTTTCTTTCGCCATCGCACGCCGCCACTCTCGCAGGTATTCGCGCAATGCCTCGGCTTCCGAGCCCAAAGCCGGACCGACAACCGGCTGCTGCGCCGCGCGCTTTCGACCTACCCCCGAACTCTTTCCTGCGGGCGCGGACTTCACCATCCACTCGGCAACGCTGCCGCAGACGTCGCAGGCGTCGCAAGCCTCCCACTTCGGAATCTCTCCGAAGTGTGTACAAATCTGCCGATGCCGGCATTGCTTCGACTCCACAAACTCCCGAATAATGCGATAACGCTCCCACGCCCTAGTGCGCTCCTCCGAGTCGGTAATTTGATTGGCAAAAAATCCCAGCAGCCCCGCATCTTTTCTCTGCCACAGCAGAACACAATCGGCGCTCGCGCCATCGCGTCCCGCTCGTCCGGCCTCCTGGTAGTACTGCTCAATCGACTTCGGCAGCGACAAATGAATCACCGCCCGCACCGCCGCTTTGTTGATTCCCAACCCGAAGGCGATGGTTCCGACCAGCACTCGTACTTCATCGGACATCCACCGCTCCTGGCTGCGCCTCCGCTCCTCGTTTCCCATCTTCCCGTGATAACCCACTGCCGCAATGTCGTGATCTTCCAGAAAATCCACCGTCTCTTCCACCCGATTAATCGTAGGAGAATAAACAATCACATTGCAGCCCGCGTAGCTGTGCAGCGCCTTCACCAGCATTTCCATCTGCTCCAGTCCTTCGCACTCGCGCACCAAGTACCGCAGGTTTGGGCGGTAAAAGCTGGCAATATATTTGTCGGGATTGCGCAATTGCAATTGCGCGAGAATATCGTGGCGGACGTGCCGCGTCGCGCTAGCCGTAAATGCCGCAATCGGACGATCGGGAAACTTCGTCCGCAACCGATTCAAGTGCCGATATTCAGGACGAAACTCATGTCCCCACTCCGAGATGCAATGCGCCTCATCGATGGCAAAAAACGTCACCGGCACCTGTTGCATCCAGCCTATGGTGTCGCCCCGTGCCACTCTCTCCGGCGACACATAGAGCAGTCGGTAAGCCCCATCGCGCGCCCTCGACATAACTTTAGTCTGCTCGGCTTCGTTAAGGGTGCTGTTGAGCACCGCGGCTGGAATCCCCATCTGCGCCAGTTGCGCGGCCTGGTCCTGCATCAACGCGATCAGCGGAGAAATCACCACTGCGGTCCCTTCTGACACCACCGCCGGCAATTGATAGCACAGTGATTTACCGCCCCCTGTTGGCATGACGACACATGTGTCGTGCCCCGCCAGCAGGCTCCGCACGATCTGCTCCTGCAGCGGACGAAAGGCACTATATCCCCAATATCTCCGGAGCGGCGTCAGCAGATCGTTATCCGGGGTCATGAGCACGAGTATAGGCTGAGGCGAAGATTTGGAGAAACGAGTTCTTGGATCTGAGATCGATCCTCTTCCAAAATGAGGAATCGGTCGGTAAGCACGCTCATAAATGGCGCTATTTTGACGGAATCGCGTAATGTTTTTTCAGAAGGTCAACCGATTCGTGAAGAGGCAAGGCCTTAACGGTATGCCCATTTCCCGTAACATCATGCGCGCGAAACAACGAGTTATCAATCGCCTCTTCCGTGGCCTCAATCACAGCTTCAAACAGCGGAGACATGCTCTCATTGCTCAATAACTCTTTCGGCCGGTATAACGGCTCACCACTTTCGATTCTCACGTCGGGAGAACTCGAAAACGCGATGACGTAGTCCCCGCTGCCATTACTTTCGCTGGACCCCGTTCGCGCCAGGCCCAGCATTGCCCGTGCCGCGAGCCTGCTCAAATTGCGGTGGTCAAGCGGAGCATCGGTCGCTACCACTATCATGCAAGAGCCATCAACCGTCTGTGGAACTGCGGTAGCGGCTGGTGCCTTACTTATGCTGGAAGAAACCTTCGGATAAAACTCTCCAAGTTCGTTTCCAATCGGCACACCCGCAACGATCAGATTTCCACCAAAATTTGTCTGGACCAGCACTCCAACCGTGTAGCCGCCCAGCGACGTAGGCAGTCGCCGCGACGATGTCCCGATTCCTCCTTTCCATCCAAAAGCGACTGTGCCTGTCCCTGCGCCCACGGCGCCTTCTTCCACTTCCCCTCCAGTTGCGTTGTCGATTGCGCTAAAAACGTCCGGGGATGTGATCGGGCGTAAGCGAATATCGCTTAACCACCCATCGTTCGTCTCGCCCACCAATGGATTCACCGACAATACATTTTCATTTCCTTTGAGGTTGAAGGTGTAGCTGATGACCGCATCTGCTACTCTGGGTACCGAGTCTGTAGCCGTCAGCAATATTGGCGTTTCGATCTCTCCCATCTCATTGACCTGCGTCGAGCCGGCCAGCTTTCCGTAGGCATTGCCTAAGAAAACCGCCCCGGGAACTCTTTCCTTGTAGAGATTTCCTTCATGCGGCAGGATCGCGGTAACTCCGGTTCGAATGTTGTCGCCGCGAATCAAGGTCGTCTGTCCGACCTTGACTCCGGCAACATCGGTGATGGCATTCAGCGGACCCGGAGACAACACTCCGATTTGCACTCCTATGTCGCGAACTCTCGGACGACTTTCTGTCTGCGCGAGGAGCTTGGGCGCTGTCGCCCACCCAGCGATTAGGAAAAGAGCGGCTGGAAAAAAAGCAGCCAGGGAAAAAGATCGAGTGGTCATAGACAATATCTCTCCTCGTTGGCAGTACGGCCCAGTAACTATAACTTCTAAACCGGGGTCGTCGCAGCCTCGCATGGCGTACTTCTTGCTGCAATTAGGAGGTGGCGAAAATCAACGAGAATAGCGGCACCAGCATTTCTGAGTAGAGATCGCGAATACAGCAAACACCGGAGTTGGACCAGGTAAGTACCTTATCCTGCAAGATTTTCGCGGCTCTACCCTCTGTGGAAAAGCTTGTGGAATTGATGGAGGACCGCAAGAACTTCAGTGGGCCAAAGCAAATCTTTGGATCTGGCTTTCTAAGTTTGCCGTCTTTAAAGCCCTGAATAGTAACCAGTTATACAATTAACCGCGCATTAACATCCTGGCTCCGAATTTAGGAAGCGTTTGGAGCCATTTTGGAGTTTTGCACATTTCCGGTAATGCCTCTTCCGCATTTCAAACAATCCACAAATTGTCAAGATTTGAAAACCGAGCCTCTAACGAAGTGAAATTGCAACCGTCGGCATGCGAAACGGCTCAGTCGCTGTCCTCGCCCACCTTCAAAACCGCCAGAAAAGCCTCCTGGGGGATATCGACGCGACCGATGCGCTTCATTCGCTTTTTCCCTTCCTTCTGTTTCTCCAGCAGCTTACGTTTACGCGAAATATCGCCGCCATAGCACTTAGCGATGACGTTTTTTCGAATGGCCGAAACGGTCTCGCGAGCGATAATTTTCGATCCGATAGAGGCCTGAATTGCAACCTCAAACATCTGGCGCGGAATCAACTGTCGCATTTTCGAAACCAGTGCTTTGCCCCGCTCGTAAGCGAAGTCGCGATGCACAATGATGGAGAGTGCATCCACCGGTTCCCCGGCCACCAGGATGTCAAGCTTCACCATCGGCGAATCCCAATAGTCGGCAAGGTGGTAGTCAAGCGAAGCGTAGCCGCGCGACACCGACTTCAGGCGATCATAAAAATCCAGCACGATCTCATTCAGCGGTAACTCATAGTGCAACATCACGCGGGACGAACTGACATACTCAAAGGTTTTCTGTTTGCCGCGCTTGTCTTCCACCAGCTTCAGAATCCCGCCGACGTACTCTTCGTTGGTCAAAATCGTCGCCAGAATCACGGGCTCTTCGACTTTCGCGATCTCGCTGGGATCGGGCCAGCGCGAAGGATTATCCACTTCGATCAACGCGCCGTCCGTCTTCGTAATTTTGTAACGCACGCCGGGCGCGGTCGTAATAAGCTCGAGCGCGAACTCGCGCTCCAGGCGCTCCTGGATGATCTCCATATGCAGCAGACCGAGAAATCCGCAGCGGAAGCCGAATCCTAGTGCCACCGAACTTTCCGGCTCGAAGAAAAACGAGGAATCGTTCAGCCGTAATTTCTCCAACGCTTCGCGCAGCCGCGTGTGCTCGTGCGCGTCCACGGTATAGAGTCCGGCGAATACCATGGGCTTGATTTCTTCGAAGCCGGGGAGGGCTTCGAACGCGGGATTAGCGTCATCCGTAATCGTGTCGCCAATTTTTGTGTCAGCGACATTCTTGATATTCGCGATAAGAAACCCGACCTCGCCCGCTTTCAGTTCATCAATCTCCGCTGGCTTGGGCGTGAGCACGCCGAGAGTTTCCGCGTCGAAGGTCGTCCCATTTGACCACAGGCGGATTCTTTGACCCTTGCGCAGTGTTCCTTGAAAGACGCGCGTCAGCACGACCACGCCGCGGTACGGGTCAAACCAGGAGTCGAAAATCAGAGCCTGCAGCCGGTTGTCAGGATTTCCTTTCGGCGGAGGGATGCGCTTCACAATCGCTTCCAGCACGTCAGGCACGCCCTGGCCCGTCTTCGCGCTGATCAGCACGGCATCGGAAGCGTCAAGCCCGACCGCGCTTTCAATCATTTCCTTTGTACGCGGAATGTCTGCGCTCTGGAGATCGATCTTGTTGATGACCGGAATGATTTCGAGCCCATGATTGATCGCCAAGTACGAGTTGGCGAGCGTCTGCGCCTCGACTCCTTGCGAAGCATCGACGATGAGGAGCGCGCCTTCGCATGAGGCCAATGATCGAGAGACCTCGTAGGAGAAATCAACGTGGCCCGGCGTGTCAATTAGATTGAGTTGATAGGTTTGCCCGTCCTGCGCCGTATACATCATGCGTACGGCGTGGGCCTTGATGGTGATGCCGCGCTCGCGCTCCAGATCCATAGAGTCGAGCACCTGCGCCTGCATCTCCCGCGCTGTCAGTGATCCGGTCAGCTCCAGCAGGCGGTCTGCCAGCGTGGATTTACCGTGGTCGATATGCGCGATGATGGCAAAGTTGCGGAGGAAAGCGGCGTCCATAATGAAGGCTAACCTTTGATTTTAGCAGGCGGCGAGCGTTCTCAGTTCTCGGCGCGCGTGGCCGCCGCTTTCCGGAAACATGCCTCTCTAAGTATCCGTAGTAAGTTTCTGTACTGACTTTTGTTTTCTTCGGTAGAATCCTCAACGGTTAATCAACGAAGGAAGAACTATGCGCAACTTGCTCTCCATTTTCATGACGGTTACTTGCTCGGTCCCACTCGTGGCTCAGACTCTCTCGCCACAGGTGCGTGCCTTCGTGAAGGTGGACGCTCCCGTCGTTGTCCTGACTCATGTCCGCGTAATCGATGGGACCGGCGAGCCTGCGCGCGAGGACCAGACACTCGTCATCTCCAAGGGAAAGATCGAGTCTGCTTCCGACGCTCCGTCCGACACTATCCCTAAAGATGCCCAAGTGCTCGACCTCCACGGCTACAGTGTGATCCCCGGCCTGGTCGGCATGCACGACCACATGTTCTATCCCATGGGCAACGGCATTTTCGGCGAGATGGCGTTCAGCTTTCCACGTTTGTACCTAGCTGGCGGAGTGACCACGATCCGTACAACGGGTGCGCTTGAGCCCTACACCGATCTTGAACTCAAGAAGAAAATTGATAAAGGCGAAACGCCCGGTCCGAAGATCCACGTTACCGGACCTTATCTCGAAGGGCTGGGCAGTTGGGCTTTGCAGATGCACCAACTCACCAGCCCCGAGGACGCCACCAAAACCGTGAACTACTGGCTGGATGAAGGTGTGGACAGTTTCAAAGCCTACAATTTCCTCACCCGTGATGAGCTCGCGGCGGCCATAAAAACCGCGCACAGCCGGGGCGCAAAGGTTACTGGTCATCTCTGCTCTATTGGTTTTCGCGAAGCGGCGGCGCTGGGTATCGACGATCTGGAACACGGCCTCCTGGTGGACACAGAATTTTTCCCCGAAAAGAAACCCGACCAGTGTCCGGAAATCCCTGACCAATGGGCGCGCTACGGCAAGCTTGATGTGGAGTCCGGCCCAGTGCATGAAATGATCCTGGACCTGGTGCAGCATCACGTGGCGATCACTTCCACGTTGCCGGTGTTCGAGATGTTCGTGCCAGGACGGCCTACCATGCAAACGCGCGTTCTTGAGACTCTAACTCCGGACGCGCGCAGTGCCGTGCTCACAAACAAGCTGATGGCCGCCGATGAAGCCACTATCCGTAAGCGCTATAAAGCGGATGTCTCGCCTACCCCTGCGGCTTTCAAAAAAGAAATGGAATTCGAGTTCGCGTTCGCCAAGGCCGGAGGCCTGCTTCTTGCGGGACTCGATCCCACCGGGATGGGAGGAATCGTTGCAGGCTTCGGCGATCAGCGCGAAGTGGAATTGCTGGTCGAGGAAGGATTTACGCCGCTGGAAGCGATCCATATCGCATCCGCCAACGGCGCTCAATTTCTCGGCGAATTGGACCACATTGGCACGATCGCCCCCGGCAAGCAGGCGGACTTGGTCGTGATCAAGGGAGATCCCTCGAAGCGGATCGAGGACATCGAAAACGTGGAAATGGTTTTCAAGGATGGTATTGGCTACGATTCCGCAAAACTGATTGAATCCGTGCGCGGCGTAGTGGGAAGCAGATAGCGCCGAGTATCTAATACCTAGTATCGAGTTTCGAAGGTTCGCGTCGCTGGCAAGTCTTGAATCTCGCTCGGGATCCGGTCCTCGGTACTCAGAGCTTCTTCAATTAGAATTCAGATCGCATGCTCGTGCTTGCTTCCGCCTCGCCGCGCCGCCAGGAGTTGCTGCGCAATGCTGGAATTCCTTTCACCGTCGAGCCCGCCGACATCGATGAAACTCCCGCTGCAGGCGAGTCTCCGCAACGGTGCGCCGAGCGGCTGGCGCGGGAAAAAGCGTTGAAGGTTTCTCAGCGAGAGCCCCAGAATTTCGTCCTCGGCGCGGACACGATCGTCGTTATCGATGACATCATCCTCGGTAAACCTTTCGACGCAGACGATGCCATTCGGATGTTGAGTTTGTTGTCGGGGCGCACGCACGCGGTAATCACCGGCGTTTGCCTGATCGGTCCATGCGCGAAGAGAGGCCAGTCAATGCCGGCCTCTGAGAACCGAGAAGTGCGAACCTCTTCCGCTTCCACTCTAGTTACAATGTGTGCGCTTTCCGACGAGGAGATCCGCGTATACGTCGCCAGCGGCGAACCAATGGACAAGGCAGGCGCCTACGGGATTCAAGGCATTGCCTCACGCTGGATTCTGCGCATCGAAGGCGACTATTCGAATGTGGTAGGCTTGCCAGTAGCTATGGTCTACAGGATGCTGAAAGAGCAAGGACTTATTTGAATGTAAGCTGACTTCAGGAAAGGCGGGCCGGTCTAAGTCAGGTCGATCTAAGTCAGGTCAGTCAAGATAGGCAAATCCAAGGCGGGCAGTCAAAAACCGCACTCCATCGGGTCAAGACTTTTTTTCTACTTCTTCTTCCTTCTTCTCTTTCTTTTCCGCGTCTGGCTCTTTCATGGCTGACTTGAAATTACGAATGCCTTCGCCCAGACCTTTGCCAAGCGCGGCAAACTTGGTGGTCCCAAAAAGCAGAAGTGCGATCGCTATCACTAACAGCCAATGCAAGGGCGAAAACTCACCCATAAATCCTCCATACCGGACCACCGGACGCTCCTGAGCAAAACCACGCCGGCCTGTCCGGGCCGCTGATAAAAGTCTAGGCTACCATTCCCTTAGAGTCAAAGAGTGCTAAACGCTCTCGATCATACCGGCAAGCAATAGTGCCCTTCGCGGCAACTCGGAAATCACGATGAATTCGTGCAGCGCGTGCGCGCCCTCGCCCACGCCGCCCATGCCGTCGAGCGTGGGGATGCCCATGCCGGCAGTAAAATTTCCGTCCGAGCCACCGCCCACGGCAGCTTCTTCCAGCTTCCAGTCCACTTGGCTGGCAATCTCCTGAGCCCGCTTGTAAAGTGCTGCTACTCCCGCGGTTCGCTCCATCGGCAGACGGTTGATGCCGCCTGTGATTTCGAGCTTGCAATGTTTATCAAAAGGTTTTAAGGAGCGCAGCTTGCGGTCGATTCCCGTTGCCTGCTTCCCGCTTTTTATACGCACATCGATTTCCGCAGTCGCCTCGGCCGCAATCACGTTCGTGCGCGTTCCGCCCGCGATCACACCGGTATTCACGGATAAGCCCTTTCGCAAATCGTTCAACTTGGAGATGACTGCAATTTGACGCGCCAGCTCAAGAATCGCACTATGCCCTTTTCCAGGATCGAGTCCAGCATGCGCGGCAACGCCTTTCACCCGCAGCGTGTACTCTCCAACGCCCTTGCGCGCAGTCTTGACCGCGCCTCTAAGACCTGCGGCGGGCTCCAGAACCAGCACTCCGGCAGACTGCTTCGCCAGCGCCTCAGTGATCTTTCGTGATGAGCGGCTCCCGACTTCTTCATCAGAAACCAGAAAAACAGTAACTGGCCTCGGCAGCCCGCCGTGCCAGGCTTGCAGCGCTTCGGTGGCGTAGAGCATGAGCGCGATACCCGATTTCATGTCGAGCACCCCGGGCCCAAGCAGACGCCCTTTTTCGATCTTGCACGGCATGCCCGCCAAACTGCCTAGCGGATAAACCGTGTCATAGTGTCCCAGCAGCAAAATCGGCTTGCGATTTGCTGATCCAGCATCCCTTCCGCTGAAATCGATCTGCAAGCTGTCGCCAAAATCGCTGCTGGGGTGGAGTTTCGCACGGCCCCCGAGAGCTTCGAATTTCGCGGCCGTGAATTCCGCGATGCCATCGACGGCCTGCTTATTGTCGCTGGGGGATTCGATTTCCACGAGTTCGCTGATCGTCTCCACCATCCGGTCCAGACGCCCTTCGAAATAGCGCAGCCGGTCTGGTCCATTGTTGTGCGGGGTGGCTGAAGTCGGATCTGTTTTCTTTCCGGGCACACTTTCCTTTCGCCGCGGGAGTTTATGGCTCCGTCGGCAGTCGAACGCGGTACAGTATAATCTTCAGGCCGCTTGGGACGAATCCATGATTGAGACTACGCCTTCCGATGACGTGCCTGCGCCAAAGACGGCGCTCGATATTCACGAGATCCTCAAAATCTTACCTCACCGTTATCCTTTGCTCCTCATCGACCGCGTGCTCGAGCTAAAACGCAAGGAAAGCATCGTCGCGATAAAAAACGTCACCATTAATGAGCCCTTTTTCAATGGCCATTTCCCAGGCTTGCCGATCATGCCCGGCGTACTCATCGTGGAGGCCATTGCGCAGGCCGGCGGGGCTTTGCTGCTCACCGAAGTTGACGATCGCAGCGGCAAAGTAATGGTCTTTACTGGCATCGACCGCGCCAAGTTTCGCCGGCCCGTCAGCCCTGGCGATCAGCTTCGTATCGAGGTCGAAGTGAAGGGCTGGCGCGCCATCCCGCGCATGATCGCCGCGAAAATGCATGGGGTCGCATTGGTGGCAGGGAAGCGTGTTGCGGAAGCAACGGTTTCTTGTCAGCTCATCGATAGTTCGCGGGGCCGAGGCAACGGTGCCGAAGGTACGGCGGAATGATCTGCGGCCAGGTAGTGGATCTCTCTCCAGATGATTCGATAAATCAATCATGAACGTTCACTCCGCCGCGATCCATTCCACCGCAATCATCGATTCGCGAGCCGAAGTCCCAAGTTCCTGCACGATTGGTCCTTACTGCGTGATTGGTCCCGAGGTCGAGCTCGGGGAGAACTGTCGTCTGATCTCGCACGTAGCCATCGAAGGGCCGACAAAAATCGGAACCGACAACGCTTTTTTCCCGTTTAGTGCCATCGGTATGGCGCCTCAGGACACTACCTACCGCGGCGAGCCGACGCGGCTGGAGATCGGCGACCACAACGAGATTCGTGAGGGCGTCACGATCAGCCGCGGCACCGTGAAAGGCAGCGGTCTCACAAAAGTGGGTAGCCACACTTTGATTATGGCTTACGCGCACATCGGGCACGATAGCGTGATCGGCGACCACTGCATGCTGGTGAATGGCGCGACGCTCGGCGGCCATGTGACTGTGGAAGAATGGGCGGTGGTCGGGGCGCTTTGCCCGGTACATCAATTCGTTCGCATCGGCGCTCACTCTTACATCGGCGGCGGTACTACGATCACACAGGATGTCTTGCCCTTTTCCATGACCTCCGCTGCGCGCGACACGCACGCGTATGGGATGAACAAAGTTGGCCTGGAGCGCCGCGGCTTTTCCAAAGAGCGCATCCGCAGGATTCACCATGCTTACAAAACTCTGCTGGCGTCGAAGCTGAACACTTCGCAGGCGCTGGAGAAACTGAAGGGCGAGGTGGATCGCGGCGAGGATGTGGAGATGCTGATTCGGTTTATTGAAGCTTCTGAACGCGGAATTATTAAGTAGTGTGGAAGGCGGAGCGAACTGAGCCATGGGCTACGCAATTTCCTGGATCGCATTTCGGGGCAGGACCGACGCACAAGCTGCTGAGCTGTTGGGTCTTTCGCCGTCCGGGAGATTCGAGGAAGTGCCCGAGAGCATGTTCTGCGGTGTGCGTCTCGACAACGGATGGTATGTCGTGGTCATCAACGAGTACGGGCACAAGTTCGTCCGCGAGCACACTCTTCAGCGGGTGTCGGCGGCAGCCAACGTTGTTGCGGCCGCAATCGAAGAGCACGTGATGTTTAGCTCCGCGGAGGCGTGGAAGAACGGAAAACTCATCTGGAGAGTTACGCACGCATCGGGATCCAGCCACCGCCATCTGAAGGAGCAAGGCTCACTTCCTCGGCAGTATCTCGCTGTCAAAGAGCGTTTGCTAGCAGCACAGCAACGGGAAGACGAAGGCGCTCGCGAAGTGGATTACTTATTTGACGTGCCGCTCGAACTCTCCGAAGCGATTGTGGGATTCAAGCACGATAGGATACTCGACCGCCGGTTTGAGGTCTTGAAACCTCTAGCCGCGGGCGGCGGCCTGCTTTCCCGCCTGTTCCGAGAATCCAGCTAATGGCGTCCGCGAAGGAAAAACTCGGCCTTATCGCTGGCAACGGTAAGTTTCCGTTTCTTGTGCTCGACGCGGCGCGGGCGGCGGGATATGAAGTTGTCGTGGTCGCGATCAAGGAGGAGGCTTTTCCTGAGATCGAGTCGCACGGAGCCGCTTCGGTTCACTGGCTGTCGCTGGGCGAGCTTTCGGAGCTGATCGAAACTTTTCAGCGCGAAGGCGTGCGCCGCGCCATTATGGCCGGTCAGGTGAAGCACAAGCAGATTTTCTCCGCCATCCGGCCGGACTGGCGTCTTGCCAAGATTCTTCTCTCTCTTACCACCCGCAACACAGACAGTCTTCTCGGCGCCGTGGCGAAGGTTCTTGCCGAGGAAGGCATTACGCTCGAGAACTCCACCTGGCTGCTCGAACCGCTGTTGGCTAAGTCTGGAGTGCTCACGCGGCGCACACCTACCGAGCAGGAACGCAAGAACATCAACTATGGCCGCGGCGTGGCCCAAACGCTTGCCCAGCATGATATTGGACAAACCGTGGTAATCGCCGAATCCGCTTGCATAGCCGTGGAAGCGATGGAGGGCACCGACGCAACTATCGAGCGTGCCGGGCAGATCCTGCGCTCGCTGCGGGGTGATGCTTCCACGCTTCAACGCGACCTCACGGTCGTAAAAATTGCCAAGCCGAATCAGGACATGCGCTTCGATGTTCCCGTGATCGGCCTGAAGACAATTCAAGTGATGCAGGCAGCGGGCGCCACCTGCCTGGCTCTCGACTCTCAGAAGTGTCTGCTTCTCGATGGAGAAAAAATCATCGATGCTGCAAATGCGGCGGCAATCGCCCTTGTGGCTGATCCGATATAGTTTCGAAAAACCCTCAAAAACAGACGAATTAGTCCGCTCCCGCAGAGCGGTGCAACTTCCTCGATACCGGTGCAGGACGTTTCCGCATCCGTTGCAAAGTTCTGGTGAGATCATGTGCCGTCTGCAAATTCATCCAGAACTCGGGGGAGTTCTTGAAATATCCGGACAAAAGTAGCGCCGTCTCAGGGGTGACTCCTCGCTTTCCCCGCACCAACTCATTCACCCGGTTCAAAGGGATGTCGAGCGATCTCGCTAGCTCAACTTGGGTCATGCCCATCGGCTCGAGGAACTCCTGCAATAGAATTTGTCCGGGATGAGTAGCGATACGATGGTTTGGCAGCATTCGTTTCTCCTGTTAGTGGTAATCCGTGCATCTCACGTCGGTCGCGTTCCCGCTCACGAAGCGAAACACCAAACGATACTGATCATTCACCCGCACGCTGCAAAAGCCCTCCCAGCGGCCCTTTAGTTTTTCCAGTCGATTTGAAGGCGGCACGCGTAAGTCCTCCAGCGTCGTGCTGGCGTTTAGCAGATCCAGCTTAGCCTGGATTCGAGTCCAGAGCGCCGGCGAGATTCGCCGAGCAGCTTTTGGGGAGTGCCCGTGGAAGATGTCCTCCGTGGTTTTGTCTCCGAAGGAAATAACCACCTCTACAGTATACATGAATACCGTGTATGCATAACTTGACTTATGCTTTCTCGATCGGCGAAGTTAGGCTTATGAGCTCCGCATCCTCCGAATCCGCTCTGCTTGCCGATCAGCTACGCCGCGCCTTCGAAGGCGACGCCTGGCATGGTCCCGCTCTGCTGGAGCTTTTGCAAGATGTGGACGCCTCCACGGCCGCGGCGAAGCCGCTGCCCGATGTTCACAGCATCTGGCAGCTGGTTCTGCATATTGCTGAATGGGACCGAGCGGCATGCCGCCGTCTGCTTGGAGAAAAGACACAACCCACGGGAGTGGAGAACTTCCCGATCGTTCCCAAGCCCACCGAAGCCGCGTGGAGTAGAGCCGTGGCTCAAACGAAACGCACACACGATATGCTGGTGAAAATGGTATCTGCCTTGCCCGAATCTCGTCTTCGGGACCGGGTTCCCGGCAAGAAGTACAACTTCTACTTCATGCTGCACGGCATTGCTCAACACGAGCTCTACCACGCGGGTCAGATCGCCATCTTAAAGAAAGCGCAGCTTGGGAAATAGGAGGACTTTGGCAATGGCCATTCGTCATCCCCGGATTAGAAATTCCCCGATCACCATACCGCCTTTGCGTTTACAATTCTCTGTTCTCTGAGGCAACCAGCCAAGCGAGAGTCTGTCACTGCAATCGAACGATCCAATCTACGTGGCGGTAGTGGGAGTGGGCGTCTTTGGCCGCAACCATGCCCGGGTTTATCACGAGCTTGAACAACAGGGGTTCCCGGTTCGGCTAGTATGCGTGGTCGATCCCGATCTGGATCGGGCGGATGCGGTCGCTCGTGAGTTTAGTTGCCGCGCCTTCGGTTCGGTCGAACAGATGTTGACTACCCACAGCGAGGTGCGCGCGGCGTCGGTTGCCGCGCCGACCATCCACCACCTTGAAGTGGCCCGTACCCTGATGGAATCGGGGGTTGACGTCCTCATCGAGAAACCGTTGGCCGCATCCCTGGCCCAGGCCAATGAGTTGGTTGAACTCGCCGCGACTCACAAACGCATCGGCCAAACCGGGCATCTTGAGCGCTTCAATCCGGTCGTCCGTGCCACAATTCCGCTGCTCACGCGGCCCATGTTCTTTGAAGTGCATCGCCTTAGCGTCTTCACCCCGCGATCGCTCGACATCGATGTGGTGCTCGACCTGATGATTCACGATCTCGACATTGTGCTCTCGTTTGCTGATTCCCCGGTAAAGGAACTCCGTGCCGTTGGCTTGCCCATTCTTTCCGGCAAGGTTGACATTGCGAATGTGCGCCTGGAGTTCGAATCCGGGTGCGTGGCCAACTTCACGGCCAGCCGCATTTCCACCGAGCGCGTTCGCAAATTGCGCTTCTTCCAGCCTCGGCAATACGTTTCGCTGGACTATGGACGGCAGGAAGTGCTGGTCTTCACTGTTGGCGAAGATGTGTCAGCTTCCAGCATTCCCACCATTAACCCGCAGATTGGCGTTGGCAAACCGCCGGTGACTTCCGAGGAACCGTTGCACGCTGAACTGAAATCCTTTCTTCTTGCCGTGCAGCAGCACGCCACGCCCTTGGTCTCGCTCGAGGATGGGCGCCGCGCGCTAGCCTTGGCGCTCGATATTGTCGCTGCAATTGGGGAACATGGAAGCCGGGCCGGCCTTACCGGCCTTGCCAAGGCGAAAGTCTAGCCGAGGAAAATTCTCGTGCTTGTCTCGGGTTCGGCGCAGAGATTGTCCTGTACAGCTTTCGCTCTGCTCCTTCATCGAGCCAATTTACAAATGTTTACACCCGAAGGTCGCACGCTATTTGTCACTGAGCAGGATTGCCTGAAAGATGCGAAAATAATGCTAGCTTGACCGCGCCTGCTCGTTGGGGACATCCGACATCCGAAGAACGCCGATCTATGGATGGATGCAACGTAGAGTAGCGAATCTGTGTCTAACGGACAAGCTTAGTTCATGCCGATCACTCAAATTCCATTCCAGGATCCGGTAGCGCCTCCCGAGAAACCCCAGCCGGAACAACTCGGGCTTTACGACGCTCAGGGATGGGAGACGGCTTATCGCGACCTTGACGACGATGCACGCGTCCCGCATCTGCTTATTCAATTGCAAGATGATCTCACGCGTGCCCGCCGCCGTGAAGCTGCGTGGATCTCGATCATCGTCCACTTACTTCTCATCGTTCTGCTTGCCAAGATCGAGGTCTTCGAGAAATACCTGCCTTGGCACACCGCCGTCGCCTCGAAAAATGTGACGGCTGGCAAGGATCTTACATTCCTCGAGCTTCCTCCAGACCTGCAGAAGCTTCAACGCAAACCGAACACAAACATCGCTTCCGATAAAAATCGTATCGCGATGACTCGCCATCCTGAACTGGACGTAAAAGAACTTCGCAAGATTCTAGCGACGCCGCCGGCCGGAGCGCCCGGGTCAAGAGCGCCTCAGGCAGTGCAGCCTCCGCCGCAGGGCGCGGCGGGCTTGGCGCAAAACCAGCCGCCGGCTCCTCCGCAGCAGCAGCCCAATCAGCAGATCGCTCAATTGCAGACGCCTGCCACGCCCAACGTCGCGAATGAATTCCGGAAATACGCTGGGTCAATGTCCGCTGGTTCTGCAATTGAAGAGGCCACCCGCGCAGCGGCGGCTCGGCGCGGGGATGGTCAGCAAGGGGATGGAGGTAATTTTGGCTTGGGAACCGGCGCGCATGGCCGTCAGATGGGCAACCTGGAAGTCCTCAGCGATACCATGGGCGTGGACTTCGGCCCCTACCTGCAGCGCGTTCTTCACGACGTTCGCGGAAACTGGTACAGCGCAATTCCGGAATCCGCGCAGATGAAACACGGAAACTTAATCATCGAGTTCGCGATCACCAAAGATGGAAAAGTTGCTGGCATGAAGCTGGTAACCACTTCCGGCGACATTCCTCTTGATCGCGCCGCTTGGGCCGGCATCACCGCCTCGGATCCCTTTCCACCTTTGCCCGCCGAGTTCGGCGGACAATATCTCGCTCTCCGTTTTCGCTTCTTCTACAACCCGACCAAAGAAGAACTCCAGTATCTTCAACTGTCAGCAGGACCCTCTATAAGCGATTACGAGTTTTCCTTTGCCATCACCGTCTCACGCCATGCGGATCAAGGTTCGTTC
>JBAVZU010000092.1:0-2820 GCA_049588915.1 Candidatus Sulfotelmatobacter sp.
GGTAATGGGTTGAGCGACGACTTGAGCGATGCCACGCTGGGCCGAACACTTGTCAGCCGAACGGGCAGACCACGGTTAGTCGTTTCGTTCCGAATCAATCCTCCTTTTGCAGCGCCGCCAGATCTAGCCAAAGCGGGCTGACGAAGGCCGGCTGCGTTCCGAGGCAGGGTAGGTTTCCGGCTGGTCGGAGGCTGCTTAGGACGATTTGCCGCGGTCAGGCCCGCACGGCTGCGCGGGCGATTCTTGTCAGAGGCGTGCTGCGGTGAGGCCGCATAAGTCGTCCCCCGCATCGACGCGGCGCAAGTCACCGTCAGAAACAGAAGGCGCGCGACCCTCATAGTAAATCCTCTGACTGCAGGTGCGGGTGCTCGTCGCGGCCTAAAAATATCATTCGCAGAGCGGGCACAGCGAGAAGCAGCATGACCGGGCCGAGCAGCATGCCGCCCACGATCACTGTGGCGAGCGGGCGCTGCACCTGGCTGCCAATACCGGTAGAAATGGCTGCGGGAAAGAGGCCGATGCAGGCTGAGAGTGATGTCATCAGCAGTGGGCGCATGCGGGTTGAGGCGGCACGGTACATCGCATCCACCGGCGCCAGGCCCTGAGATCGTTCATGGTTGTAGAAAGTAATCATCAGAATGCCGTCCATGACCGACACGCCGAAAAGCGAAACGAAACCGATGGCGGCGGAGATGCTGAAATTCTGACCTGAGAGATAGAGCGCGAGGATGCCGCCCACCACCGCGTCAGGAATGCCCGCGAGCGCCAGAATGCTGTCGCGAAAGTTGTTGAACAAACTGTAGAGCGCCCCGGCGATCAGGATGAAGCTGATGGGCACGATAATCTCCAGGCGCTTTTTGGCTTCCTGAAGGTCACCAAACTCTCCCGCCCAAACCAGCCGGTACCCAGAAGGAAGTTGAACGTTCTTCGCGATTTGCTGTTGCACCTCCTCGACCGTGCCGCCGAGGTCGCGCCCGCGGACGCTGAACTTGACCGGGATGAAGCGCTGCACGCTCTCGTGATAAATCCAGGCCGCTCCTGTATCCAGCGTGATCGCGGCCATTTCGGTCAACGGTATATAGGCGTTGGCGCCGCTGCTGGTTGTATAGGCGACTTTGATGTTGCGGATTTTGTCAATGGTATCGCGGTATGCGGGGGTATAGCGGACAACCAGATCAAACTGCCGGTCACCCTCCAGGACTGACGTCGCCACAGCTCCGCCCATCGCCGCTTGAATCACTGAATTAACATCTCCGGAATTGAGCCCATAGCGGGCGGCCTTGGCGCGATCTACTTTGATGTTCAGGTTGGGCTGCCCCAATACCGGGAAGATGCCAAGGTCGGTAATGCCGCGAACCCCGTTCATTTGATCGCGGACTTTCTCGGCCAACTGCGTCAGCGTTTCGAGGTTGGGGCCGACGATCTTGACCGAATTGACGCCTTTCACCCCCGAGATCCCTTCCTCGATGTTGTCCTCAATGTATTGGGAAAAATTGAAGACGATTCCCGGCAACTCGTTGTCGAACTCCGCCTGCACTTGCTCGGTTAGTTTCTCCTTTGTCAAGCCGCGCGGCCACTCGTCAAACGGTTTCAGCGGCGCGAACAATTCCACATTCGAGAATGGCGAAGCATCGCTGCCGTCGTCGGGCCGGCCATGCTGCGAAACCACCGTAAGGACTTCGGAGTGCCGCAGGAGAATCTCGCGCATTGTTTTCGAAGCGGCCTCGCCGTCTTCGAGTGAGAGCGTGGTCGGCATGGAAGCGCGAATCCAAAAGTTGCCCTCTTCCAAGTGGGGGAGAAACTCGCTGCCCAGCCGCAGAGCTATCAGGAAGAAGGTTCCCAGAGAAATGGCAAGTTCAATTCCTACTACCAGAGCGCGATGATTCAGCGAAAAGCGCAGCGCGGGATTGTAGATGCGGTGCAGGAAGCGCACGACGATCGTTTCGGTTTCTTTCACTCGCTCAGGGAGAAGAAAGGAAGTGATGACAGGCGTGACAGTGAACGTCGCAATTAAAGCCCCGGCCAGCGCGTAACCGTACGTGCGCGCCATGGGACCAAAGATCTGACCCTCGACACCCTGCATGGTGAACAGCGGCACGAAACCGGCAACGGTGATGAGCGCCGAGAATAGGACCGCCTTGTCCACCTGTAGTGCGCTGATTAGAATCAGCCGCAAACGATCTGTCCATCCGTGGCCTGGTGTTACAGCTTCTGGGGCGAGCCTCGTCGGGTCGGGCCCCCAATGGCCTTCCGTCAAACGTTGCAGCAGCCCCTGTCGTTCTTCCTGGTTTCTTTGAAAATTCCGGAAGATGTTCTCGACCAGAATGACGGCCGAATCCACGATGATTCCGAAATCCACTGCGCCCACCGACAGCAGGTTCGCGCTTTCTCCCAAAATCACCAGCAGAATGGTGGCAAAGAAAAGCGCGAACGGAATGTTTAATCCCACGATTACTGCGCTGCGCAGATTGCCGAGGAAAATCCACTGGATCAGAAAGACCAACAGGCATCCGAAGATCAAGTTGTGCAGAACCGTGTGCGTGGTCAGGGCGATCAGCGAGGAGCGGTCATAAAAAGGAACGACTTTGACTCCGGGCGGCAGACTCCCGTCGCGATTCAGTTTTTCGATTGCCGATTCGACCTGTGGAATCATGTCGGCGGTTTTCTCCGTGCGCCGCTGCACCACGATCGCCCCGACCACATCGCTCTGGTTGTCCCTTCCCAGAATGCCGAGCCTCGGCCTGTAACCGACCGAAACCTTGCCGACATCCTTCATCAACACGGGGACACCGTTCTCCTGGGTCAGAACCACATTCTCGA
>JBAVZU010000093.1:0-3807 GCA_049588915.1 Candidatus Sulfotelmatobacter sp.
AGCTAGGATTGAGGACTGTCACAAATGCGTCCGCGATCCCACCGCCAAATGTGCCCTGGACGGCCGCTGCGAGGGGAAAATTCGTCGAGCCGGTTTGTCCCGTGAGGTACGCGACATCGTTGGCGTCGATTGCAACGGCGTAACCAAAGTCCGGCCCGCTGCCACCGAGGTAAGTGGAGTACAACTCCTTAGTTCCCGCGGGATTTAATTCAAACAGAAATGCGTTCTGGGTAGCCCCTGATGCCAGAGTGCTCTGGTAAGTCGGGGAACTGACTGGAAAGTCGGTTGATGTAGTGTCGCCGGTGACAAAGGAATTGCCGCTTCCATCAACCGCAATCGCGAATCCGTCATCAGAACCGCTGCCGCCATAATAAGTCATATAGACATAGCTGCTGGTCGATCCGCCGCCACCGCCACCGCCACCGCCACCTCCTCCGCCCCCGCTGCTGCTCCCCCCACCGCAGGCAGGAATCAACATCAAGCCTAAAAGGGAAATGCACAATAAGGAAATGCCAAGAAACTTCCGGCGTCGAGCATTATTAGAGGAGCAAATACAGCCAAGAATTGCCAGAGCAGGAATCGACAGCCAGATCGCAAAAGATCTTCTTATAGCAGAACCTCGGTGATCGGGTTTCGCTTCGGCTACGGTGCTTGAAATTGGCAGTACGTTAGACGCAGTGAAGCTGGCAGCCTTGATGGAACAGACAAAAACATTGTCCCCAGGAACGGTTGTCTTGAGAGTTGACTGAAACACACCAGAGGTCACTGGGAGGTCTGTGGACGAGGTTTCGCCTGCAACGTATACGTTTCCACTACTATCCAAGGCTACCGCAGATGCCAGGCCGCCGCCGCTGCCGCCAATGTAGCTTACCAAGGAGAACGAAGAACCCGCCGAGTTCAAAACCGCGATGAAGCCGTCGTCGTTCGTCATGTTCTTGCCCAGGTCCAAAGAACTGCCACTGGGAAGCGCATTTTTGACCGGCAGATCGGTAGAGTATGTTTCTCCGACGACATAAACATTTTGGCTCGTGTCGACGGCAAGTCCTAGTCCCGAATCGCTCCCCGTCCCGCCTATGTAGGTTGCCCATGTCAAAGAGTTGCCATTCAGGCTGAGCTTAACTGCAAAAGCATCGTTATCGCTTCCTGCCGGTCCGCCTTTGAAGGTTGTTTGGGCCGCTCCTTGAGTCACCGGGAAATCACTTGAATCGGTTGTGCCAGTTACATAGAGCCCACTGGAGTCGATAGCAAGTGCGGTTGGGAATCCGGGAACGTCATCGCCACTTCCGCCAAAGACGCTAGTAAATTGCAACGCACCTACGGAATTAATTTTGGTCACGAACACGTCATAACCGCCGCCGCTACCAGCAATCGTCGCAGTTGGCGCGGGAGCGGGGAGTGTGCTTAAAGTAGATTCGGTAGTACCAGCCACGAACGCATTACCGCTTCCGTCGGCTACGATGCTTAGACCATAATCTCCAGAATTCCCTCCGTAATAAGTTGAATAAGTCACTGCCGGATCAATGACCAGCTCACGGCTGTGATCGTACGGTCCGACGGAAAACGCAACTCGATTCGAGTGGCTCACTGCGAAGCGAGCTTCAACGATCTTCCTTGCCCCGTCCCGCTCCTGGTAAGCGATCGGGCGTCGCATTTCGATGGGGCCAGCGGATGTAGTAAGAACCAGATCGCCAGCGGCGTTGGTACTCACGTTGTCTACTCCGTGAACACCAAGAGCAATCATTCCTGGGTCCGCTCCCGGACGGACCAGGTAATCGAATTCGACCTGCTTGCCGGCGCCGTGAAAAGCTAGGTCCACTCCGGGGTAGAGATTCTGATAACTTACCCCTCCAAACAAGGGAACGTTTGAGTGCCACTTCGAGGGATCCTTGCCCATGAAGTAGTTGATCTTTCCCGATTGCGGATCAGTCGTGCTGATGCGAGGCACAGGACTCGAGCCGAGCAGTTGCATACGAACGACCGCAAGTTGCGAAGGACTTGTGTTCGCAACTTGCCGTTCTTGCAGCATGCGCACTCTGGCGGGGCCAAGGCGCTTATGCTCAAGCATGGCGCGTACTTCGGAGTGCTGTGCACGCTTGCGTACCGTCAAAATGGCTTCCGATGACGTTAAATACAGTTGGTACCCTGCACCTTTCGCCATGTACTTGACCTGGGAGTCGGCTTGACCATCGTTTTCCTCGAATAGCACGGGGAGCGCGGCAAGCTTGTCATGAGCGAGAACTGGATTGGAAACTTCGGCATTCTTTTGTCCTGATGCCTTCGGAGTGGCCTGGTGATTCATGGTAGCAAGCGCAAGTAGCGCGACGGCAATAATGGCCACAACTGAAGCAATGCAAAGAGCATGAACTCGCCTGCTAGAGGCAGATAGTTTTGACACGAAGATTCTCCTGTGATGAGCAAAGGTGTGAACGAAGGGAGACGAAAATTGTGAAAGTAAACAATATTTACGTTAAAAACGCTTACTCGCCCTCCACGGGAGGATCCGTAAGTTTGGCAGTTCTTGCGACTTAAGCGCGAGTATGGTCTGGAACTCCGCGTCTGTCAAGGAAGTTAGGATAGCAAATTCCATGCGCAATTACTGAATTTCTTGCCGGTAAGCCTCTATTGCTCGTCCTGCATTAGCTCCGGCGAGGGAACGGTACCGGTTTCTGTCTGCTTCTGGCGTTGGGCACGGTGTTCGTTGTCCAGTCGAACCGAGGTTTCCATCTCTTTCCTACCCTCGTCCTTATGACCCATGTGTAGCAGAATCTGTCCTTTGACGTAGTGAATGTCAGTACGGTCCGGCTCGAGTTTCTGGGCGGCATCGATGGCAACGAGTGCTGCCTGGTATTTCTGCGCGCGCTGATAGACCTTGGCCAGCCCGACGTAAGAGTTTACCAGTCGTGGATCGTGGCGCAGCGCCTCGCGATAACTCTTTTCCGCTTTGTCGTCCTGCTGCATCAGGGCATAAACATCCCCGAGTTCGTCGTAATTGAAGGCCAGGTCTGGTTCCAACGCGGCATCCTTGAGAAACTCGTCGCGCGCATGCTCATAATCCTGCTTCTTTCGATAGGTTAATCCCAGATTGAAATGAACGAAGGTCAGGTTCGGCTTGGCTTCTGCGGCGGCCTGAAAATCCGCCAGCGCCAGGTCGTATTGCTCCAAGTTCAGATGAGCCTTCCCCATGAATAAGTGAAACTCCGGCGACCCTTCGCCGGTCTTAACCAGTTGCGCCGTGGCTTGCTCATCCAGCTCCTTCATGCCTGCGCGATGAGCCGCAATCGAGAGCACGTATAAATAACTTAACTGCGTGGATTTCTGTGCCCAGAGCGGCTCCAAGGTCTTCGCCGAGTCTGCCCAGCGGTCGGCAAAGAAGTAACAAAGTCCGAGCAGGTGCCGAGGCTGTAATGCCGCCGGCTGCTCGCGCACAACCGACTCGAAGAACGGAATCGCTTTCAGGAATTCATTTCGCCGGTAATACACCAGCCCCAGGTTCAGCCGAATCCCCGGCACATCCGGCATCAAGCGCTCCGCCTTGCGCAGCGCTTCCAAAGCGTTGGTCCACTGTTTGCGTCGCATGTAGACCACTCCCAGATTCGCATAGGCTCCGCCCACTTGCGGATTCATCGCGAGTACCTGGCGAAAGTCACGTTCCGCTTCATCCAGCCGGTTTTGCTTCAACGCTTCCTGGCCTGACTGAAAAAGCTGTGCTGGGTCCACAGGTTTGCTGGAAGACGCTGTGGGAGCGCTGGTGCGAGCTTTTCCCGCCGCCATTGCTGATGAATTCTGCAATGACAGAGATGTCGTCGC
>JBAVZU010000094.1:0-3029 GCA_049588915.1 Candidatus Sulfotelmatobacter sp.
GCTGCAAGGACCGTTAGAGCCGGGCAAATTCCCGGTATTGAATCCCGTCTCGCAACCCGTCTGCACAAACAAGGCGCCAGGATTGGGCGAGCCGTTCGCGAGCACTTGCGACGGCAGACAAGGAACCCTGGAAACGGGAATCACGGCACCTTTGCCGCAGGGTCCTGTAGGGCCGAGCGGAGCGACTGGTACGGAATAAATCGGATCGAAAATGTTGTCATTCACTAAGTTGCCGGTCTCGGCAAAGTCCGTTGCGCTGTACGGGAGACCAGCGCGAGCAAAGACTGTCCCTGAAACTTGCCATCCCACCATCAGCAATTCCGGTCCACGACCGCGTAACGCTTCTTTGAACGGGATGTGCCAAATGTAGTTCGCGTTGATCGAATGTCGCACGTCGTAATCTGCGTTTCCATAGCTTCCACGAAGATTGTCGGCATCCTGTGGGTACAGGCTACTGGCGTAATTGAAGGGACCAACACCCCCATTCGACACCTCGTCGAGCGCATGTCCGTAGGTATAGTTGACCTGAAGCAGGCCGCCGCCCCACCGGGTGAACCTTTGCTCGAACGAAACAACCATGCCGTTGTAGTTGGAAATGGCATTTGTGTCGTCCTGCTCGACCCCGGCAAACCGTGAATCAAAACAAGGCGCGATGGGAGGACTGTCGCACGGTCTGGCGGCATAGGACCCAAAGCCGTGTGCGTTAGCGTTCTGATTCAAATAATACTGATGGATTCCCTGGTTCCCAAAATCACCGATCGTCAAGGATGTCGAAGCGCCGAAATTTCGTTGAGCCTGCAGGCTCCATTTTTGGTATTGCGGCGAGTGCAACCTATTCGGTGGAGTCTCGACGGTGGGGGGAGCGAAATTAGGATCTGCTGCCTGGATCTGCGCAAGAGTCTGCCCCGAGGCAAAGCCTCCCAAAAATGCGGCATTGGAGGTGGCGGCATTCTCTGACAGACTATTTTTTTCGTCGGGGGCGAGGTTGTAGCCCGTCAAGAAGAAAGCGTTCCAAAGCGGCGGGTTGGAGCCCAGAAACGTCCCAATAGTGCCGGGGACCGGATCATAGAAAATGCCGATGCCACCGCGCAGAACCGTATTGTGAGACACACCGAGAGGCTGCCAGGCAAAGCTCAAGCGCGGTGACCAAACAATGTTGTCCGTATTCGGGAAAGCTTGTTTCTGATTTACCAAGATGGCTTGATTGTACGGCTGATTCGGATCATGGCTGATCGAATCGAATGGCCCTGAGAAGCGCGCGAAACAGCGGCTTTCACAAACCGGATTAGATTGATGATCCGCACGGAACGCGAAAGTAAGGGTCAAATTGGAGCGGGCATGCCACTCTTCCTGTCCGTAAAGTCCAAAACTATAGAAACCAAAACGGTTCCATCGTACGAGAGGGAAGCTTTGTTCAAGAGTCGTAAAATCCTGGCTTGGATTCGAGGGGGCTACTCCACCGTAGAAAAATGCGTTGATGGTCTGGGGCGAAATTTGTCCCGTGCCGCTGAAATTGTAACCGCCCCCTGTCAAATCAGTGCGCAGGAAACTGATCCCAAACCCGAGCTTATGCTTGCCCCGGATCTTCACTAGGTCGTCAGAGGTCTGATACGAGGTTGTTCTAGACCCGGTGGGAAAGGCATACAAGAAGTTCAAACTGCCCAGTCCATAGAAAGGGCCGCCCGCGTTACTCCAGTTCAGCTCCGTTGGAAAAACCGCCTGTGTCTGCGCCGGGTTGGCCACGCTTGTCGTCTGGTCGATGTAGGTCCCGGCTAACAGAAATTGGTTCGCCGCAGAGGCGCTAATCGTGTGTGTCTCGCTGAGCTGTCCTTGCCACCAAGGCTGATTGGTATAGACATTGAATACGGAGCTGATCGGGTCGAGGTAAACGGCGCGCTCGCCGTGGTCGTACTGCACCAGCAAGAACACGCGGTCATTCGCGCTCATGTTCCAATCCACGCGGCCCGACAGGATCGAATCACTGGCCGGATGAGATAAATTTTCGAAGAAATGCACGGCGCAGGGATCGCCTATGCCCAGCCCAGTCCAGCCGTTGCAGCCAAGAGGATCGGCAAAACTGCCGGGAGTCGCCCTGCTTGCCCCAGGAGTATTGTTATAGAGGTTGAAGATCTGCTGGTAAAACCGGTGAGAAGCCGACATCGGCCCAAAGATTGAGTCAATATTCGTCGTGGTAGCGGATTCAAATGCTGCGCTGGGTAGGACAACATAAGTAGGGGACGGAAAGACGAGGTGCATACCCTCAGTATCAAGAAAGAAAAAGATCTTATCCTTAATGATGGGGCCACCGAGCGATCCCGCCCACTGGTTCGCGATATCGAACGGACGCGGAGTTCCCTCCGCATTGTCGATCCAGTCGTTGGCATTCAGTACGCTTCCATTCCAGTAGAACACCGCATTTCCGTGAAACTTATTTCCTCCAGATTTCGTTAGAAAGTTGATGTTGGAGCCTGCGGCCCCGCCGAATTGCGCGGAATATCCGTTGCTGACGATACTCGCTTCTTGTACCTCATTCTGGCCCAGCATCATCCCCAGAACACCGCTATTGTTCGTGTTCACTTGAATATTATTGTTATTCATTCCGTTGAGAGTGAACAAATTGGATGTGCCAGGCATCCCCAGAATAGAAACATTCCCAAGGTAGCCAGCGCCAGTGCCCTGAGACTCCGTATTCATGATCGCGCCAGGGGAGGTCTGCGCAAAATAAGTGAGGTCGTTTCCGGAATTTGGGACGTCTCCGATCTGCTTCTCGTTCATCGTCGTCGAAACGTCGCCATTTTCAGCCTGGAAGAGCGGCGCCTCGCCCGTCACCTTCATCGCGGTGCTTCCGGTCGCAATTTCCAGAGTCACGTTCACTGTGCCAGGAGGGCCGAGCACCACACTTATACTTCGGTTTAGTTTGCGAAATCCGTCATGGGTGACGGTCAAGATGTATCTGCTCGGCTTCAAAAAGAAGAAGAGGTAGAGCCCGCCACCATCGGTGCTCGTACTTTGCACCGTCCCATTGGCCG
>JBAVZU010000095.1:0-1696 GCA_049588915.1 Candidatus Sulfotelmatobacter sp.
GTCTTGGCGAGGAGTTGCGGTGCATGAGCGACCAAACCGTCAGTCCGGCTAAAGCGATGAACACGAAACCGGCAGCTGTACCGAGAACCGCCGATCTATGCCTGCGAACAAATTTGCGCGCCCGGTACAGGCCGCTTGGCGGAGAGGCAAGCACCGGCCGGTGCTCAACATATCTCTCGATATCGGATGCCAACTCGGCCACGGAAGCGTATCGACGCTCCCGCGCTTTTTCCAGAGCCTTGACGGTGATGCAGTCGAGGTCGCCATCCACCAGGCGGCGCAAGGAGGACGGGTCGGTCTGGCGATGCGAGGCGATATCGGCCGTGGCCGTGCCCATCGCACTCAGCCGTCGCGAAAGGGGCGGCACCTCCTCTTCACGAATGATCCGCAGCATCTCAGCCAGACCTTCGTGCCGCAGTCTCGTCGCGTCAAACGGGACGGTGCCGATCAGGAGCTCGTATAAGAGCACACCGAGCGAATACACATCGGATCGCTCATCGACGTCTCCGGTCATCACCTCAGCCTGCTCAGGACTGGCGTATTCCGGCGTGCCCACCATCTGGCCGAATTGCGTGAGAAAAGTCTTCTCCACGGCCCACTGGTCGGTCGCTTTTGCGATGCCGAAGTCGATCACTTTCGGAAGAGACGCGCCCTCCTGTTCCATGACCAAAACGTTCGAAGGCTTGAGGTCGCGATGGATCACGCCTTTCTGGTGCGCGTGCTGAACTGCGCGGCACACGGCGAGAAACAGTTCCAGGCGGTCCCGGATCGTCATCCGTTTGCTGTCGCAGTACTGGGTGATGGGAACACCCTCGATATACTCCATTACGAAGTAAGGCCGGCCTTTTGCCGTGGCGCCTGCGTCGAAGATGCGGGCGATGTTCGGGTGGTCCATCATCGCCAGAGCCTGACGCTCGTGGCTAAAGCGGGCAAGTACCTCGTTCGTGTCCATCCCGAGTTTGACGACTTTGAGCGCGACTGTGCGGCGAATGGGTTCGCGCTGCTCGGCCAGGTAGACGCTTCCCATGCCGCCTTCGCCGAGAGGCCGAACGATGTGATAGCAGCCGAAGTCGTCATCAGAGACTCCCGCCGTCACTGTGTCGACGGTTTCAATTTGGGAGTCGTTGCCGCCAAGCGAACTCTCGAACGCGCCCTGCATCAGGCACTTAGGGCACAGTCCCGCGGGATCATCAGAACCCAATTCCGTTCCGCATTGAGGGCAGTTTGCCATCCGGGATAGATTTGCAGCGCCCCATTTTAGTCCCTTAGCTGAGGCTTCTGTAACCTTTCGCGCCGCGATCCCTTATTCGTGCCAGGTGCGCCGAATTGAGACTGGCCACCCAATCGATCAAGTCGAAAAGGAGATCGTCATGAAAAGCGTTGTGCTTCGTTGTCAGGTTTTGTGTCTTCTGGCAGTTTCCATGTTCTGTGCCAGCGTGATTGCGCAGGAATCGCCAAGCGCGGCTAAAGGATGCTCAGACGCCACCCTGCGGGGCAGCTTTGGATACACGAGCACAGGAACTCTTCTCGATTCCTACGTTCCGCCACCTTTTGCCGGCCCGTTCGGTGAGACCGGCAGGCAGACCTTCGACGGGAAAGGCACCACCAACGCAACCGCAACTGTAAGCTCAAACGGCAACATCAGCACAGTGGGCATCAACGGGACGTATACGGTGAATTCGGACTGTACCGGCAC
>JBAVZU010000096.1:0-7609 GCA_049588915.1 Candidatus Sulfotelmatobacter sp.
AGTATTGGCCGGAAGTCCAAAGCCTTGCAGCAAATGCTGAGTCACCTGAAGCCGCAGCGAAGAGTTAATCAGCGGGCTGTAGGTGTTGAATGGGACGTTGGAAGTGAGACGGCTGTTGTTGAAACCAACCTGCAAATTAGTACCCCAACTGAACCCCTGGGTATAGTTGAAATTTACTGTGCCAGTGTTCTGCGCCAGAATTGGCACGCCATTGAACAAGCTCGAGGAGACGCTCTCGGCATGATCTTCCTGCAGCGTTCCGGTGATTACCGGATCGAAGGTGGTAATTAAAGGGCCGACGCCTAGCGTGGAACTTACCAAACCGTTGGTGCCGGCGCCGATGCCGCCCGCTCCCAGGCTGGTGCCGCCGGAAGAAGCGCCCGCAGTAGCGCCAATTCCTCCGATGCCACCGCCAGGCGTGTTCTGCACCACTCCCGCGTTGACGCCGAAAATAGTAGCCCCGGCTTTGGCGCGCAGCACATCCGTGTCGGCGATGTTCAGATTGTAACGAGCGATGGCAACATCAAGATTATTTTCGAGCGCGAGCGCGATCGCATCGTTGAGCGAGAGGTACAGCTTGCCATCGTGCATCAGAGAATCGATGCGTGATGAATTGGCCAAATTCGGCGGAGCCACACGCCGTGGCGTGTAAGGCCCAATCGGATTGGGAAAATGCGAAACCGGCTGCGAATAATTCAACACAGGAAGCGGTCGCGTCTCCGGAGTATTCTGCGGGGTGGGCGCGGGGGGCGCTTCCTGCGCCCAACCTGCGATGCTCAGCGTCCCGAATAAAAGGATGGCGGCGCTCCGCCGGCAATTTTCAGCTATGCGTGCGAATGGCATCTACTGATCTCCGTTCATTATGGCTTTCGACAAAAAGACTGGTTCTAGCGTGACGTTGCTGGATTCCTTAACTCAAAATCTATTCACAAGGTGGTACGCAACCAGAGCCTATGAGGTTCCTGAAAAACGACGCCGTGTCACAACGATGATCCGTGAAAACGACGACCTGTGACAATGATGATCCGCGACAACGACGATCTGTAACAATGACGATCTGTGACAACGACGAGCCGTGAAGGCTACATGCCGGGTGAAGCTGCGACTTTCGTCCGGAAGAGGCGATCTTAAACGCACCAGTATATCCGATGTAACGTGAGCCTCTATTGAGCGCCGCTGCCCGCCTGAAGCTGCTAAAGTGCAGCCCATAATGAATGTGGTTCGAGCATCGGAAGCCTTCAATCGTCGAAAAAGTTCAATCCGCGAAATGGTTTTGATGAATCAAGGCGGCTGTGAGACTCGAAAGTTCGCATGCGCAATCTCAAACTGATTCTTTCCTATGACGGGTGGGACTTTGCCGGCTGGCAGGTCCAACCCGATACTCCAACGATCCAGGGAACTCTGGCCTCAGCCATTGGACGAATTACCGGCGAAAAGGTATTGCCGCAGGGCTCGGGCCGAACGGATGCAGGAGTGCATGCGCTGGCACAGGTGGCGACATTCTGCACCAACTCTTCAGTGCCGACCGAGAACTTTGTAAGGGCGTTGAACGATGTTTTGCCGGCTTCTGTGAGAGTTCTGGAAGCAGAAGAGGTTGCACCCGATTTCCACGCTCGGCACTCCGCACTTCGGAAGACTTACCGGTATCGGATTTATCGCACGGCCATTTGCCCGCCGTTTCTTGCGAGATACGTTTGGCACTATCCGTATCCGTTGGATGAGGACGCGATCTCGCGAGCAGCGGCGCAAGTGGAAGGCGAACATGATTTCACGTCGTTTGCCGCCGCGGATCCGGAGCGCGGACGTCAAGACGCAGAGGGGGCCAATGTGCGGCGCATTCTCTCCTCGAGTTGGCAACGGCAGGGAGACGAGTTCGTCTACACGGTAAAGGGATCAGGATTCTTGCATCACATGGTGCGAAATTTAGTAGGGACGTTTATTCTCGTAGGCAAAGGAACGTTGACGCCCGAAGATTTAACCTGGATTCTGGAGGCGCGTGACCGGTCGGCAGCGGGAGCAACAGCGCCCGCTTGCGGACTATATCTGGTGAATGTGGAGTATTGATCAGATCTCACTTGCAGCCTCACCCGGTCAAGAAAGAAGAATTAGCAAGACGGAATTAGTTAAGAAAATGACCACTCAATTGCAAGTCGCGGTGCGGAAGATTTCGTCCGTGAATCCGGCGACGACTGAAGTTCTGCGCGAGCTGGAGTGTGTGAGCGAAAACGAAATCCGAGAGGTGGTGGCGCGCGCACGGGCCGCGCAGAAGGCTTGGGCCGCGATCGGCATCCAGAAGAGAATTGCTATACTGCGGGAATTTCAGCGCCAACTGCAGAAAAAGAAATCAGAGATCGCCCATGCCATTACGCGCGAGGCCGGCAAACCGGTCGCCGAAGCGCTGACCACCGAAGTATTGGTTGTGCTCGATTCTGCGCGATTCCTGATCGAGCACGCCTACCTTCTGCTGCGCGATGAGGCCCTCCCTCACGGAAACCTCGCCGCTAAACTGAAAAAGGGCAGGATTGTTCGCGAGCCTTACGGCGTCATCGGTATTATTTCCCCCTGGAATTATCCCTTCTCAATTCCGGCTACTGAGACCCTCGCGGCGCTGGCGGCGGGAAACGCGGTCGTGCTGAAGCCCTCGGAGTTTACTTCGCTGGTGGCGTTGGAATTGAAGTCATTGCTTCTTAAGGCAGGCGTGCCCCAGGATATTTTTCAGGTGGTAATAGGAGATAGTTCAACGGGCGCGTCGTTGATCCATGCGCCAATCGACAAGCTCCTGTTCACCGGCAGCGTGAGCACGGGGAAGCGGATTGCGACGGCCGCGGCCGAGCGCCTGCTCCCCGTAGTGCTTGAATTGGGCGGTAAAGATCCCATGCTGGTTCTTGCCGACGCCGATATCGAGGTAGCTTCGAGCGCGGCGATATGGGGCGCATTCGTGAATGCAGGGCAGACTTGCTTATCGGTCGAGCGCTGCTATGTGCATCGCAGTTTGTATGAACCGTTTTTGGAAGCGTGCGTCAAGAAGACGAAAAAACTGCGCGTCGGGCCCGGGATCGACCGCGATACTGATGTTGGCCCGATGATCCACCAGCGCCAGTTGCAGATTGTAGAAGCGCACGTGGAGGATGCTGTGGCGCGCGGGGCGCGGGTTTTGGCTGGCGGCTCACGGCTGAACGAACGCGGCCCGAATTTTTACCAGCCCACCGTCTTAGCGGACGTCACGCATCAGATGCGCATCATGCGCGAGGAGACGTTTGGTCCGGTACTGCCGGTCGCCGCATTCGACAGCGATGACGAAGCGGTACGGCTGGCCAACGATTCGGAGTTTGGTTTGGCCGCCAGCATCTGGACGCGTGACGATGTCCGCGGTGAAAGGCTGGCGCGGCGCATTCAGGCGGGTACGGTCATGATTAATGATGTGCTTTCTTGTTTCGGCATCAGCGAAGCGCCGCATGGCGGGTTTAAGTCGAGCGGCGTAGGACGGGCTCACGGCCGGTTTGGACTCGAAGAGATGGTAAGGATGAAATATCTGGATACGGATTTGATGCCATCAATGAAGAAGGTTTGGTGGTACGGATACGGCGCAACTTTCAAGCGTCATATGGAAGGTCTGATGGATATGCAATTCGCTCGCGGCTGGGTAGCGCGCCTTCGCGGGGCGCTTCGGGGCGCAGGGGCAATTGCAGGCAAGAAGTTGTGACCGGCTTTCGCGCCGAGTGCTTAGCACGCTTTTCTCTCTTTGCGAGCAAGCGTATCTTTTCTCCATGGAAAATCCTTCGAGCTCCGATGCAAAGCTGGAATTATTTCGACATACGCTGGCCTCGCTCGCGTACCGCGCCGGCAAGGCTGTCCGCAACGCTCCCGAAAATTTTGCTGACTTCAACGGTGGTGAGGGATTGCGCACGCCAGGTCAGATTCTGGCGCACATGGGAGACCTCTTCGATTGGGCGCTCTCCATCGCAAGAGGCAAACAAACCTGGCAAAACTCGGCCCCATTGCCCTGGGACAAAGAAGCGAGCAGATTCTTTGCGGCCGTGAAAAGTTTTGATGATTTTCTGGCATCAGGCGCAGCGGTGGAAGCCCCACTGGAGAAATTGTTTCAGGGGCCGGTGGCCGATGCACTCACACACGTTGGCCAGCTTGCGATCTTGCGGCGGATGGCGGGCGCTGCCGTGAAGGGCGAAAATTACTTTAAGGCCGAAATTACAGTGGGACGCGTCGGCGCCGATCAGGTCCCGCCGAGGTTGGAATTCTGAAAGTGTAGAGCCTCGGCTCCGATTGCCATTGGCTGCGTCGCGCTTTGGATCGCCTTTCCCCATCGAGTACAATTGCGCACGTAGGGCCGAATCTGGCGGCGTAATGCTGCACGAACGAGGGTAAGTCCTTTGGCGACGGGCGACATCACGACTTCCAATCCGCAAACTCCTGCTCAGCTTCCGCATCATAAGGTGAAGACTAAAAAGCCCGGGCAGCGTGCCTGCAACGAGAAAAATGAAAAAGGAAAATTCTGTGGCGGCCATTTGAAGCGCTGGTTCTATACCACGGATGTTGTCGAACAAGCTTGCGGCGATGCGGAGAAAGCCTGGGGACCGGACGCCGAGGTCTATCGCTGCGAGCATTGCCAGACGCTGTATTTGCCCAATCCCGCGGAAGCGAAAGTTAACGTGGCCGGGCAAGGCATGATTTCAGTGTTTGGGCTGACGCTGCCGCCGAAGGAAAAGTAGTTTTCTTGTGAACACTTCCGATCTCATCTACGACTGGAACAAGAATCACCCGCCAGGACTGAAGCCGCCGGGGCCGGTGCTGCTGAACGATGAAAGTCTGCGGGATGGGTTGCAATCTCCTTCAGTGCGCGATCCTTCGATCCCCGAGAAAATTGAAATTCTCCATCTGATGGAGGCTCTGGGAATCGACTCGCTCGATCTCGGATTACCCGGCGCGGGGCCGCGTGCGGTCGAGCACGTGACGGCGCTGGCGCAGGAAATCGTCACGCACAAGATGAAGATTCGCGCCAACTGCGCGGCGCGCACGCACGAGAACGATATCCGGCCGATTGCGGAGATTGTGCAGAAGACAGGCCTGCCGATCGAGGCGGCGACCTTTATCGGATCCAGTCCGATTCGAAGATTTACCGAAGGCTGGTCCGACGACTTTCTTTTGCAGACTACCGAGAAGGCCGTGAAATATGCGGTTTCGCTCGGGCTCGATTCGATGTATGTCACCGAAGATACCAGCCGCTGCGATCCGGAAACCGTGAAGCGCCTCTATGCGACGGCGATCAATTGTGGGGCGCGGGCCATCGTAATTTGCGATACCGCCGGGCACGCGACGCCCATGGGCGCGTTGGCGTTGGTGCGATTTGTGATCGAAGAAGTGGTCAAGCCCTCGGGAGAAAAAATTCGCGTGGACTGGCACGGGCACAGCGATCGCGGACTCGCCATCGCCAATTCCATGGCGGCGGTGATCGCTGGAGCAAACTGCGTGCACGGCTGCGCGATTGGTCTGGGCGAACGCGTGGGCAATACGCAGATCGATCAGATGCTGGTGAACCTGAAGCTGATGGGCATCGCGCCCTGGGAGCAGCAGGATCTTACCAGGCTCAAACACTATTGCCAGGCAGTTTCCCATGCCACCGGAGTGCCGATTCCGGCGAATTACCCGGTGGTTGGCGACGATGCTTTCCGCACGGCTACGGGGGTGCACGCGGCGGCGATCATCAAGGCCTATCACAAAAATGATGTTGTGCTCGCCAACACGGTTTACTCGGGCGTGCCCTCTCATGTGTTTGGACTGGAGCAGATCATCGACATCGGTCCCATGAGCGGAAGGTCGAACGTGCTGTTCTGGCTGGAGAGGCGCGGGATTCCGGCGAACGACGATCTGGTCGAACGCATTTATCAACGCGCCAAAGCCAGCGATCATACGTTGAGCGATGCCGAGGTGGTGGAGTGCTTGCCAGCCGTGACAAAACAGAATTAATTCCATGCCCGGGACAATTTCCAAACCAATGCGATATGCGATTCTGGGGGCGGGCGGCGTTGGAGGCCTGGTCGGGGCTTGCCTGGCGCACGCGGGTGCTGCGGTTACGCTGGTGGTGAGAAGTGAGGCGCTCGCCAGCTATCCTAAGCAACTTCGTCTGGAGAGTCCCTTCGGAAATTTCGCGGACGATGTGGCGGTCGCCTCGGAAGTGCCTGCGGCTGACGTGCTTTGGCTTACCGTCAAGGCTACGCAGCTGGAGTCGGCGCTCACGGCGATCAGAAATCCTGAGGCGGTCAAAGCAATTGTCCCGCTGCTTAACGGCATCGACCATGTGTCGTTGCTTCGCGGCAGGTACGGAGCCGAGCGCGTGATACCGGCGACGATTGCGACCGAAACGGAGCGTGTAAGCCCGGGACACATTGTCCATCGCTCTCCTTTTGCGATGCTGAATGTTCTTTCCGCCGGGCGTCCTCTGCTCGGGAGCACAATCGATCAGCTGCAGCACATCGGTTTTACCTGCCGCTTCATCGACGACGAGCCCACCTTGATGTGGGGCAAGCTCGTGTTTCTGGCGCCGTTTGCGCTCTCGACCACCGCTGCGGACAAAACGGTCGGCGAAATTCTTTCCGACCCGCAGTGGCGGAGTTTGGGAGAGGCTTGCGTTCAGGAGGCATGCGCCGTTGCCGTTGCCGAGGGCGCCAAAGTTGATCCGGCAAACGTGCTCACATGGGTAGCCGGTGCGCCGGGAGGCATGCGCAGCTCCATGCAAAAAGATGTTGAAAAGCATAATCCGCCGGAACTGGATGCTATCGCGGGGCCTATCCTGCGCGGCGCCCTCCGGCACGGAATTGAAGTTCCCGCAACGAAGAAGTTGGTCGCGGCGGTGGAACAAAGAGTGGCTACGTGGAGAGCCGGCCGGCGTAGGGTTCTGGGTTGAAAATCAATAGATCAGAATTTGGGTATTGGTGGTGGGGTGGACTTGCGCGAAGGCGGCTCCTGTGAAGGATGGTGATCCACTCTTCTTCCCAAATATCTGTAATGAGTGGGGGGCAAAATGGCTGTCGCTCTGATGCTCGTATACTTCATAATCCAGATGGCGCTCTGGCTATTCTTTCTAATCTGGCTCTGGATTGTGAGAGTGCGAGGTGCCAAGCGTGCTATTTTGGACAAGAGAGAACGGTTGCTGTGGCTGTCGGTGATCTCCTTTACGCTGGGTGTTGCCATGGGGTTTTACTTCAACCTTGCGCCGATGGACCCCTTGGGACCTCACGCACACCTTCCCGTCTATGCGAGTTTCTGTCTGGGTTGCATAGGAGTTGTTCTGGCGCTACTGGGCAAAGGAAGAGGAAGAATTGTTACGGGCATCGCTTGCAGTGGACTCGCGATATCATGGCTGCCGATTATTCTGCCGTAAGGACGCCCGCTTAATGATATCTTTCTAGCCTTACTGGAAATCCGTAAGGTTGGAGGAACAATAGACTCATGGCTCAAGTAAAGATCACCGTCCGCCCCAATGGTCCTTTTCGCGTGGAAGCGCCGGAAGGTTCCGTGGAACTCGTCGATGCCAACGGAACTCCGTACGACCTCACCGGCAAGCCCGCTTTTTCACTCTGCCGCTGCGGCGGGT
>JBAVZU010000097.1:0-4205 GCA_049588915.1 Candidatus Sulfotelmatobacter sp.
TGCGGCAGCACAGAGTTAGAAGCAAAGGCCGCAAAAACAACCGGAAATCGCACTGTTCGACATCATCCACTATAACAACAACCGAAAGAAAAACACGCTAAACATCAATTTTTCAGCAGCCTGCTAGACGTTGAATCAGTACGCCTCCGATTGTCGTACTCAGAGCTGCACCGATCCCGACCATGGTGGCAAGCGCACCGGCGGCAACATTGAAGCGGCCGGTTCCCCGAGTTCTGTCCTTGATAACCAGAATTGAGACGATGCCAAAAACGGCGTTAGCCACTCCGTCAAGAACTTGAATCGCTATCAACGGTCCGGCGGAATGGGTCAGTGTGTACAGAACGCCTCGGATAGGCAGTACGCCGAAACCAAGCAGTAAGAGCGGCTTTCGTCCGCGCGTGGCGGCCCGTTTCCAATCCATGCAGCCGATAGCGAGATGACTAACTGAGTCACAATCACGCACGCTGACATGAACGGCGCCGCTGCTCTCGGGCTGCCCTTCGACAACAGCTCGCCAAGTTGGGGCAACATCGCCGCGTTCGACAGGTGGAAAAGAAATGCCGTCCCAAGAAAAGCAAGCAGCACGCGATCTTTCAGGAGCAACGAAAATCTTTCGTTACCTGCACTGCATTTTCCATCGACGGCTCCTCGCGCCCGCGAATAGTCGATTCGCTTAGGATCGATCGTGGAAAGCGAGATTGTGGCTGGAATGGCGAGAAGTGCAACTGCACCGAAGATCATCCGGTATCCAAATCTGTAGCTTATATAGGCGACGAGCAGGGCAGTGAAGACGTTGCCGGCGGAATTGAAGGCTTGAATCTTCCGGAATAGTTGGTCAAAGGCGGCAGATCCCACAATTCCTAGACTAATGGCCGCAACGGTGGGTGCCAGAAATGCTCCGGAACCGCCTATCAAGAATTGCGCGGAATACACCTCGATCGAACTCAGACGTCCCATTAGCAGCAAAGCACCCGCAACTAGAACGGCCAGACTGACTGCCATTAAGGCGCGTTTGCGTCGGGTCGCATCGATTACGGCACCTGCTGGTGTCTGCGTTGGTACGGAAACTAAGCCGCCAAATGTGAGGGCGTAACCGACCCTGCCGGGGTTCCACCCGCTTGCTGCAAGATAGGCGGCCAGAAATGGTCCAAGGCCAGTTTGAACGTCAGCCAAGAAGAACGTCAGCCACTCAATGGACCTTACTGTTTGCGTGTTTCGATTACTCATTGGGAACGCCGAAATTGCGGCGATGCTTTAGTCAGCAAGGCGGACATCGTTTGTTCGCTATGCCTCGTTGAACTTCGTGCTCAGGGTCATCCACCTTCGTCCATGTTCCAGGATCGAGAGTTATTCTTTGATGCCGCATTGTGGGTTCGTGTCGCCCTCCGCGTGCTCTGCACGACAGTTTGGGTTTTTGTCACCCCTCGGCCGGATACAACAAGATCATGTCGGTTCCCATCAACAACCTAACCTCCCTGTTCAGCACTCTAAAGTGCGATAGCGCGGGATGTTGCGCGCGGGGTCCGGCCGGCCTTCGCGTGCCCGGTGCACGCAAGTAGCGCTTGGGCAAAACGAACACGTGAACGCGGAATTAAAAGCGACTTCCTTAGTCCAATTCGAAGTTTCCAATCCGAAGTTCAATTCGAAGTTCAATCCGATTTCTGACCTGGGTTTCTGTCAATCACTTTCAAAGTTTTTGCAGACCGAGCGCAGTCGCCCCGCGGCCGCCTCCGGTGCGATATCCCTTTGCGGAGTGCCCAGTAGCTCGAAGCCAACCATGAACTTTCGGATGACTGCAGATCGCAATAACGGCGGGAAAAAATGTGCGTGGAAGTGCCACTCCGGATGCGCCAGTCCATCCGTAGGTTGCTGGTGGAAGCCCATCGAATAAGGAAACGGCGTTTCGAACAAGTGGTCGTAACAGGCGGTTAGTTTTCGCAGCGCTTCCGCAAGTTTCCCGCTCCGGTTTCCGTTCAGCTGTGAAATGTCTGCCAGATGTTCAAAAGGGAGAATCAACGTCTCAAAGGGCCAGACTGCCCAGAAGGGCACGACCACGACAAAAGCGTCATTTTCAAATACCACGCGCTCGCCCGATGACCTCTCGATCCTCAGATAGTCGCAAAGCATGCATTGCTTATGCGAATCCAGGTAATGTCGCTGCGATTGTTGCTCTTTCGCCGGTTCGTTCGGCAGGGAACCGGTTGCCCAAATTTGGCAGTGCGGATGCGGATTGCTCGCACCCATCATGACGCCGCGATTTTCAAAGATCTGTACGTATTCGATGAAATCAAGCTTTCCCAAGTCGGCAAATTGCTCGCGCCACATCTCAACCACGGCGACGATTTCTGCTTGCGACATTCCGGAAAGAGCGAGGTCATGGCGCGGCGAGAAGCAGCCTACACGACAAATTCCGCGCTCCAGCTGAGAGCTTAATAAATTGTTCTCATCCATTGGGTGCTGAACTGGCTCTGGTCGAAGCGCGGGATAATCGTTGTCGAAAACGTAGGTCGATGAATAAGCAGGATTGCGCTTCCCGCCGGCCCGTGTGTTGCCGGGGCAGAGATAACAAGAAGGGTCGTAGGCAGGCTGAATGCGTCTGGCTTCCACCTCCACTTGCCCCTGCCATGGCCGCTGCGCGCGATGCGGAGAAACCAGAACCCACTCGCCTGTCAGCAGGTTTAAGCGGCGATGAGAAGAATTGTCAAGAGGCAGCATTGTCAATGCGCGCGAATTGCAACCGAGGGAAATCGTTCTTCGGAGGCAGGAATCCAGATACTTTTTCGTCGCCCGATTGTAGAAGAGATAGCGCGTCAGCGCGGGCAGGTGCTTGTGGAAAACGACACGAAGACCAGTTCACCCCACGGCCTGTGCTTAATGAGCATAAATAATGGTAAGGGAAAAAGAGGGCCTAACAGGCTGCTGAAAAATGATGTTTAGCGTGTTTTTCTTTCGGTTGTTGTTATAGTGGATGATGTCGAACAGTGCGATTTCCGGTTGTTTTTGCGGCCTTTGCTTCTAACTCTGTGCTGCCGCAGACACACGTCGGCCCCGACTTACGCCACCGGAACTGCGGCGGCCAGGTTTCGCATGCGCACCAGATTGTAGGCGGCGCAGGCCAGGGTAAAGATCCAGCGCACTTTGCTCACCCCGCGATGGCGAACCTTCCGCATCAACGCTATCGTCTTCAACCAGCCGAAGCATTCTTCGATCCGTTTCCTCTTCTTCTGGCTGCGCGCGTAACCCGAGTGCCGCGTGGTGCGGCCATCAATGGCGCTGCCTCCGCGTCGTCCCAGGTTCTGCGCCACATGCGGCGTCACGTGCAGGTTGCGGCACTCCTCCACAAACCCGAACGTGTCAAACCCTTTGTCGCCGCCCACCGTCAGCGGTCGCGTACCGGGAAGTCTTTCCATCATGACCAGCGCGGCATCGCGTTCCGCGGTCCCGTTCGCCTGGAAAACTTCCGCGTCCATAATCAGTCCATTGCGGTTCTCCACCAACAGATTCCCGCAGTAACTCAACTTCGACTCCTTGCCCTGGCTCTTGCGCGCCAGCAGCGAGTCGGGATCGGTCTTGGACTCATGCGTCTCATTCGAGCGCTTCTCCCCGCGAAAGTTCACCGTGGGATTGCCCGGATCATCGGGCGGTGGGGTCGGCTTGCCCTGCTTGGGTTGAAAGCTTTTCAGACCCGCCCAAGCTTCCAGCAGCGTGCCGTCCACGGTGAAATGCTCGTCGCTGGTCAGCCCTTTGCTCTGCGCTTGCGCCACCACACGCGCCAGAAACTCCTGGGCCACGTCGGCCTCCAGCAAGCGGTCACGGTTCTTGGTGAAAGTGGTCGCGTCCCAGACGTCATCGTCCGCGTTCAGCCCCACAAACCAGCGGAACAGCAGGTTGTAATCCATCTCTTCCATCAGCAAACGCTCGCTGCGGATCGAGTACAGCATCTGCAGCAACTGCGCCCGCAACAGCTTCTCTGGCGCAATCGACGGCCGGCCGACCGTGGCGTACATGCCGTCAAACCGTCGCGAAAGTTGAGTGAGCACTTCGTCCACCATGACCCGGATCGCACGCAGCGGATGATCCTTCCGCACGCGCCCCTCCGGCGACAAATAGCTGAACATGTGATTCTGCTGCTGATCCTCTCCGCGCATACCTTCTCGTACCATACCAGGCTGTGGATGGGGAGTAGTTTTTCAGCAGCCTGCTAG
>JBAVZU010000098.1:0-4138 GCA_049588915.1 Candidatus Sulfotelmatobacter sp.
GTCGTTCTTCGCCTTCCCCCGGCACCTGTGGCGCAAACTGCGCACCACCAACGTGATCGAGCGCTGCTTTGTGGAAGTGCGTCGTCGCACCCGGCCCATGGTGTGCTTCGTCAACGTCGAAAGCGTCCGCATCATCTACTCCATCTTCCACAGATTCAACCTGGAGTGGAAAACCCGCACCCTCAACCTATTTACACAAGCAGCTTGACGTCACCCGTAGGCCACGCTGCCTGGAGATCGCAACCAACCTGTGCAATAATCCTGCCATCCCATCTGCGAAAGGAAAATCCCATGAGAACGAGAACGATATTGTGCGCCTTGCTGCTTTCCGGCAGCTTTCTTCTGGCACAGAGCAGCAATCCCCCGGACAACAGCCAGCAGAGCTCAAAGGGTTCCAAAGGACAAGTCACGGTACGGGGTTGCGTGAGCCGATCCAACGGTGACTACACCTTGATGAAAACGGATCCGGCTGTGACCTATGAGTTACAGGGAAGTCACAAGATCAAGTTGAGCCACTATCTTGGAAACCGAGTGGAAGTAACGGGCAGCGAGTCGCCGAGCCTGAGCACAAGCTCCGACGCGACGGCGAGGCAAGGGAATGCGGCCCCGGTGACGTTGACGGTAACGTCGATCAAGGTCCTGGACAAAGATTGCTCAGTCCGCGACGTCTCAAGATAGATGGTTTGTCTCAGATTAAGTCCTCATTGGCAATCCGGGGGCATGGCCTGAATCTCCGACTCTGAGTCACAGGGCGGTTTTTTCTTAGCTGGCTCGAATCGCGACGGGCGGTTGTAACGAAGAATATAGAGACCATCGTTGTTCGTGAGATAGATCAGCCCGTGACCACCGTCGGGAAGAAGGCTGGTGACTTTGTTGAAAGTCTCCAGCGTCTTTGGATTTTGCGGATCGCTTAAGTCGAGCACGCGAACGGTTTCGGTAGTGTGACTGCTGCTGGTGAGAGTCGCCGGTGTTTTTTCCGGAGCTTCGGCGATCGCGACATCAGGGCTTACAATCTGCAGGTTGCCTGAGGTCGCCTGATTCGATTCCGCCGTCCGTTTCAAAAGAATCGGTTGTTCGGGCTTGCTGACATCCACGATCATGAAGCCTTGCTTCCCGGCCTGTTGCACGTAGAGGTATTGTTTGCCCTTTTCTTTCTGCAACAACATCTGACTGCCGGTCGCCTGCGGCAAAGGCAAGTGGGCAATTTCCGTGGCAGGGACGTCGGTAGGCTTTGGCGTGGGCTGCTCGCTGGCCAGTGCACCGGCAGCAACGGAGATAAGAACCGCTAATGCACCAGAGCAAGCCCCGAGGGTGAAACCAGAACAACTTTTCATAAATCACTTCGCCATTCCAGACGTGAAGCTTTTGAGGTTTCGCGTCTCAACTCAAACATATCACTTTATAACAGCCGCTTCACTGTTCCGCGGCAACCCCCACGCAGCCTGCGGATGCCAGTGTCGTACAGACAGTACCAGCCTGAAGCGGCACAAAAGCGTGGTTCGTACTCGGGTCTACGGAGATGCTGTGCGCATTGGATCCAGTCGGCATGTTGTATAGCCACTGGTTCGTTTTCGCATCAATTACGCCCATAACAGCGTTGGGCAGAAAATCGCGCGCCGCCAGATAGTACTTGTTATCGCCTGGGTTATACCAGACCTCATCCACGCCGCCGACTTGCGTAATTTCCAGGCAATTGCTATTCGCTGGCGCATTCGATATCCCAGTATTCGGCGGCACGCAGGCTACGTTGCCGCTCTTTGTGTTACTGATCACGTATTCGTTGGCAGGAAATGCTTCGCCGTCATGGTCGGCGCAGCCGACGAGCAAATTGTCTCCGGGTCCTGTGACTATGCCGGTGGGCATACAGTCGTACATGGGAAAACTGTTCACCACCACCGGGCCATTGCCGGTTCCGAGTTGAAGATCAATTGCATCAATGCTACCGATTTGTGTGGTCGCGACGGAATTCTCGTTGGTCAGCAACCAATAGCCGCTGTTCGGGTCATAGGTCATACCGCCTAATCCCGCGGGTGCAATGGCGCCCGAACAACTGCTGTCCGCAAATGGGGGAGTTTGGCTACAAAACGCTCCAGTGTTGTAGCTAATGATCGGGGCGTGGTGGCAGGGAATTACGTAGGAAACTCCCATCGGAGTTGTGCCGATTCCCGGTAGACCGGCCGGGCCATCAGCCGCAGCCGATCCGGAAACGCCGCTGAAAACATGCGGATTGGACGGATCTGGACACGCGAAGGTGTTTCCGACTGTATCAACCGGTACGCTGGAAGTAAGGCCGAGCCCTTTTGACGCGGCGCCTCCCGCACCGTCGTAGTAAATCTGGCCAATAATGCACCGAGGGGGATTAAACGAGCCGCCGACGCTCGGGTCCAGCGCCGGCGAGGGCAGGGGTTGGCCGTTGCCACCGGTGCCGGTTCCCACAGTTCCGTTACCTGTTCCTTGAAGAGGATAGCCAAAAGGACCTCCTGGCACGGAGGGATAAGGGTAAGTCCCGGTGGCGGGATTGTATCCGACGGGATACGGGCCATAGGCCAGAGCTTGGTCAATCGGCAGGCAATGCAGGTCCCCTTGCCCCGTTGGGTCAGTGGCCGATGTCCTCGGTGGGGTTGCACCCACAATGTATTGCATATCGATAAATGTAATGAAGGGCAATCCCGGATCGCCGTTGATGACTGCAAGGACATGGTGAGTAGGGTCGTAGGCCATTTCGTCAGCGCGATCATCGCCGCAATCTGTGGCCGAACCAGCTTCACCGTTCCAGGATGCGATGCAGCCTGAGATTCCTTGCGGTCCGTCGTAGTCCGCTGAAACGCCAGTAGGAATTGTGGCAAGGACGGTTGGCGGAGTGACCGGGTTGGTACTCAGGTTCATTGAGCTGATGTCGAAAACTATGACGTTGGAGCTGCCGTTGCCGACAAAGAGCACTTTACCGTCGGAAGTGGTGGCGTTGCCGTCCGGACCGGACATGGGGTTCACGCCGTTCGCGCGGGAAGCGCAGCACTGGGCGCCAGGAAAGCCCCCGAGGTTGCCGCTGGGACCGAAGCCCGTATTCAGATGGAAGGTCGGACCGCCCTCCCAGGACACATCGGTCCTGCACGCATATCTGACGAAATTGCCGAACACATCAGCCGTCGGCGGAATTATCTCTACATTCGGCGTAGGCGGAGGTCCGGTGTAGAAGGGTTGCGCGATTGTGGGGCATGGACTGGCACCATTGCCCGCGTCGGAGACGCCAATTTGTCCTTGAATCGAGAAAACCGCGAGATCCTGAGAAGTATCGATGACTTGCATGGCAATGCCAATGCGGTCGGAAACATAGTCCAGGTAGTGCCCTGAGACGGCGGGATTCGGCGCGATTGTACTAATGTCGAAAGAGTTGAACGGACCGCCCGGCTCGCCGGTAGCATTATGCTCCGGCACGGGAATGACATTGATGATGGTGTAAGCGCCATTGATGGTGGTGCCGCACGTGGGACAATTTTTTGCGGTGCCGCAGCCGCTTAGGATTACAAATAGCGTGGTGCAAAGAATAGTAAGAAAAATTCTCGGCTTCATCGAATCCCCTCCTGCGATTTCCCTCTAGGGCCGGCAGTCCCGGCCTTACCGAATTCATGAACCACTCATCGCAATCGACGAGCGAACTTAGAACCTGAACTGCAACTGCTGCAGCACTACGTAATAGTTCTGCGGCACCGCGCCTATGGTGCTAGGATCCTTCAACTGATCAATCCCCAAATTCACCTGATACTTGACCCAATAATTTGGATACCAGGTAAGTCCCATGGTGACCTCGTCGGTGTGGTAGTTAAAAGTGGGCACAAAACCCGGCGTGTAATAGTTCAGAAGATTTGCGCCCGGTTCATTGGCGTGAATGCCCATGTATCGGAGCCCAACTCCCCACGCTCCCCACCCGCGTCCTTTACCACCCGGGGTATCGGGCCCAAAGAGCGGACGCCTGACGCGAGGTGTTCCGTTCTCCGGTTGTTTCTCGCCGGTAAGCAAGTAGGTGCTACTGATGTCCCAAGCCTTGGCGATGATTGAGGGAAGGCTTACGAAGCCAAGGCCTCCGGCTTGCTCGGAGCCAGTATTGTTGCGAGACATATTGAGCTGATCGAATTCGCCG
>JBAVZU010000099.1:0-5118 GCA_049588915.1 Candidatus Sulfotelmatobacter sp.
CCTTGCAAGAGTTCCGGGGGAGCAACTTGCTGGACGAGTGAACGCTTGAGGAGGTCTGTCTTACCCGCAGCCAGATCATTGAAAGCTTCGACGACGCTCAGAGTTGGATCATAGAAAGTTCCCTGCCGGGACATCTCTTCGAATAACTCGTCCGGAATTCGTTCGCGGAACGAACCGTGCTCGATCGAGTTCGCGTGAGCCTCAAGGGCATCGGTCACGTCGCGCGCATCGCCCGTATGCACCGATAAGGGCAAAGAATCCGCGTGCGCCTGCTGGGCAATGGCGTCAAGTATTCCGGTATCCAGGCGGTGGTAGACGCGGCTGCCAGCGCCGGTCTCCAGAATCGCTTTGATGCAATCCACGCCCTGCTTTTTGAGTTGGTCGACTTGTTGCCGCGCCTCGCCGGCATTGGCCGGAATGCGAGTGAATTGCTTTTCCAGATTCGAACGAATGGCGGGCGGAAGATCCTTGAAATATTCCGTGCCGTGGCCGCCAGCAGCGGTAAACAACGGTCCACAAGTTAACAGGTCCGCACCGAGCATCTCACCGCTGTTCACGGTTGCGCGCACTCTTAACATCCCATCGAGACCATCGCCGACACTTCTCACCGTGGTGACGCCGCTATAGAGGTATGCGGCCAGATTTCGGAGCATACTTTTTTCCGCGTCATACTTACTCATGTCAGGATAAAAACCGCCGGGAGCACCGAGGTGCACATGAACATCGATCAAGCCGGGAAGAATTGTTTTGCCGACCGCTTCCACAGTTTCCGCGTTCAAGGTTTTAGGATCGGGCCCATCGCCCTCGTACACTTCGGCGATCTTTCCGCCACGAACCAGCACCGAGCCGCTCTCGATGACCTTGCCATCGCCGATGAAAACGCGTGCACCGCGAATCAGGAAGGTCTCGCTGCGAGCCAACTGCCGGTTTAGGGCCTTCGTTCTGGCAATGCCGGTTCGAGCGTGCATTTGCCATAAGCCCAGCACGAGGAACGGGGTCAGCACGGCGGCAAGCCACAACTTCGCCGAGGCGCGAATCTTCTCTTCTTTCTCCCAGCGAAACAGTTTGTACGAAATGAAAAGTCCTACAAACGCGGTCAGCAGCAGAGCCATCGCGGGCTGGAAGTTTGCCACAATGCCTTCGTTCCGCAAAAGCATGCCCTGGATTCCAGTGACCATGTAGGTTGCGGGCACAAATTGCGTGACCACCAGCAACCAGGGTGGGAACATGGCGAGGGGAAACGTCGCGCCGCTCAGAAATAACATGGGAAGATAAATTAACTGGACCAGCAATTGGCTTTCCTGCATGGAGTTGACAACGGATGCCAGGATTAAACCGATGGCACGAAACCCAACGATAGCGAATGTGATGAAGATCAGGATCGAACCTATCGACCGCGGCCAGGGCATGCCGTACAGGAAATGTGCCAGCATAAAGATGAGAATCACGTTGGGCATGTACAGAATCCAGCCGGTGACCACTGAGGCCACGAGCAACGGCGCCGGCGAGATGGGGGTAACTTTGTAACGGCGCAGGATGTTGGCTTCACGTTCCTGCACCGCGCGGATGCCGGCACCGAAGAGCCCATTGCCTAATATCCCAATGATGAGGACCATTGAGATCACGATGGTGATCGCCGCGCCGCGTTCGGCGTGCATGGCCTGCCCAAAGATAAAGAAGAAGATGAGAGGAAACAGATAATTGAAAAAAATTACAGACCGGTTTCGCAGCGCGAGCTTCAAATCGAGCGCAATGAGTGCTCCATAGGCTTTCATTTTTGGCATCACTTTTATGCCGTCACTCGCGCAGGCTCTTTCCCGTAAGTTCTATGAACACATCCTCAAGGCTAGGCTGCTTTAGGCTGACGTCAGTCAGTTCCATACCGCGCTGATCGATCCACTTCACCAGGTCCACAAGCGTAGCCGCGGGCCGGCGCGAGTTTACTGTCAGTATTCGCTCGCTGGGATCAAGCGTGCTATGTATGGCCTCAGACCAATTCGGCCGATCCGCGGGGAACGGCCGCGCGCAGGTCACCACGATGCTTGAGGCAGTCCGACTCTGCTGTTGCAGGCGCGCCGGCGTATCCAGTGCGACGATGCGGCCCTCATCGACGATGGCTACCCGGTCACATAAGCGCTCTGCCTCTTCTATGTAGTGCGTGGTCATCAAAATGGTTCGATGCTCACGCTTGAGTTCCTCCAGCAAGGAATGGATCTCCACCCGCACCTGGGGATCGAGGCCGGTGGTGGGCTCGTCCAGAAAGATTAGTTGAGGATCGTTGATGAGGGCCAGGGCCAGTGCCAGCCGCTGCTTCTGACCGCCGGAGAGCGTGCTGTAAAACGCATCCCGTTTTTCTTCCAGTTGCAAGCGCTGCAGCAGTTTATTCAAGTCGACGTGGCGGCTGTAGAAGGACGCGAAAACCTGCAAGGCTTCGTGGACGCGGATTTTCTCCGGCAGATTTGTGGCCTGCAGGCAAACCCCGATGCGATCTTTGAGTTGCTGCCGCTGGCGATCCGGGTCGAAACCGAGAACTGTAACTTCGCCCGCGGTGCGAGGGCGCAGACCTTCCAGTATTTCGACCGTGGTTGTTTTTCCGGCACCGTTCGGTCCCAGCAGGCCGAAAACTTCTCCGGACTGAATTTCGAAGTCGACCCCTTTCACAGCCTGCACTTCGCCGTAACACTTCTTCAAACCGTGCACGGAGATCGCTGGCGGGGTAGATTTCATGGCGGGGAAAAAAGCCTACGCGAGAACTGGTCCTGAGTCAAAGATCGCGGTGACGAGATTGATACCTCGGGGACGTTTCCGCGTCGCGATAAAGTCTGGCCGGACTTTTTTCTGCTAGTCTTGTTCTGCTGCTCTCGGTCTGCCCGGTGGTGTGCATAATAAAGCAGAGATGTTTTTGGGGCTCGGGTTACGCTTACAATGCCCAAGGTCACCGAACAAGAATTGTCCCTGCTCTCGTCCGCTAAAAACGGGTTGGTTTATCTCACGCCTAACGATTGGACACTGTTTGCAGATAAGGCCAATCGAGTCACTTTTCCAAAGGGTCAGGTTTTGGTTCACCGGGGTAGGAAATCCAACGGCGTTTTTATCGTTTTGAGTGGAATTGCCAGGGTGCAGATTCCCACGAAAATAGTATCCCCTGAAATCGGACCTGGGGAAATCTGCGGTGAGATGTCGTTTCTGGAAGATGCTCCCGCCAGCGCGAACGCGGTAGCTCACGAAGAGGTGCAGGCTTACCATCTGGACCGGCCTACGCTCGAGAACCTGTTCGAACTCTTTCCCCATCTGGGTTCACGTTTCTATCGGTCCCTGGCAGTCAACCTCTCCCGCCGCCTTAGGGAACTGATTGGTCCGCGGGTCGCACTGGATATTTCACCCCGAGAAACTCCTCGTGATGGAGGAACTCCATCGTGATAAGGTTCTGATACTGCCCCGGAACTTTCTGGCCGCTGCAATTAAAGTAACCGCTACGGAAGTTACGGGATTCACTAATGGTCCGGACGGCCCTTCCCAGAATGGTCCTTTCAACAATCGTCACCCAGAAAGACACTTGCCCCTATTGACTTTGTGAACTAGACTTCTTAGCCAAGCGGTAATGCAACTGCCCTGGGTGTTTTCGCAAGCTCTTCGCCGAGCTTCGAAGATATTCATCGCATGAAACCGAGAGCCAAACGCAAGTGGAAAGCAATTAGTATGCATCGATTTGCAACATCAGATCGCAGGCCATTGTAGCCTTTGGTTGTAAGTTATTTATAATCAATGCACTATGGTTTTTGCCGATTTGGCACGCGGGGTGCATACGAAGGATGGGGTGCTGTAGGTTCCCCCCCCTACGGAGGCCTGGTCCTCCAGTGAACAATTAACGTTGTATCAGAGGTTCAGGAGGAAGATATTTATGAAGCGGATAGTTTTACTGGCTTTACTTGCTCTGGCTTTGCCCATGGCGGTATTTGCGGATAGCTCAATGATGGATTTTGGCAACCTGAGTGGCACCCTAACGGGTAGTAGTTCGGGAATGACTTTGACAGCTAACCTAACGTCGGTTTATGGCCTACCTGGTGTAGGGTTAGTGCAAGGTGCTGATCTCGGAACCATCAGCTGGTCATTAACCGGTCCCCTCTCCGTCTCCACCATGATGAATGGCGGCACCATTAGTGGTGTCGGCAGCACGTTTACAATCACCAGCAATAACCCTCAGCTTCCCGCCGGCACCCTCTTTACCGGTTCATTCACTGGCCCGGTCCAGTGGATCCTGAACCATCCGGCAAAGGGTGTCAACGAATACGTTTTGTCAGGGCAAGTCTCTGGAACTTTGTACAACGGAGTGAAGGTAACGGGCGTATCTTACGAGGTTGTCGTTTCGGGTAGTAAGGGCTTATTCGGTGGAAAGTCCACGGTCGGCAGTGGCGACATGTTCGTCGTCTCCTCCGTTCCAGAACCGGGTACTCTCGCCCTGCTCGGAACCGGCTTAGTCGGTCTTGCCGGAACTCTGCGCCGCACGCTAAAAAACAAAAGCTAGCTCACTTCGATCCGCCTCTCGAAAGCTCCGTACACTGCGGGGCTTTCGCTTTTTGGAGTCCTGTTGTGGTCCGATTTCCTTCCACGAGCGTTTCCAATTACCGCAGTAACCAATAGGCAGGGATTACCATTGACGCCCGCTGCGCGGCCTCCTTACATTCGCTGCAGGGGGTGGTATGAAAGATATTCATGAGGTGTTGCGGCAAAAGCAGGCCAAGTACGCACAACTGGGCAAACAGATTGAAATGCTTCAGCAAGCGGCGGAGAAACTTCGTGAGGTAGCACCCCTGCTGGCTGAAAACGACGATGAAGACAATACCGTCCTAATGGAAGACGAAGGCTCATCCAATTCTGACTCAGCTTCGAAAGCGGCTGCGGCCAGTGCGGGAGGAGCCAGCTCCAAAGCTGCTCGACCCACAGCACCTCGGTGGCCGTAGTCTCTTTTCGCGAGCGGGGCATCCGTCATGACTCTTCTGGCATTGCTGATTACCACTGACGATTCCGCTTCAGAGATCCTGGGCCGGGTGTTGCCTGCCTCAGGGATCGCGGTGGAGCGATTCAGTGATCTGCCAACCGCCATCGAGCGTCTTCGGC
>JBAVZU010000100.1:0-13326 GCA_049588915.1 Candidatus Sulfotelmatobacter sp.
AGACGGGAGACGCATCTCCCTGCTGTCGCGATTACGCACTTTGTCTAGAGTGGGACAGGTCGGCGAATGGCGAGTTGTCCTGTATGGTCAAGGTTCGCCGTTTGCGGGCCGGTTGTGTGCAGTACGGAAGAGCGACTGGGCGATTCAACAGGCTCATCGGCGCTTGCAACGCAAAGCGAGCAAGAAACAAATGACCACTAGGCCGGGAACATTCGAATTTGCTAAGTACGTGATCGTGTTTACGACCCGCTCCGGTGGTTCGACGGCGGACATTTTGAGACTTTACCGTATGCGTTGGCAGATTGAGCTGGTTTTTAAGCGACTGAAGAGCGTTGCCCAACTAGGGCACGTACCGAAGCATGACGTCCGCAGTTCCCGCGCTTGGCTTTATGGCAAATTGCTGCTCACCCTCCTGGCACAAAAATTGATCCGCATCGGGCGCGATATTTCCCCCTCGGGCTACCCAATCTAGGCGCGGGGGACCATCTAGCCCGTCACGTGAATTCAGCTTCGCGCTTCACCAAATCCAGCAAGCTATCGAACCGCGGATCTCCTTGCAGGAAACACTGAATTCATGGAATCAGATTGCAAAGGCTCTTGCGGAAAATTCGCGCAAGCGGCTCCCTCAATTGGCGAAATGGCGTGTCACCTGAATACAGTTACAAACTCGATCGTTCTGGAACGCGCTGCTTGTCGAAAACCGATTTCATGCCGAGTCATGGAGCCGTCCTAGTCCGTAAGTTCAAGTTTGCTCGTCATCCCCTCGCAATCGGCCACAAGTCTCCAGCTATTTTCCGCTTCCTCCTAATACAAGCCACTCGATTCAAACGAGAAAAGGTTCCAGGATTCGCCGCCTTTCTCGATTTGAACGGGACGGATCGCGTCACCTGTAAATATCGAAATAGCACGCCCCCAAAAATGATAAGCCGAAGCGTTCGACGACATCACGCGAACCTCCCACGGCCCAGGGAACTGCCTCCACACCTTGTGCGCTATTTGCGTCCCAATTCCTTGCCTCCGGTATCCGCGAATCACAAAGAACTCTGCCATATCCCAAACCGTTTCATCCCCAGAAATCTCCGACCCTCGCTTGACGAAGGCACAGCCCACCAATTTACCGTCGACGCTGACGAGAAACGAATGTCGCCCGGGCTCACTCCAGTACAGGCGGAGGCACTTGTAGCCGAACCGGCCATCCGATCCCAGATCCATATGGCGGAACTCGCTGAAATCGTGTCCGTACAACTCAAGCAGGTTAGCTAGGATCGACATCTGCTCCAATGTCGCGGGGATGACTTGAAGATGATCGCCGGCTCGATTCTTTTCGTCATTCGTCATAGTTATGATCATGGGTCCCGACTGGCACAAATTCGCCCTGGGGTAGAACTGACTATCTGCACGATAGCACCTAGGATCCACTCTAAGAGGGCGCCAGATGATGGGGCCAGCGATTTTTCACCCGCTAGCCGGGAGGCTGTACCCTATGGCAAAGGCGACGGAGTAGTTTGAACTGGGTACCGAGACCACCGGGCAAGACGTTCCAAAATTTCTCTCATGGCGCCGGAGCGGACCCATTTGCTGGAAGCGGCGATGGCAGGTTTGATAGGAAGAATAACGGTCGGGAACGTCGGCCCCATGGAGAACCCGTACGCATTATCAAAGAATCCCGTTTAAGACGGTGCGTCGATCTTTCCACGGTCGTCCTCGTCCGTCGGTGCGACGCAATGGTTCGGGAGCGATAGCATCGAGAATTGCCCATTGGGGTCGGTCAGGTCTCGTGTCGTCTGGGGCATAGGTTTGACTGAGGTTGAAAACGTTAAAGGGGAATTAGTGATTTTGCTTCGTCGATTGGTAGCCCATGGAAGAAACGAACACCAAAACCGAATTATGGTTCTTCTGTTCCTAAATTCCCGGTTGTGAAACCTACTTGCTTGGGGAACGCACGGCAGAAAAACCGCGACGATGTATCCATCGCTCATTTAGCCATTCACGCCATCCAATTGGCCTGCCGCTACTCTCTCTTGTCACGGTGGAAGGCAGCGCCCGAACTTGAGCCTCGGCGGTTGTGTCGACAAGGCCGTAGACGCAGTCCGCAAGTCCAGGATGATTCTCATCGCAAGGCACCAGCACGATGGCATGGCCATTGCCGTTCGCGTCCGTTCCGACCCCGGCGATCTCGCCGCGATCGTTGTTGCTGACCACAAGGAGAACCAAGTCCGATGCAGATGATAAAAGCGTGGTCAGGTCCACCATGGGGCCGCCGTTCTCCCACAGAAACGCGCCCTCGGCGCATTGTGTACCACCCCAGTTCCCGACCACTTGGCTCTGCGTGTTAACCGCAAAAGCGTACGAACAGCCGTCGAGCGCCCCGAGATCGTGTATCCTTCCGTCCCAAAGAAAGGCATCCACCTGCGCGTCGCCCGGGAGCGTGCTCCCGCCCACTACCACGCCGTGATCATTAATCCTTTCCGCGGCTCCGAAGTTTCCTCCCAGTGTGCCCAGATCCTTCATGCCCTTCGCTTTCGTCCACAGGAAGGGGTGGCTTGCCAGGTCTCCCGGGAGGTCGGACGCGCCCACCACCTGGCCGGAATTGCTAACAAATAAAGGCTGGCCGCAGGTGCCTCCCAGGCCTCCCATGTCGGTCATCTTGCCGTTTTCCCAGAAGAACGGATCCTCGGTTGGAATCAGCGTTCCCTGGAATCCACATCCCGTGGGCACTTTGTTCACTGTCGTGTTTGTGTACGAGATGCCGGCGATCTGTCCGTTGTCGTTGATGGCTTGTGCCCAGGCGTCGCTTCCGGTGCCAAGCGTTCCCAGATCGGTCATCACTCCGCCGCGCCACAGGAATGCCCTCATCTGATAGGGATAGACTGGCATGTAGAAGTTGTATTCCGCACCCGAGAATGCTAGCGAATTGGGGTCGGGCACGGTATTCAGCGCCCATCCCACAACTTCGCCACGGCTGTTGACGGCGTTAGCGCCGCTTTCGTATCCCCCTTCCAAAGTTCCAAGGTCGATGACTTGGCCGTAGCGCCAGAGGACGGCGCGTTCCTGAGGGAAGTTCGTTGGCGAGCCTGGGTCCAGGGGATCGAACTCGCCGTTCTGCGAAACCCCGGCAACCAGTCCGTTAGAGCTGATCCAGGTTGTAGCGCTGTTGTACCCGCCGGGCAGCGTCCCTAGGTCGAAGATGAATCCACCCCACCCAATAAATGCGTGCGAGGCATAGCACGGCGTTCCGTCATAATTGAAACAGAAGTTTCCGTAGGCGTTGCTCGAGTTTCCGTAAGGATCGAGTGTGGACGTGTCCGCCCAACCCGCCAGCATGCCGGCGTTATTCAAGTTGTAAAGCGGGCCGCCGTATTCGAATCCATTGATATAGCTCTGCGGTCCACCGAACGTGCCCAAGTCGACGAGTTTGTAGTGATGGTATTGGTGATGTTTGCCCTGATCCTGTGCGGCCAGCAGGTTCGACATCGCAAGCGCGGAAGAGAACGTGACGACAATCGCCATCAAGATTCTGGATTTCATACGGCCCCTTCTTCTCACTTATGCTCCGTGCGCATAGAATTCCGGCGGAGAGGCGATGCTTTGGGTCCGCGCGTGTAACGCTAAATCAACTAGTTCGTTGGCGCGTTTTCGGGTGAAGGGATCTGATAGCGCCTTCGTGTCCCCTTTGCGCGGGATAACGGTGCAGTTGCTGCGATAGACGAGCTATTTGGGGTCGCGCCAGCTGTACCCTGGGTGTCTCCGTCTGCCATCGGAATCAGGAGGAACACGTGTTGAAGGCCGGTGAAATCGTCACCAGCAACTCTTCCGACACCGGCAATCTCTCCGCGGTCATTGATCCCCATTGCGACGACTAACTCAACGCCGGGAGCAATCATTTTTGTAAGATCTTTCATCTTGCCGTTCTCCCACAGGAACGCATGCACACCTGGGCCGCAATCACCGGACGCGCCCACAATTTGACCCTGGGAATTAATGCCGTAGGCAGTACTGCACTTGTCGAGGGTTCCGAGATCACGCAGCACACCATCTTTCCAGAGAAAGCCTCGATGTATTACGTCGCCCGGATAATTGGCTTGACCGACCACCTCGCCCGCATCATTCATGTAGTTAGGGAAACCAGAGCTTCCGCCGAATGTGCCGATGTCGGTCAGTGATCCGTTGGACCAAAAGAATGGATGAGTCGCTACGTCTCCGACAAGGTTCGAAACGCCAGCTGCTTGGCCCTTGTTGTTGAGATCAGTAACGCATCCATATGTTCCTCCGAGACTGCCCAGGCTACGCATTTCGTTATGTTCCCAAATGAACGGCTCCAAGGTTGGAACTCCGGTAGAAGAATTTGGCGTCGAGCCCGTATAAGAACACCCCGACACCTGGCCGTGCTCATTCACATTAAAAGCCACGGCATCAGGACCGCCCAAGGTGCCCAAATCTTGCATGGCTCCGTTCTGCCACAAAACTGCTCGCGTCTGAGTTCCCCAGCCGTTCAAAGAAAAGGAGTCAGCGGTTTCGTTGGAAGAAGCTCCGACTATATGGCCTGCGCTGTTAACAGCGTACGCCGCACTCTCGTTGCCGCCTGGCAGAGTGCCAAGATTGACGATGGCTCCATCCTTCCAAAAGACGGCTCTATTCTGGGGGGTGCCCGTGAGCGGGTCGGTTGCACCATACGATATTCCAGCGATCAAGCCGTTGTTACTGATCCAGCTAGTCTCGCTTGCAATGCCTCCGGGAAGCGTCCCGAGGTCGGTGACCTTGCTGTTGCTCCCTTGGAACGCGTGAGGGAATAAGCAATCTGGGTTGAGGCAGCTGGAGAAATTGGGAAAATTTGGGTCCGCCGCTGCCGTATCCAAATACCCTGTGACCGTTCCCTGATCATTAATGATCTGGACTTGTTCGGTAAAGAACCCCTGAGGACCGCCGAACGTACCCATGTCCACAACTTTGTATCGAACTTGCGCCGTCAGCCACATTGGTGAAACCAGCGCAGCCAAAAGCGTGAACGCTGTGATGTGTGCAGAAAGATTCCCTTTCACGATGCCCTCCTTCGCTATGCCCTTGTCGCGGTCATGATTCGCGTGCCTCCCTTGTGCCGCTAGCTGAATGGAGATCGCGGTAACGAGCGGGCGCCCGATCAGACACACGCCTTTCTGGGTTTTATATTTGCTTCTCCTTCGTGTCGCCTAAGCCTGCGCCTCGCCGCCATTTCTGCCTACGGGAATCTGGGGCAATCGACCTCGGCTGGTCAATGGATGGATGATTACCTGGCGGTAAATTATGGATAACGGCCCAAACTGCTGATTTCACCGCGCCTAGCGCAGTCGAGTCTGGACTAGCAAGAAAATTTAGCGAGCGGTGGTAGAATTATTCCTCCATCCGCCAGGAGGTATCCTTGGCTCTCTGGACGCAATCTTCGCAGCGTCTTTTCCGCTTTGACCTTTTTGAGGTTGATCTGTGGACGGGAGAGCTACGCAAGAGCGGGACGAAACTGAAGGTTCAAGATCAACCCTTGAAGGTGTTGGCCTTGCTCCTGGCCCGGCCCGGGGAGTTGGTGACCCGGGCCCAACTGCGGGAGGGGTTGTGGTCGGACGACACTTTCGTGGACTTTGAACGCGGGCTTAACACGGCGGTCAACCGGCTGCGTGCGGCTCTCAATGATTCGGCAGAGACTCCTCGCTTTGTCGAAACGGTTGGCAGCCGCGGTTACCGGTTCATCGCTCCAGTTACCAGCAATGGTTCGGGCAAGACAGAAACGGCTGCTCAGCCTCCAGCTCCTTCCAGCCGTGTTTACGACTGGCCGTCGGATAGTGGGCAGAGGCTTCCACTGGAATCACGGGCGGCGGGAATACCGATCGCGCCTCCAGCGCGGAGTATTCCCAAGAGATGGAATCAAGTAGCCGCTGTTCTGATCCTAATGGCCGCTGGAGCCATTGGCTACGGCATCCACCGATGGAGATCTCATAGCGCACGTCCGCCAGATTTCGAGAGCCTGCGCATTACCAAGCTCACTAGCAGCGGCAGGGGGGAGGATGTGGCCATCTCTCCCGATGGCAGCTATGTCGTCTACTCGCAGCGTAACCACGACGGAGTAGGACTCTGGCTGCACCACATCACAACCGGAAGCGAAACTCAGATCTTGCCATCGGAAGACGTGGACTTTCGCGGACTGACTTTTTCCCCAGATGGTAATTCCGTTTACTTCGTTCGTACTCGGAAGGAGATCGGTAGCTTCAAGGATCTTTATACAATGCCTGTGCTGGGTGGACACGCCCGACTATTGACCAGAGATATCGATTCGCCTGTCAGTTTTTCGCCGGATGGTCACCGGTTTGTTTATACGGAAGGTTTCGGCCCTCCTTATGGCAACAGGATCCGAATTGCAAAAGTAGATGGAAGTGAGAATCGTGTTCTTGCCACGGTTACGGGTACCTCCCCGAATTTCCATGCCGGCCCCGCCTGGTCGCCGGATGGTCGAACCATTGTTGTTTCTCTGATGCTTCGTGGTGACAGAGCAGGTTTTGCGCTGGACTCGGTGTCACCCTCAGATGGAACCGTTCGGGAAGTCTTCTGGCATCCGGGTGTAATCGGCCGTCCACTATGGTTGCCCGACAGTCAGACGGTACTAGCTGAGCTGGACGGTTCTACTGGCCTGGGGCAGTTGTGGGCAATTTCCCTTCGCGGAGGTAAGAAGAAGCGAGTAACGAATGATCTAGCCAACTGGGGCCTCCGGATTGACGCCACGCATGACGCTCAAACTGTTTCTGGCATCCAGTGGTCAGTAGTCGCTAATCTTTGGTCTGCTACGGTAACAAATTTATCGAAAACGCGTCAGATCACGGAGGGGGAATTGCCGATGATTGCGGCAGTTGCGAGACCTGATGGCAAAATCCTGGCAGTGAGCGGAGACAATGCTCTTTGGGTCGTGAATAGTGACGGAACGGGATTGGCTCCGTTTTCAAGTCTGCGCGACGTAGCATCCCCGATTATGTGCGGGGACTTCGTGGTGGCTGCTTCGTACTACTCGGGTGCAGACTCCGACGTCCATGTGGATCCAGGTACAGTCAAGGCAACAAAGCTGGCCAGTGGACGGATGATCGTCCAGCGCTCTTATCAGGCAGGTCCGGCAGACATCATGCGCGTTGATAGGGACGGTCTAAATCCGACCAAGCTCGCCGACGGCTTTTTGTACTCTCCCGCTTGCTCGCCCGATGGCAACTTTGTCTTCTACGTTCTTATGGGAGCGCCACAGAAAATATTGCGAGTTCCGCTACAGGGGGGCGATTCAGAAATCGTCGGCGACGTACCCGGGCAAACCATTCGAGGAACGATGCGCGTTTCGCCCGACGGGCGATTCCTGGCCTTGCCTTACGATCAAGAGCATCCTAAGCCGTTGAGTAAGCTGGCTGTCGTTTCCACCCAAACGGGTAAGACTGTGAAGACCTATGACGCTCCTGCCGGCATCTATCGAGAAAGCTGCCTGCGCTGGTCTCCCGATGGCAAAGGCTTGCAGTATCTTCTAACCAAAGGTGATCTGACGAACATCTGGGAGCAGCCCCTGTCAGGCGGACCACCCCACCAGGTGACAAAATTCACTACTGGTCGAATCTTCGACTTCAACTGGACTGCCGATGGAAAACAGCTGCTTCTATCCCGTGGCGAGGTCATTAGCGATGTCGTGCTCTTAAGCAATCTCCGCTGAGCTTCGGGAAAGCGACGAAGGATGCGGATTATGGTTGCAGACCTGCCCAAACCGCCTGGTCTCTCCATTTATGAGACGTCCTGTCCTCTGGCCATATTCATTGCCAAGTTTTTTTCTCACGACGCTCTCTTTTAGGCTGTTTCTCGCCTATCCGAGGGCGGGTGTTATCCCCCAGCTGCAGGACCCGCCCAGCAACGATTCATTTGTTTCTGACACTATTCATGTGCCGACGTGCTGCGAGCCAACCGGCCGTATCGACTGGTCCCCCGGCGCAGCGCAGCGGTGGGTGCCGGAACCAGGTCAGTTGCTGCGGCCCCGTCGTTTGCGTTGTTATCATTTCCGTCGGCCGGAATCAGCAGTAAATCGCGCTGGTCGCCGTTAGGAAGGACTCCGGTGGCGGCAATTTCCCCACGATCATTGATGAAGTTCAGATCTGAAATGAAGAAGCCAGAGTTCGGGGGAATCAGGGTATTCACGTCGTAGAGAACGGCATCCTGCCACAAAGACGCAATCCCACCAACCCCGCATATGCCGGCGTCAACGATGATCTGGCCTTTCGCATTAATTTCATATGCGGTGCTGCAAGTCGCACCGTTCGGGACCCCGAGGTCGATCATCGTCCCGTTTCTCCAGAGAAATCCATGATGGTATTGGTTGGGGCCAGGCACATCGGCACGACCAACAATTTCCCCAGCATCATTGATCCAGTAAGCGTCTGAGTTGTCTCCGCCAAGCGTGCCTAGATCCGCCAATGCACCTTCGTTCCAAAGAAATGCATGGTGACTTTGGTTTCCAGCTAAGTTCGAGGTACCGACAATCTGGCCTTTCCGGTTGATCGCTCCTCCGCTGCCGCCGTCCACTGCCGACCCCACAAAGCCGCATGTGCCGCCGAAGGTGCCGAGGTCAATCATTCTGCCGTCTTTCCAAAGAAAAGGATCCTGCGTTGGCACATTAGACGGGCAAAGGTCTCCATTATTCGGGTTCGGCGTTGAGTTTATGTACGACCAGCCGACAACCTGGCCGCGTTCGTTAATGTCTGCACCCCAACTATCGGGCCCCCCAAGGGTACCTAAGTCCTCCATGTAGCCATTCCGCCAAATGAATCCGTGTGTCTCTGTTCCGAATGGCAAGAAGGAATATGGGTCGGGCACCGTATTAAGCCCGATTCCGGTCACCTCTCCTCGGCTATTCATGGCGTTGGCAAAACTGAAACTTCCACCGAGGGTTCCGAGATCGACAATCTCACCGTCTTTTTCCCAACGGACGGCAACCTGCTCCGGCAGTCCAGTGATCGGGTCAAAGAATCCATTTTCTGACTCTCCCATGATCAGCCCTCGCTCATTGACCCAATAGGCTGTACTGCTGTAACCGCCCGGAAGCGTCCCCAGGTCAGTTAGAAGTCCGTCCTTCCATCTAAAGGCATGCAGGATGTAGCAGTCCGGCGAGAAACAGTTTGGGGCGTATGGGTCGGGAATGCCTGTGTCCGCTCCGCCGACGACCGTTCCGAGATTATTCACACTTTCCATGACCGGACTGGAGAAGAAGAAACTGCTGGCACCCCCGAAGGTTCCCATGTCTTTGACAATGTAATGAGGTTGTTTCGCGTTGTGTTCCTGCGCGGACGATACATCTGGCACGGTCAGCACCGCGGACAAACTCAGCCCGGCGATAAGCTTAGTCAAGTTGTTTCTCATAATTTCCTCCTGCGATTCTGTTGTTGGTTCGCTCCGTAATCCTCGCTACCTACTCGTGCGCGAAACGGGCCCGAAATCGATCATTGGAAGTGGTTTTCTTTTCAAAGGGAGCGAAATGATGCGCAAAGCCGCAGAGTGAAGGGCGATGTATAATCCGGGCGCGAACGATGGAAGGTGAGCATTATCAACATGCGAGCCCTGACTAACACCCACGAAGTGACCCGACTGCTCTCCGAGTGGGCGAAGGGTAACCAGCAGGCCCTGGAGGACCTCACGCCACTGGTCTACCGGGAGCTCAGGCGGTTGGCCGCCAGCTACCTACGGAAAGAATCCCCAGGTCACACGTTGCAGCCGACCGCGCTCGTACACGAGGCTTACTTGCGCCTGGTTGAACAGAAGAACCCATACTGGGAGGGACGGTTGCACTTCTTCGGAGTGGCTGCACGCCTGATGCGCCAGATCCTCGTAGACCACGCCCGCCGGAGGCAAGCCGGCAAGCGCGCGATGCGCAAAGTGTCACTGGAAGACGCAGTGAGCTTTCAGCCAGAGCGGAGCCGAGACCTCGTCGCCTTAGACAGTGGCCTCAAAGCGCTTGAGAAGCTTGACCCTCGTAAATGCAAGGCCGTTGAACTCCGCTATTTCGCCGGGCTATCTATGGATGAGATCTCCCAAACGCTGGAGGTCTCGCCCGTTACAGTTCGGCGCGACTTAAGGATGGCGGAAGCGTGGCTTCACCGAGAAATACGGAACACATAGGTGTTGCTTGACTCCTGAGCGCTGGGTGCAGATCGAAGAGTTGTTCCATCGAGCTGCGGAATGCGGCCCGGAAGAGCGCATCTTACTGCTTGATGAGGCTTGCAGCAATGATCCAGAGTTACGACAAGAAGTGGAATCATTGCTCTGCTGCGATCAAAGCGCAGGCAATTACGTGCAGGCGGCCGTCCGTGCCGAGATCGATACCGTCGGGTTTCCCCTGGCGGGTGAGATCATCTCCCATTACCGCATCCTGAGTGGAGTCGGTGGCGGCGGTATGGGCCTGGTGTATCGGGCGGAGGACATAAAGTTAGGCCGCCAGGTCGCTCTCAAGTTCCTGCCTGAAGAGTCAGCCAACGATCCTGCATCACTGGCGCGCTTCGAGCGTGAAGCGCGTGCGGCTTCGGCACTGGAGCACCCCAACATCTGCCCAATATACGAATTTGGAGAACACAAGGGCCAACCGTTTCTCGTAATGCAGTTGCTTGAAGGACTAACGCTGCGGGAATTGCTGGAGAGCGGGAAACTCGAAACTTCAGAATCTCATTCCAGTGCCAGGTCGCCGGGCCGTCAGGCATTAGCGCTTGATCAAGTCCTCGGTCTCGCTATTCAGATCGCAAATGGATTGGATGCAGCTCATCAGAAGGGCATCATCCATCGCGATATAAAGCCTGCCAACCTTTTTGTTACTAGCCAAGGCCAAGCCAAGATTCTGGATTTTGGTCTGGCAAAACTTGTTCATGGTGCAAGAGAGGAGGCGGACGAACCGGAGCGCGAACGTCCCGACGACGGCTCAACTCGACAAGCGCGTGAAAATCCGCCATTGGCAGCACTCAATCTCTTGCTGAGCCGAACCGGAGTGGCAATTGGCACGGCGGGTTACATGTCGCCAGAGCAGGCGCGCGGCGAAAAATTGGACGCGCGAACTGACTTGTTTTCATTTGGCCTCGTGCTGTACGAGATGGCGACCCGGCGTCGCGCGTTTGATGGCGATACCGGGCCGAAGCTTCGCGCTGCGATCCTTAAGGAGACGCCCACGTCGGCCCGCAAGCTGAACCCGAAAATCCCACCGAAGCTCGAGCAGATTATCCGCAAGTTGCTAGAGAAGGAACGTGAACAACGTTATCAGTCCGCGACGGAGTTGAGGACTGATTTGGAACTACTTGAGCGAGACATTCTCCCCAAAGCCCTCAACTTCCGGCGGTCGGCGGCGGCAGTAGTCGTACTCATTCTGCTCCTGGTCGCTGCTGCTTTCTGGTATACGAAGCGTACACCGTTGCTTGTGCCCGACCTAAAGCTTCGGCAAATCACCTTCAACTCCAACGAAAACTCCGTGACCGGCGGCTCGATTTCACCCGATGGAAGATACCTCGCTTACAGCGACGCCAAAGGGATGCACATCAAGCTCGTTGGAACTGAAGAAACAAGGTCCGTTCCTCAGCCGGAGGGGCTCAAGAACGACAGTGTCGGTTGGGACATTGTTTCGTGGTTTCCAGACAGTACCAGGTTTCTTGCGTATACCCATCCGACCAGCGAGACTGCCGGTGCTTGGTCATCACAGACGCCTTGGTCATCCCAGACGTCCACCATTTGGATGGTTCCCATACAGGGAGGTCCGCCTCGCAAAGTTCGCGATAATGCCCTGGTTTGGTCCGTTTCCCATGACGGCTCTGCAATTTCTTTTGGAACCAACCCCGGCAGGCTGGGCGACCGAGAGATTTGGCTGATGACGCAAACCGGAGATCAGGCGCGTAAGCTTTATGAAGTGGGCGAAAATAGCGCGATTTGCTGCCTTCAATTCTCGCCGAGCGGAGAGAGCGTCATCTACATCACAAGCGACGACTCCGGGGACACCCTCCTAAGTCGCGATCTAAAAGGCGGCAAGCCCATCACGATACTTCCATCTTCCTACATGAAGGCAGTGATTGATTTTGACTGGCTTCCCGACGCACGATTAATCTACGCGGTGAATGAGAATCTGGGCGGGGGAAATAATTGCAATTACTGGGCGATGCGGCTGGACGCCCGCACAAGTCAGCCCCTGGAAAAGCCAAGACGGCTCACGAACTGGGCCGGGTTCTGCATGGACAGTATCAATTCGACAGCGGATGGCAAACATCTCACATTCAGGAAGTGGTCAACTTACGACACGACGTATGTCGCGAACCTGAGAAGGGGCGGAACGGGGTTCCTTACTACCCGACACTTTACTTTGAGCACGAGTTTGGATGCTCCAGCCAGTTGGACGGCCGATAGCAAGGCGATCATTCTCGGATCCAACCGCACCGGTCACTGGGGCATTTACAGGCAAGCCTTGGACGAAGATGAACCAGTACCGCTCGTCACTGGACCAGACGGGATGCAAAACTTTACTGTAAGTCCCGATGGCAAATGGGTTATATACGGGCAAGAGGCAAAGCCCGGAGACATATTAACGCCAGTACAGGTTATGAGAGTTCCGATTACCGGAGGAACGTCTCAGTTGGTCTTTACAGCGAGACCTGCAAGCCGGATCTCCTGTGCCAGGGCCCCATCCAAACTGTGCGTAATTCAAGAGACCTCGGAGGATAGCAAATATGGGGTCGTCACCGCTTTCGATCCTCTGGAAGGGCGCGGCGCTGAGCTAACCAGGTTTGAAGTTGGTCCTAGTCTTGACCATTGGCAAGGCCCACTGTCTCCTGATGGCACGCGGATCGCAGCCCTACGAGCCCGGGGAGGGCTGGGACTAATCACAATTCTCTCCTTGCGGGGCGGCATTACGCAGGTAATCAAGGTTAGGGGTTGGAATAACCTGCAGGGCTTGGATTGGGCTGCGGATAGCAAGAGCCTGTTTGTTCTGACTGGGGTCAACCCAAAACTAGCAATCTTGAACGTAGACTTACACGGCAATGCACACCTCTTGCGGGACAACGTTTCGTCATCGGACTTGCCGGCATCTCCCGACGGTCGCCACTTGGCTTTCATGAGCTATACCGAGGAAGGCAATATGTGGATGATGGAAAACTTCTGAGAACATCCTTCGAGAGGATGGTTGATCACTCCCATCACGACAGCTTGTAGCTCTGAACCTCAAAACCGAATTTGCGCCTTCAGTTGAATCATCCGACCCGAAACATTGCCGCCCAGTCCCGATCCGAGAAGGCTGGTGGGGGGCTGGTCCTCATAGAAGATCTGACC
>JBAVZU010000101.1:0-3261 GCA_049588915.1 Candidatus Sulfotelmatobacter sp.
GGTTAGCTCCGTTTTGCGACCTGATAAATCGACGATGGCGACGGAGCCTCCATCATCTCCCTGGTTCGGATGGTCCATAAAGGCAACAAGGTCGCCCTTGGGAGAAACGCGCGGGTAACTGATCCAGCCGCCGCTGGTTTCGTAGAGGACCTTGCCGATGGGAAACTCGAGCCGGTCACGGCCGCCCACGTTGCGAACTACCGCCAAGCTATTTCCGTCGGGGGCCCAATCTGCCCATTCCACATCCTCGAGAATTGGCCGAGGTGCGCCGCCAGCCAAAGGCGCCCGGGCCAGCGTGCCCACATTGATCCAGGTTCCGACAGGATGGCTGCCTAAGGAAAGTGCCATCTCACCCGTGGACGAAATGGCCAGAAGTTCGGCGCGGCCCAGTCCCAAGGAACGCGACTCGACCATTCCCTGGCGGGCGGAGAATGTTTCTACCGGATTCCCTTGCCACGCCGCGCTGTACAGGATGGTTTGACCATCCGGTGCAAAGCGGGCGGAGCGAATTTCGCCGCGGCGGAAAGTAATCTCGTGGTAGAGGGGCGCACTGGCGACGGCGGATCCCCAAAAGTATTTGCCCAGCAACAGCCCGATTGCAAGCGTAACCAGAAAACCACAGCAGATCAGCACCGGGAGAAGGCTGCTTTTCTTCTTTTTGACCTCTTCGCTTTCAGCAAGGGAGACGGCGGGAGCTTCTTTCGTGCCGCTCGTTGCAGCTAGTGGCGTTACACCGCTGACCCCCGCGCGGGAAGAGTCGGTGTCTCGCTTGAGCCGCTTCAGGTCTGCGCGAATCTCGGCCGCGCTCTGACAGCGCAGCTCGCGATCTTTCTCCAGCGCCTTGTTCAGGATGGTTTCGATTTGCGGAGGCAACCCAGGATTCAGCTGAACGGGCGGAGGAGGTACCTTATTGAGAATCGCTTCAAAGATTATGGCCGAGGTCGCTCCTGAGAACGGCTGCTTACCGGTGGCCATTTCGTAGAGCACCACGCCGAAAGAAAACAGGTCCGTGCGATGGTCCAGCGTTTCGCCGCGCGCTTGCTCGGGCGACATATAGCCAATGGTTCCCATCGCCGTTCCCGGCGTTGTAAGTTGATCGGGACTGAGGGCAGTTGGCGACCCAACCGTAGCTGCGGATCCGCCGAGCGTATGCGCGGCGAGTTTTGCCAAGCCAAAGTCAAGGACCTTGGCCTGGCCTCTTTGCGTGACGAAGATGTTAGCGGGCTTGATGTCGCGATGCACGATTCCGCCGGAGTGCGCAGCATCGAGGGCGTCCGAGATCTGGATGCCCAGTTCGAGAAGTTGTGCAGTCTTGAGCGGACGGCCCTCGACCATATGCTTCAGCGTCGTACCGTCCAGGTATTCCATGGCGATGAAAGCGACGCCATTTTCCTGGCCAATGTCATAGATCGTGCAGATATTTGGATGATTCAAAGCGGAAGCCGCCTGGGCTTCACGCTGGAAGCGGCTTAGAGCCTGGGGATCTCGGGCCACATCATCGGGCAGGAACTTCAGGGCAACGAAGCGGTGCAGCCGGGTGTCTTCGGCCTTATAGACCACGCCCATGCCGCCGCCACCCAGTCTCTCGACGATTCGGTAGTGCGATATGGTCTGCCCGATCATACAGGAGATACGCAGCCCTAGAATCGCTCCATCTTAAGGGGGAGGCGAGTTCTCGTCAACGATGAGAGGGTAATCGCCCAGAGACTTTCTTCTTATTTAGATCAAGACGGGTTATGACTGTGACAGACGCATTGTCAGCGGCGGGAGCGGCAAACCATCGACCTCAACCGTCCAAAGATCGCCTCGATCGGTCAGGTGTCCTGCCGTGAGCGTTCCCGAGCTGACGATTTCTCCGGCGCCAAGCGGTTCGTTAGGGAATCGCCGCAAGATTGCGGAGCCAAGTTCGGCCAGGCACAGAGCGGGACTCCTCAAAGAGTTCTTACCCGAGCCTTCCTCCAGAAAATCTCCGTTCTTTGACACGCGTACTTTGAACTTCGGCAACTCTTCAACCAGTTTCGGGATGAGAGCCGGCCGCACCGGCACACGCTCTCCGACTACGAGTGCAGCATGAAGTCCGAAGGATGCGACGAAATCAGCGGGTTGGAATTTCCAGTCGGAATAAGGACAATCGATGACTTCGAATCCGATTGCCAACCAGTCCGTGCACGCGAGCGCAGCAGCCGCTTCGAGACCCTCCGACGTGATCGATTGTTTCAGACCGAAAACAATCTCCGGTTCGACCTTCAGCGAACGAATATGCTCCAGCGCCAGCGTCGCGGAGTTGTTGTCGCTGTAGTGAATGGTGTCATTGTACATGTGGGCCCAGACGAGGGTTTCAAGTTTGAGTACACGCCACATGGCCTTGTTGGCGTAACCTACCTTGCGGCCTATGGCTCTGTGGCCTTCGGCCTCCTGGAGCTGCTTGAGTTTTGCCTCGACTTCATACGCTGCATCGAGGTCAAAGCCTGGACGCTCCGAAGGAAGAGCAGCGACCATTTTGCCCGCTTGATACGCGGAAAAAAGTTCGTGCGATACGGTTTCAACGTCTTGATTCGACATAAAGAGCTACGCTCAATACCTGCAATCTTAACCCGTCTCAACCCGAGGCGCGCGGTTGCAGGGACGAGATGACACGATGGGAGTTACGGACTTGCGTTAAGCTCTAGCTCAAGACAATTCGCAGCGCGAGGCAGGAATTCTTAAATCGTGGAGATGATATGAGACGTGGGTTTATATTCTGTTGCTTCGCCAGCCTGACCTGCTCCGCTCTCGGGCAAACGCCAGCCTTACCTGTTCCAGTTGGAACGAGCCAGTCATCCAGCGCCACCTCTGCTTCTGCCGACGTCCAACTGAAAGATTTGTTCGAATCGAAAATCAAGGCCGAGTGGGAAGCCATCAAGAACAAAGATAAGAATGCTTACGGCAATTTACTGGCGGATGACTACCAGGGCGTAGAAGTGGATGGCAAGGGAGAACGTAATAGAACTCAGGCTATCAACGAAATGCCGGAGCAAAATGTCTATAACTACACACTGTGGGGAATGAAGCTTATCCCGCTCGGTCCCGATGCAGCTTTCGTCATCTACGAAAGCACAATGCAGTTCCCGCCTAAATCGGTGGTGCGCTACTCAAGGGTTTACATCACTGAACTTTGGATGAAGCGGTCCGGGCAATGGAAGGAAGTTCACTACCAGGAGACCCACGTCAAGTAGGCCAGGTGACGTAACTTTGATTGTGTAAAAAGCAAGAGGGTGTAAG
>JBAVZU010000102.1:0-8312 GCA_049588915.1 Candidatus Sulfotelmatobacter sp.
AGCGGGCCCTGGTCGCATGAGCAAAGCAACACCAACACCTAAACCTTTCCACGAAGAGGAAAGTCAAAACCCTTCGCGGGTCCACGTGTCTCTTGACAACGCCGACACGGTTATAGAGGGTGGCTCAGGCCTTTGATCTCGCTGGCATCACCAACACAGCGGGGTGGCCCCGACCGTCGCGTTCTTGGCAAAGACAGGGCGCCCTCGAGCTCAGCTTCCGGCCGCCACTCGAACGCATCAGTGACCCACAGATTCCTCTGGCGAGTCAAAGAAAATGGAGTAGCTGTCGATTTTCGGCCACCCGGACGACAATCTGATAACGGAACGATGAGCTACTGCTCTTGAGTTGCAGTTTGGCTTACGCATTAGGCCGGTTAAGCAGGAGATCCTTCGCTACGCCTGAAAAGCGGCTTCGCTCAGGATGACAAGGTCGTGTAGAGCCGAACTGCACCACTACAGGAGACAAGGAGGAATCAATGAAATACATCTGTTTGGGATACCTCGAGCCAGGAAAAATCGAAGGGATGACCGAGGACGAGCGACACGCAACGCTCGACGATGCTTTGAGTACAACGACCATCTGCGCGCCAACGGGCATCTGGTTGCCGAAGTCCCCTTCAGCCTGCGGTGACCGCGTTGACCCTGCATAGAAAAACGGCAAAGTCGCGACCACCGATGGCGTTTGCAACTCGGCGATTACGCACGATCAGCGTACCTGATCAGCGTACCTGGGCGACGACGGCAACATCGAACTTTGAATAGTATTTCTTTACGTCGCCTGCCCCGTACTTCTCGCGGAATTTCTCGACCACGGACTTCACCTGTGTGGCGTCATTGACAGGCACCGCCTGCACTTCCGCTTCTGTGCCGCCGGCTTTGATGCGCATCGACGGCGTCTTGAGCACGTTCCTGTACCACTGCGTATCCGACCCCTGGACCGGCAGGAGGTACAGTTTGCCGTCGTCGAATACGAACCAGACCCGAATCGAGATCATGCGTCCCGACTTCCTGCCAGTCACAGTGATGGTAAGTTCGCGAGATTGGGAAAGCCGCTCAATTAGAGAATCGTTCCGGGCTGACATACGCACTCCTCTCTCGATCCTGTTCGGCGCCAGCGGCGATGTCACGCTGGCTACGTAATAAGTTCCTCGCCTTGTACATGGACTTTCCTTTTATAAACCGGTCATCTTCTCCAGTTTTTCCGGATAGCGGGCGCCCTCTACTTTGATTTTTGACGAGGCGCTTTCAATCTCGCGGAGATCTTCGGGCGTGAGCTGGATGGCGACTGCTCCGAGATTCTCTTCCAGCCGGTTTAGTTTCGTTGTGCCTGGAATGGGAACGATCCACGGCTTTTGCGCGAGCAGCCACGCGAGTGCGATCTGCGCCGGGGTCGCTTTCTTGCGCTTTGCAATCGCGCCAAGGAGATCAACCAATGCCTGGTTCGCCTTGAGGGCGTCGGGCGTAAAGCGAGGCAGCGTGCTGCGGAAGTCGGTGCTGTCGAATTTCTTGTTTTCGTCGATCGCGCCCGTCAGGAAGCCTTTCCCCAGCGGGCTATACGGCACGAAGCCGATCCCGAGTTCCTCAAGCATAGGGATTATTTCTGCTTCCGGCTTCCTCCACCACAGCGAGTATTCGCTCTGCAGAGCGGTCAGCGGCTGCACTTTGTGAGCGCGGCGAATGGTTTTTGCGCTTGCCTCGGACATGCCGAAGTGCTTAACTTTGCCGGCTTGAATCAGTTCCTTCACCGCGCCGGCGACATCTTCTATGGGCGTGTCAGGGTCAACCCGATGCTGATAGAGCAGGTCAATGGTCTCAACCTTGAGCCGCTTGAGCGAGCCTTCGACGGCCTGCTTGATGTGCTCGGGCTGGCTGTTCACGCCTGCCGCTCCCGGCCGATTATCTTTGCCGTTCAGATCGAACCCGAACTTGGTGGCGATCACGACTTTGCCACGGAAAGGCGCAAGCGCCTCGCCAACGAGTTCCTCGTTAGTGAATGGACCATAGACCTCAGCTGTATCGAAGAACGTTATGCCCCGATCGACGGCTGCATGAAGAAGTTTCGTCATTTCCCGTTTGTCTTTGGGCGGGCCGTAGGAAAAGCTCATTCCCATGCACCCTAAGCCAAGAGCTGAAACTTCCAGGTTGTTGCCCAACTTGCGCTTCTGCATTGTTTCTCCTTGCATTGTTTTTCCTATCGAGCGGCTGGCCGCCACTCTTTCCTTCTCAACTTCACTGCTCGCCTTCACTTCTCATGCAAAGAATACGAAAACCGCTGGTTTGAGCGGTATCCTGATCCTTCCTATCTATTGCCTAATCCTCTTGACGGGCAGATTTTTGTGCGCGCCTGCGGGATTCAGCGGTACTCTGGGTGCGAAGGAGAAATGCGGGATGCACGTGGCAAAACTTAAGGATGCGAGCGAAGACGAAGAGTCACGAGCAGTTGAGATGCGGACTGCGTTGGCTCGCAAAATCGCAGAGCATATTGACACGGAAGGAGAAAAGGTAACGGAGATTCCGGGTCTGTGCCTCTTTCGGCGAAGCCAGCCGACGGCTTGCGCTTCGGCGACGTATGAGCCCAGGCTGATTGTCTTTGCGCAGGGACAAAAGCGCATCAACCTCGGCCGAACCAGCTATCTGTGCGACGCCTCGACATTTCTGCTGACTTCGATCGACTTGCCAGTCGTCAGCCAGGTCATTTCGGCGACCGCCGAGGCGCCGCTTCTTTGCTTGTCGCTTAAGCTCGGCATGCCAGAGGTACGCAGAATTCTGAGCGAACAGGAATTTACCTTGACCCAGGAGCCCGCCGATGCTCGCGGCATGGCCGTGGGAGTTGCTTCTATCGAGCTCCTTGACGCCTGTTCCCGGCTTTTGGATCTTCTGGATACTCCCCAGGACATTCCATTCTTAAGCACCCTGATCCAACGGGAAGTCATCTATCGCTTGCTGCGAAGCCCGCAGGGAAAGCATCTGCGGGCGATCGCCACGTCCGGCGAGCAAAGCCACCGGACGGCTAGAGCGGTAACGTGGCTGCGGCAAAATTATGCCAAACCATTGCGGGTCGAGGAGCTGGCGGAGATGGCGCAGATGGGCGTTTCCACGCTCCACCACCATTTCCGGTCCCTGACCGCGATGAGCCCGATTCAATATCAGAAGCAGCTGCGGTTGCATGTAGCGAGGGAGCGCATGCTCAACGAGGGGCTAGACGCGGCAAGCGCGGCATTCGAAGTGGGGTATGAAAGCGCAAGCCAATTCAATCGCGAATACAGTCGGTTCTTTGGCGAGCCACCGATGCGGGACATCAAGGCCCGCCGTCATACCATCGCCGCAACCACCGGCGCTTGACTCTACCTAACGCGACACCTGCGATCTTACTTACCACCTCACCTGGCGGGAAACGCTAGGTCAACCCTCATTCGACGACTTGCCGCCTTCTTGCCGAAGCGAACTGTGATCGCATCTGCAAGCTGGGTGCCCCGTGTCTCGCGTTCTTCGAGTGCGACTTTATTCGATCCCCAGCTGCCTCTGGATTTGCTCCAGCGACGCGCCTTTCGTTTCTGGAACCATTGTTTTTACCCAGATAAGTTGGAGCACCATCATGAAGCAAAAGAACGAGAAAACATAGCCAATCGGAAAGGCCGAGACCATCTTTGGGAAAAAAGTAGTGAGTAAGGCGGCAAAGATCCAATGCGTGCCGCAGCCGAGGCTCTGGCCCTCCGCGCGATGGCGGTTGGGAAATATTTCGGAAATGAAAACCCAGATCACCGCGCCCTGGCCGATCGCATGCGCGGCGATGAAGGCGAAGATGCAAACCGGCACGATCAAGAAGTGACCGGTAAAGAAAGCCCATGCGACCAGGCCAAGCGAAGTGATGTAGCCGACCGAGCCGATATAAAGAAGAGTGCGCCGGCCCAGCCGGTCAATCAGCCAGAGTCCGACAAAAGTGAAAATCAGATTGGTGATGCCGATGCCAATCGATTGCAGCAGCGCGGCCTTCGCGCCCAGACCGGTAAGTTCGAAGATGCGTGGCGCGAAATATAAAATCGCATTAATGCCGGACATTTGATTGAAGAAAGCAATCAGGATGGCGAGGAGGATTGGCTTACGAAGACGCACAGTCCAGAAATGTCCAGAGGATGACTTTTGTTCCGAGGCTGCTGCAGCCATAATCTCATCGGCCTCGGCCGCGATCTGTGTCTTCGTGGCCTCCGGTTCGATGCGTTGCAGTACCTCGAGAGCAGACTTGCGGTCGCCCTTGCGGCTTAGCAGCCATCGCGGACTTTCGGGAATGCCGAAGCATAATGCCGCATAAAGCAACGATGGAAATGCGGCCACGCCCAGCATCCAGCGCCAGGCGTTGTCTCCGATTCCGGCCAGAAGCGCGTTCGATACGTAGGCGACCAGGATTCCAAAAACAATGTTGAATTGGAACATGCCGGCAAGCAGGCCGCGATGCTTTGGTGGTGCGATCTCCGAGATGTACATCGGCGCCACAACGGTCGAAATGCCGATGCCCAGCCCTCCGATCACGCGCGCGATGATAAAAACCGTAACGTTGGGCGCCAAGCCTGAGCCAACGGCGCCTACAAAGTAAAGAATGCCGATCCAGAGCAGCGTGGCCTTGCGCCCAAATCGGTCTGCCGGCCAGCCACCAAGCAGTGCACCGACCACGGTGCCATAAAGGGCCGAAGCCATGGCTATACCATGAAGTCCGGGACTAAGACTCCAAAGTGTCTGAATTGTTTTTTCTGCGCCGGATATAACAACGGTGTCAAAACCAAAAAGAAATCCGGCGAGCGCTGACGTGAGCGACCAGAAAAAGATGCGACCATTCATAAGCGGACAGAGCGTTACCTACCAACAGTCGTTACGATTTTAGTTGCGGTCGAGCCTGGAGACATTATTCGCGTGCATGCAGCTGCGATGCCAAGTCAAGTGTGGACAATACCACAAAGCCAGCGCCGCCCGTCACGCAATTACTATTCCGCACTGCTTAAGTAAAGATTGATCGACAAGAAAAAAGGAACAGAGAATGCCGCAGCCTCCGAACTCTCCTCCGGCGCTCGCGAATATACTTGCGAGCCCGAAAGCCGGAAGCCGAGAACTAGCTGCCTTTAGTCAGCGGATACCCCTTCTCGCGCCAATCGCGAATCCCGCCATCCATCGAGATGACATTCCGATAGCCCATCTTCTGCAGGTTATCCGCCGCCAGCGCCGAGCGAAATCCGCCGCCGCAATAAAGCACAATCTCGGCATCAAGATCAGGCACCCGCGCCTCGATGTCGCGCTCGATAATGCCTTTGCCCAAGTGAATTGCGCCGGGCAGATGGTCCTTGGAAAATTCGCTCTCTTCGCGCACGTCGACGAGCAAAAACTTATCGCCACGATCCAGCCTGGACTTCACTTGAGCGACATTAGTCTCGCGCACACGCGTCTTGGCATCGTCCACAATTTTCAAGAAACGCGGAGGATGTTGATGAGCCATAGAAACTCCTCTCTTATTATTTTCGATAACATCCTACCAAGATGGGCGGGAAGAAGCATTGATCTTAGCGTCTTCCTCGGCCATTCCCGGCGAGATCCGCGATTGAAGCTTTCTCCTGTCATTGCCGCGAGGCTTCGACTTCTCAGTTAGCATGAACAAGTGAAAGATAGAGATGGAGCGCGGAAGATTGGTCTGGCGCGTGCGCTATCGAAGTTGGGTTACTGCTCCGGATCCCGAGCAGCAGTGTTGATTCGTGCAGGACGTGTAACTCTGAATAGAAAAATTCGCCGCGATCCTGAAACGCCCGCTTCCGAAAAGTATGATCGTCTTGCCGTTGACGGAAAATCGGTTGAACAGAGCAACAAGTTGTACTTGATGATGAACAAGCCTCGCGGTGTGATAACGACCGCATCGGATGAAGACGGCCGGGACACGGTGTACACCGTGCTGCGTGGGTATTCTGCAAAGTCATGCTTGCGAGTCGAGCCTTGGGTTGGCCCCGTGGGCCGCCTCGACAAAGCCAGCGAGGGCCTGCTACTGCTGACGAATGATTCAGAATGGGCTGCGCGCATCATTGCGCCCCAATCGCACCTCGACAAAACGTACCATGTCCAAGTGCGAGGCGTGCTGGAAGACGAATCGATCTTGGCTTTGCTTCGGGGCGTTAAAGTAACGAATGGAGAAATGCTGCAGGCAAAACGAGTTCGGCGGTTGCGCTCGGGAGAGAAGACCTGCTGGCTCGAAATCATTCTGGATGAAGGCAGGAACCGCCAGATCCGGCGCATGATCGAAGCTCTAGGCGGTGAAGTGCTGCGTTTGATTCGGGTTGCCGTGGGCCCGCTGCCACTCGGCGAACTTGCCAAGGGAGCACTGCGCCCGTTAACCGCCAAGGAAAAACGAATTCTCGACCGTGCAATGCAAAAGTAAATCTATGAACAGTCTGAACTTCCTGTCTGCAGTATCAATGGCGCGAAAAATCCGTGAGAAACAAATCTCTCCAATAGAGCTCTTAAACGCGCATCTCTTACAAATCGAAAAACTGGATTCAAAACTTAACGCTTTCGTGCAGGTGGATACAGAGCGGGCGCGAAAGGCAGCCAAGGACGCCGAGTCCGCAGTATTGACCGATGCGCCGCTGGGCCCCTTGCACGGTGTTCCACTCAGCATCAAAAGTTCAATAGGCGTGGAAGGCTTGCGTTGCGAAGCCGGAACGCGGCTGCGTGCCGGGTTGGTCGCGCACCAGGACGCCCCGCTGGTTGCACGTCTCAAGAATGCTGGCGCAATTATTCTCGGTTCAACCAACACGCCGGAGATGCTAATGGCGTGGGAGACGGATAATCTTCTTTACGGGAGGACCAATAGCCCCTGGGACCTGGAGCGCACACCCGGCGGCTCCAGTGGCGGAGAAGCGGCGGCGATTGCTGCGGGCATGTCGGCTGGCGGCGTGGGCAGCGACGGCGGAGGCTCGATTCGCATCCCCGCTCACTTCAGCGGGATATGCGGGCTGAAGCCGACTCCAGGCCGCATTCCCTCGACCGGCCATTTTCCAGTCTCCGCCGGACCATTTGCCGCGATCGGCGTCGTAGGGCCGATGGCACGGACCGTTGCAGATTTGCGAGTCCTGTTCGAGGTGATGCAAGGTCCCGACATCGGCGACACGAATGCCGCGCCCGTCTCAATGCGCTGGGCAAATGAGAGCGAGATCAGAAAATTGCGGATTGGTTATTTCGAAGATGACGTACGCACTCCTGTCACCTCGGAAACTCGCACCGCCGTTCGGGCCGCTGCAGAGGCCCTACGCAGAGCGGGCTTCCAAGCTGAAGCCTTTCGGCCGGAAGGCTTGGAAGAAGCGCGGCAACTTTGGAGAAAGTATTTTGTGGTCGCCGGCGGCATGCTCCTGAGGCCGATGTTCGAGGGCCGAGAGTCTGATATCAGTCCCGTCCTGCGGCAGTTTCTCGAATTGTCCGCGGCGGAGCCGGCCCTTACCGCGGGCGCGTTCCTGGACGCCTGGATTCGGCGCGACGAAGTTCGTGCACAATTCTTGGCGCAGATGCGGCAATATCCCATCCTGTTGTGCCCGGCTGCGGCGATCCCCGCATTCCGCCACGGTGAACGCCGCTGGCGGATCGATGGAAAAACTGTCGATTATCTTGACGCTTGGAGCTACGCGGAATTCTTCAATCTTTTAGGCAATCCTGCGGCGGTCGTTCCAGTCGGCCAATCGTCGGAGGGCCTGCCTATCGGCGTGCAGATCGTTGGCCGGCCGTGGGAAGAAGAGCAAGTCTTGTCAGTCGCAGCGGCCCTGGAGGAGCAGTGTGGCGCGTGGCGAATTCCGCCACACGCATGAAAGGCCGAGCGTCAGTAGTAGTATTTTTCAACTATTTCACTTGATCGGCTGCACGAGTAATTTGGTTCGCACGCGATTTCATTCACTGTGGGAATCAAATCCAGTGCAAGCGTCCGATCGTCTCCGATGCGAGAAAACTCCCGATCCTTGTTTTTTTTTGGCCGGGCTTTGTCTTGGCTTTTGGTCTTTCTTGTAATTTCTGCGGCGTATCTCTATGCCTTCCCCCAAGCGACTATCTTTTATGCGGGAATAGTGCTTCTGCATGCGCTTGTGGGAGTAGTCACCGCCGCCTTGCTCGTTCCTGAATGCGTAAACCTGTTGCGCCACAGATCCTTTCTGGCGCGCGCTGGATGGCTGTTCATCGCGGCCAGCGCTGTTTTGGGACTCATTCTCATCAAGACTGGCACGCCGCGCGCGGAATGGAAGTGGCTTTATCTCCACATTTTGATCTCACTGCTGGGCATCGGGCTTCTGGTCGCTGAC
>JBAVZU010000103.1:0-77195 GCA_049588915.1 Candidatus Sulfotelmatobacter sp.
CCTTCCGCACCCGCCCCTCCGGCGACAAATAGCTGAACATGTGATTCTGCTGCTGATCCTCTCCGCGCATACCTTCTCGTACCATACCAGGCTGTGGATGGGGAGTAGTTTTTCAGCAGCCTGCTAGAGATCAAAGAGAAAAGATCCTTGATTCTCTAAAGAAGGCGATCGGAGTTGCAGACTTCAAGATCAAAAAGCTCTGGGGTGAGCAAATTGAGGACCGGGGAAGCCAGATAACATTTTCTGCCTTAGGTCAGCAAGCTCCCTTCGAAGAAAAGAAAAAAACGGATCCCGATTTCACCAAGCGGAAGAAGATCAAAGCTATTCTTGACACCTTCATCCCCGAGTTTTCTGTCCGAATCGGGGGCTCGACATCGTTGACATTACCAAGCCCGGCATTGACAAGGCCTACGGCATCGGAAAACTGAGAGACCTGCTCGGTATTTCGATAAAAGAGATGATTTATGTCGGCGACGCCTTGTACGTGGGCGGAAATGACTATCCTGCTGAAACAGCCGGAGTGGATTGCATCCCGGTTAAGGATCCCAACGAAACCAAGCTGGTTATCCAAACCATCATCGCCTGTTTAGCAGTGGGTGAGCCTGCTGGCATACAACTTGAGCAACCTGTGGCGCCGGCTAATTATGATGCGCGGGTCGGAGGGCCAGATTGAAGATTCCGTCTGAAATGAGCAGGCAAATAGCTGTCCTGCTTTACGTGGTGACGATGGCAGCTGTCATAGTCGGTGTCGATTTCGTGTTCTTCAGAGACCGGTTCTGGGAACGGCTGGCAGTGAATATCGGCATTGTCTTGGTCTTCGCAGCTTTCTACTTGAGATTCCTCAGGCGGCCATGAACTAGGCGCGATAGCGTTTAACGGAAGCTGCCACATCCAAATGCCCGAAACGGTTCCTGTCGAAGACCTTATTCCTTGTTGAAATATAGGGCAATGGAATTTAAGGTGAAGGGGGATAGAGACTCATTCGGCTTTACCGGTGGTAATAAGGCGGCGTGATGTTATGGCAATCGCCGAAAAGGATTTGATGAGCGGGCTTAAGTTGCAACGGCTAAGAATGTTGATGGAGCCGGAAAGGGGAAATCCCCGAAAGGTCGAAGGGGTCCTCAATCCAGCTGCCGCACGTGGCCCGGATGGTGAGCTCTACCTGTTCCCGCGGCTGGTTGCGCGGGGGAATTTCTCGCGAATCGGCATTGCGCGAGCACAGTTCAATAAAGCCGGCGACCCGGCAGGCGTCGAGCGGCTTGGCGTCGCGCTGGAACCGGAAGCTGACTATGAGCGGCGGCCCGATGGCGGTGGTGGCTGCGAAGATCCTCGCATCACCTTCGTGGAACCGCTGCAGAGCTACATGATGACTTACACGGCTTTTTCGCCCGAAGGGCCGCGAATTGCTTTAGCCTTGTCGAAGGACCTGTTCCACTGGAAACGTCTCGGATTGGCGACCTTTGGTCCTTACCATGGCATCGAATGTGGCGACGTGGATGACAAAGACGCTAGTCTCTTTCCGGTTGCCATTCCTAACCCATCCGGGCACCCGGAACTCGCTATCCTGCACCGCCCGCTTTTTCCTGGCACTCGCCCAGAGGAAACCGTCTGTCATCCGGCGGCTCGTAAGGTTGATCTCGATCGGGAAAGCATCTGGATCTCCTAAGCGTAATGTCCTTGGAGTCGCGCGAATCAAATCGCCTCGGTCGGTTCATGTCTCATCATCGGCTGGCGACTCCAGTGTCACCCTGGGAGCGGCTCAAGATCGGCGGCAGCACTCCGCCAATCCTGACTCGGCACGGCTGGCTGATCGTTTACCACGGCTGCCCCAGAGACTCTTCGTTCGCATGATCGCACTTATTGTGTTCAATTCCGAGTCGTAGCTGCAAGCCATACAGAACCTCATCGAGGTGACCAAAAAACGAAAAAAAGACCCGCGTCTCCCGGAATCAGCTTTCGGTCAAGAATTTGGCTCTTCTTGCGAGTTCACTCACTGCTGGAAAAAGAAATGGCCACTCGGTTCTGCTGCCAGCACTGCTGGCCGCTGCGATCGCCTGCCCAATTCCCGTAGCAGCACCAGTAACGATCGCTACTTTATGCTGAAGTCGCAATTATCTTCCTCGTTAAACACAGACGGTATAAAGCGATCTAGTACTCCGTCCAACTCACTGTTCTTTAAACTCTGTCCAAATCCCAGTCTTAGCCTGATAGATGCGCATGTTGCACTGTTTGGGCCCAACGTGCGCAAAAATCACTTGGAATGGCTGTGGGTCACTCAACTGGCCTTCCTGCATTGCAACCCGCAAAAGATCCTGATGTTCGTCGTACTTGCTCTCCGGAGTGACATTTTTGTTCAGCACGAGTGTCCAGTTGTCCCGTTGCGGAATGAGATACATGCTGTAGGCGCCAATTGCAATCTTAGAGTTGCTCACATCAAGTGGAGTCGAGGTGAAAAGTAACATCGGAAAACCACCGGGACTCCACACTTTACCCTCGGACAATTTGTGGTTTGAAATATCTGGCTGATATCTCACGCTGACTTGTTTGCCGTCATCGAAATTGCAGGCTGAAGTCTGGGTTTGCTGGCTCTGAGCACCACAACAAATTGAAAAAACGACGATAACCGATAGGCGCGCAACTGTTCTTATATACATTGCTTCCTTCTCCTCCTTCCAAGCTCCTTTCGGCACTTTGCGAGGCGAAGACTGTGGACGCAGGATCTGGCTGGCTTAGTCCGCTTTCGCCCCCGGTTTCTGCTCGTGGATGGATTCCGCAGCGATATAGGCTTGCTGCCTTCCAAAACTCTGAATCTGATCCTTAGTAAGCTTCCATTGCCTTCTAAGAATCGCCAAAGGCGGTAGTGTGCGAATGCGGCCTTTGATATCAACGGTGATTGGCGCACGACGGGGTGGCGAGAACCCGGGCTTTGACACAACAAGCATTTGGTTTCCCTTAGCACCGGAAATGACCAATACGTTCGGCTGTGGACCCGCACGCAGCTGGACTTGGTTTAGAAAAACCATATCGCTATCTCGCGCCCTGCATTTCCTCCAATGAGGCTTCCGATAGAGCTCGGAGGACTAACCAAAGTGCCGGTAAAGCTGTCGAGGTCTTCGTCTATCGTGCCCCACAGCCGCCACCCGGCCATACCGCCAACGACCAGTGCAATCGTCGTTATCAGCATTACCAAGGGCCACCGCTGCCTCTTTTCCCTCGGTTCGTCGTACAAGATAGACACCCTACTTTCAGAACGTGAGATGCATTTCCACGGTTAACCGTTGGCGATTTTTGCACTTTCTAAAATGGCTTCGAATCGTGTTTCCGAGACTTCATGTGGTGGCATTCCCCGAACTGACCAAACGCTCCCGGCGTATTGCCCACTTCCTCCCCAGTTACAACCGTTAGTGACTTACACCCTACGCCGCTGGAGGTGGTGGACCGCAATTTCGGCAAATTGGCGCAACCGAGGGGGAATCAGTCTTTTTGACTCGCTGGATTCGACAGACAGATCAAATGAATCGAGGGTTTGGTTTTACACGACGGGTTGGTGTCGACCTTGCCGTTTTCATAAAAGGCGAGAATGAGCAGCTTTCGAATTCGGAATTGAAGCCCACATTAGGCGGCGGTGAATCCACCCGCTCTTTTCGTTGAGTCAGCGGCCTTCGATATGGGAATGACGACGCTCACAATCGTACCGCTCTTGCCTGAGTCTATTTCGAAATGACCACCTAATTCGCGAATTCTCTCTCGCATGCCGGCGATGCCCACGCCCGCGTTCCCATCGCTGCCGTGCAACTGGCGCAAACGGTCTTCGGCGATTCCGCGACCATTGTCGCTCACCTCGAATATGAGCTTGCCATCGTCCAGCCGTAACCTGACCCCGGCGGTTGAAGCCTCCGAGTACCGATGGATATTTGTCAGACACTCCTGCAACACCCGGAACAATGCCAATTCACAGTTCCTGGACAGGCGCTGCATTCCTTCCGGAATGTCGCAGTGGACTGAGATCCCGCTGCGCTTTGCGAAGCCTTCGACAAACCATTTCGATGCAGAAGCAATGCCCAATTCGTCGAGCAGCGGCGGATGGAGCAAATACGATGTGGTACGTATCTCTCGTGAAGCCTCGTCTATAAGGACGTTGAGTTCGCCTGCCAACCGATAGACATCCGGCACCGCGGCTCCAGCCCGTTGAAGTGTGGCCAAGATCATCTTGGTCGCAGCTAATGTTTGGCCCGTCGTGTCGTGCAAATCGCGAGCAATGCGACGCCGCTCCTCATCCTGCAGGGTCATTAGTTTCGTCGACAACTGACGGAGTCGATCCTCCGCCTCTTTACGCTCCGCAACTTGAGATTCGACCTTTGCCAGGGCCTGCGAAAGAGCCGCCGTGCGTTCAGTGACGCGTTCCTCTAGCTGCGAGTGAGACTTGCGCAGTGCTTCTTCAGCCTTTTGCCGCTCTTTAGTTTCCAGTGTTAAAGCCACAACCGCATTGTTGAGGCTGTACTGCTTCCTGCGGTTTGCCTCCCCGAGGATGATGAGAACCGTGGATACGAGAAAGAAACCGATTACACCGTGAATTTCTGCCTGGCTTCTTATCAGTAGCGAATGGCGGGGATCGACGAACCGATAAAGAATACCGAAAAAACCAACAACAGTAGTTAGAGCAGCAGGACCCAAACCCCATATCAATGAGACCAACGCGACTGCCATATAAACGGTCACATAAAATGCGACATGACCCAAGAACGGGTCAAGAGCCCATCGAAGCAAGACAGCGACGACAGCGATGGCAAATGCAATCGTGTAGCGTTCCGGCAGGTTTTGCCGCTTTGAAAGAACTACCTTCAACCCGCGCGTCCAGACCGCGCCCCGCATGGAGAACCTCTAAATGCGATTTGCAGGCACACTGTTCTTATAGCGCAAAAGTTCTTCAGTTTCAAATTAGTGGCAGGAAGAAACTTCGTCCCCTTGTGAGGCTGCTGGCGACTTCTCAACGAATATGCAATTTGCGGTCGTTCGCGTGTTGCTGTTCGACCAGTCAAGAATCATGTTGTCGTTATGATCGGGAGAAGGGCCCATGGGTACGGCATCGAGTTGCAACTGACGTACCTTCCAGGCCATGATGTGGTCTGCGCACGAGGTGTCGCCGCTCAAGCCAAGTCCACCCACAATTTTTCCTTTTGAGTCATACAGAGGCAAGCCGCCGCCAAAGACGATTACACCGCCGATCGGCTTTCCGACCATGGGGTCGTCGGGGGTGCCAAATGATGTGGCGGGACCGAATACAGCCTGCGCATTTGGAGGCGCGCTTGTTGGAGGCTGTAGAGACTCTGCCCGGGCTGCGAGGCCGCGAAGACATTGGCAGTGGAAAGTGCGTAGTCCGAGGAACTCAGGGCGTTTGCGGTGTTCGCCTTTTCGGCAGCAATGGCACGACTGCCGGGCCACTGCTGTCCGCGATCATTGCCGCTGAAAACCACGGAGCAAACAACGCCATCGCGGTTCACGGTAACAGCCCACTCCTGATTGCCAAGGCCACTGTTGCCGGTTGCTCCTTCCTTGACGACGGATTGCAATACGCTGCGCAATTTGGTGTGATCGGGCAATGCAGAGCAGTCGGGTTTGGACTGGCCAAAGGCTGGGAGTGCCAACAATAGCGCGAAGCAAGAAAGCAAGAACTGGGGGACTCTAATCATCGGGGAAAGTGACATGTCGAACCTTTCTTTATCTATTTAAGCTGTCGCAGGTAGGCGACTAGGTCGCGCAACTGCTGACCGTTGAATTGTGTGAGGTTGGGCATGGCCACCTCGGGTTTGAGTGATTGAGCGTGTGTGACCCAGGCTTCCAGATAAGCGTCGTTGTTCGGATATGAGTTGGCCGCAATGTTCAGGCGGCTGGCAATGTGCGTCAAATCGGGCGCTACTCGTCCGCCGGCCAGAGTGCCGCGTACTTGATGGCACATCGAGCATGGTCCCGCCATGAAGATCTGCTCGCCGCCGCTCACGCCGCTTGCGATGCGCCCCGCGCTTGCGCCCCACGCCCCACCAGCCCCGCCCCCTGCAGTGCCTGCTTCACCCAGGTGTAACTCAGTTCGATCCCGTGCTCGGCCTGCAACTTCTCGTGCAAGTGCTGCACGTTCAGATCGAAATACTTTTCCCGGTACAACCCGAACACTTTCTCCACCGTCGCCACCGGAATCCGGCGACGCGAGGGCTGGCCCCGCCGCCGGTCCAGCAACCCGTTGTAGCCCTCTTCCACGTAGCGCTCCCGCCACCGCCGCATGTGCCGGTCGCTGATGCCCAGAATCTCCGCCGCCTGCCACCATGTGATCTTCTTCGCCATCGCCTGCAACATCACGTCCTGTGCTTTCATCGCCCGCAAAGCGGACATATTACCTGCTATCTCAACCGGACATATCATGTGCTACCGACAGAGACTAATGACGGTCTTGACATGGAATCTCATCGTTTCTACTATGGGCCGACTTCTTTTTCCTGGGTTGAATCTTCCAAACTAATGCAATCGCGCTTTTGGGGGTTCGGAAATGAATCCTGTTCCTTTGTTATTTTTTTTGCTGCTGTTGCTGCCTTTCCATGGCCTGGCACAAGAAATCGGAACTGTTTCTCTCGTGGAGGGTCCGCTGCGTCTGATCCGAGGTGCGACGGTCTTGCGCGGGGCCGCAGGCGTGCGGCTTCGGCAGGGCGACATTATCGAGAGCTCTGAAAACGGATTTGCGCAACTAGAGTTCACTGGAGGCACCATCGTGGCGCTCGGTGCCTCCACACGCCTGTTCCTCCTACGCTATGCGCCCGCCCGTCTCGGCATCTCGACGGCAGGAAAGTCCGCCGCCGAACTGGTAGTGCTCCGCGGCTGGGTGAAGGGTGAGACGAGCTCCAGTTTGGGGCCTTACTGCTATGCCAGCCCAGTGCTGACAGCTACGACCAGCGGCACGATCGTACTGCATGCCGTGGCGGGTGGCGCCGAGGTGTTCGTCGAGACCGGATCGGCCGACATCAGCGAGACAAGTCAGGATGGAGTGAGGAGCCATGCCGACAGCGCCAGCGCGGGGCAGTTTCTTTCCCGTCGGGCGGGCAAGGACATAACGGTCGACTCGCGCCCTGATCCAGCTTTTCTCGCATCCATACCGCCTCCGTTTCGAGACACGTTGCCTTCTCGGATGTCCATTTTTTCTGGCAAGGTGGTACCGGCCAAGCCCGATCATGAGGTTTCCTATCCCGAAGTTCAGCCCTGGCTGACGATGCAAAAGACCTGGCGCATGGGCTTCGTAGAGCGTTTCCAGTCGCGCCTCGGAGACCCTGCTTTCCGCAAAGCGCTGGAAGATCATCTCGAAGAGCATCCCGAGTGGGACCCGGTTTTGCATCCCGATAAGTATCCTCCGAAACCGACCAGCGTCGGCGGAGTACAGGTTTCCCAATGGTGGGTGGTGATATGAAACTGATTGTGAAATTCAACTTGGTGTTGTTGGTTATATTCGCCATTGGCTTCGCGGCGACTGGATATGTCAGTGAGAGACTACTGCAGCGCAACGCGAACGAAGAAATCTTGGAGAACGCCCGCATCATGATGGAAGCGGCGCTTGCAGTCCGCAGCTACACCAGCAGCCAAATCAAGCCGCTTCTGGAGACACAGATCAAGTATTCGTTCCTTCCGCAGTCCGTGCCAGCCTATTCGGCGAATGAGTATTTTAAGCAGCTGCGCAAGAAATTTCCTGACTACTCCTACCGCGAAGCGACCTTGAATCCGACCAACCCAGTGAACCGCGCGACCGAGTGGGAGTCCGACATCATCAATATTTTCCGGCAATCGCCGGACCGGGCTGAATTGGTCGGCGAACGTGACACACCCAGCGGTCGAACCCTTTACATTGCGCGCCCTATGAAGATCAATATGACCTGCTTGTCTTGTCACGACACCGCCGATACTGCGCCTCGCACTATGGTCGAGCGCTATGGCGGTGACAATGGCTTCGGATGGAAGGTGAACGACATCATGACCGCGCAGATCGTGTCGGCGCCGACGCAATTGCCCATCCAGCGGGCCAAAAGTGTTTTTGCCTTGTTCATGGCTTCTCTGGCAGTGATTTTCGTGGTGATCTTTCTGGCTCTCAACGCCATGCTTATCGTCCTCGTCACCAGGCCGGTAAATCACTTGTCCAAACTGGCCAATGAGGTCAGCTTAGGGAACTTGGACGTGCCCGACTTCCACTCCTCGGGCAAGGACGAAATCGCGGCTCTGTCGAAAGCCTTCGGGCGCATGCGCAAGAGCCTGGTCGAGGCTATCAAGATGCTGGAGATTTGATTGCGGTCTGGCATCATGCCGCAAGCTGGTTCTAGACTAAGTTCGATAGCCCGCCCTGGAAGTCTCTCCGGGGTATCATATTGACCGGGTACGTCAAAATCCCCGTCGCTGCAAGTAGCTGACGATTAGATCTCTTCCTTTGATTACTTCGAGCGGCACACCCGGCTTGCGCCGAACAAAGAGTTCAATCACTTCGGTTTTAACCGGGATATTGGCTTGCAGTACCCAAGCGTCTGGGTTCCCGGTTTTTGGGACGGGCTTCAACCCGATATGATCTGGAATATGGATCTTCACCTTAACTACAAACGCTGCCCCTCGAGAGCGGTCCGCTCCGTGCACAAAGCAGGTATGGATCTGCGATTCCTGCCTCACGAAGAAGATTTCTCCTCCCGCAGGTTTCATTACGCCATCTTTGAGAATCCCTAAGATGTTGTCAGCGCTGGTCCCGTGGTAAAGGTCTTGAGTTTTCATCAAATCCCCACAGTCATGAAGCTTTCAGGACCGCGCGGAACTTAGCTCACGACTCCGGGAAACCTGCCTCCCGCAGGAAGCGGTCGCGGTCGACTTTATTCTCCATATGCTCAGCGAGCAGCAAATAAAAAGCGTGCAGGCTGCAGGTACGCTGCGCCGCCCTTTTCGCCAGCACGGTGGAAATGGGTCCGACATGGCGAGCGAGCTGGCGCGCGGCCAGGCTGATCACTGCCGATGTGAGTTCAGACTGTCCGCCCGGGCTCATGGGAGCCGCCATGTTCGCCGACCGCAATGGCTTCGGATCCAACGGAGGCTGCGGCGGCGTGGTCAATCGAACCTTCCCAGCGAGAAATGCCTCCCGGTCCGTAGCCCTTTCGAGGCTAGCGGCGAGAAGGTCGTAAAGTTCCTCCGGGTCTGTCGTTTTGGCTGCAGCTTTCTTAACAACGATCCTGGCCAACGGACCGATGAAAGCGGCAAGATGCTTTTCCACCGTCCGCAGCGTCTCTTCTTGCCAGCCTGCGATATTGCCAGATGAATTCGGCCGAACTCCCGCCTTGACTCCTTCGGAAGGGACGCTGAGTCCCGCGTTCTGCCGTGGTGAATGGATGGGACTGAGTGGCTTGGTGTGTGCTACAGCGGGATTTGGCCGAGCCTCATGAGCCTCAGCTAATATCCCTTGCGAGGGAACTTTATCGACGCCCGAACTTGCCTGCGCGACCTCCGCAGGTCTCTCAGAAGGCGCCGCGGCCACATGCGGAACGCTGGAGATGGGTGGTTTTATCGGCGGCGCCTGATCCACGTCCGCCGGATCAGGCTGAACCTCGGTTTTATGATCGCTTTCCTTTCGCAAAACGCTTCCGACACCGGAAAGTTCGCCAGGGGTGAGGGAGTCCGTCACGGTCTCCTGCAAGAATACTTCCGCGGGCCAGTTCTCACCGGCCAAGTTACTAGGGACGGGTAATTTCTGGGTCCCCTGCCGGGCGATTCGCGCCGACTGACGCAGGCTTACTAGTTCCTCGTTATCTTTATCCAGCCGCAGAGCCGCATCCAAATTGTTTAGGGCGGAGTCGAACTCCTCGCGCGCGTAAGCATCCTCGGCTTGAACCTGTAACTTTCGAACCTGCTCAGCAACCTCTTCGTTTTGAATTTTTTGCTGCACTTCGCGCAGAAGGTAAATTGCGCGTGTTTGCTGGCGATCGATCTTGAGCACCTGCAGCAATTGTTCTCTCGCCTGGTGTAAATCCGCTTTGGCGATCAACAGCGTGGCTTCCTGGAGGTAGCTGCTAATGATGTCCTGCTTGAGTTGCCCATGCAATTGGGCGAGATCGAGAGCAAAAGCGTCGGCGGACTGGAATCTTTCTTCCCGGTCTTTGGCCAGGGCGCGAAGCACGACTGTCTCAAGTTCCGGCGGATAGACCGTCAGAAAATTCTTCAGGGGAGGAGGGGGATCATGGAGGATCTTCAGCAGCGTTGAGGCCGTGCTCTGGCCGTCGAAGGGCATGGCATGAGTGCACAATTGATAGAGCACTACGCCGGTAGAAAAGATGTCGCTGCGCAAATCAATAGCCCTGCCATTGACCTGTTCAGGCGACATATAACCCACGCTGCCCATGATCTGCCCGGCGAGGGTGACATTCTTGTCTTCAATGTGAGCGATCCCGAAATCGATGATCTTTGCCGTACCCTGGCTCGAGACCATGATGTTACCCGGCTTGATATCGCGGTGCACGATGCCGCGGCCGTGTGCATAGCCTAAGCCGTGGCACACTTCCATCATGATGGAGAGCTTTTCGACCAGACTGATCGGCCGCCGCGACTTAATGATGGATTCAAGGCTCTCCCCTTCCAGGTATTCCATGACCAGGTAAGGATTTCCATCGTAGTCCCCCAGTTCGAAAATGGTCACGATGTTGGGGTGGCGCAAGCCACCGGTGGACTGCGCCTCGCGAAAGAAACGCTTTAGATGTTCGGGAGTACTGGCGTAACCACCGGTCATCATCTTGATGGCCACGAGACGGTTCAGGTTGGGGTCGGCAGCTTTGTAGACGATCCCCATTCCACCACGACCGATTATGTCGATCACGTCGTACTTCCCGATCTTGGCTGGTTTATCTGCAAGCATAGGCTCGAACCGGCAACTAGGAGAATGGCAACAAGAATAAAGGGAGAGACAATGCGCCTTGCATGAATGCGGAATAGCGTCCTACGAAGTGCGCTGCATCAAAACTCCGGGTGCCAGCAGGGAAACTATTTCCTGTTCGCGCCTGTTCCAGCAGTTTGCCGATGGCTCGACTAGTTTCAGGCGAGCCCGGACAATTCTGAACCATGATCTGCAGCTCTTGAACCGCCCGATCCCGACGTTTAACTTGCGGCAACCACAGGGCTCTTTTACGTTGAACTGTGGCGGCATTGGTCTTGTCCGAAAGCCGGTTCGCTACAGCGGTAGAATCCCCGACGGGTCTGTTGGTCATAGCATCTTCTTCCGCCCAGCGAAACTGCTCAATTTTTTCTCCGGGGAAGTCGCTTACGAAAGCCGATCTGCTCTTGACCGGAGATTGTATGTTCCTTACTGCTGGTTTGCAATCTATTCGCACATGCGGTGGTTTGGGCACACAGGACATACCAACGACCCGGACGTGCGGTCGGCGCAACAGCGGGATTACCAGTTCCGAGAGGGCTTGTTCCTCAGATTGAATTTCAAGTCATTTTGGCTCACCCGGAGATGTGACGCAAACTCGAAAACTGACCAAAGCAGTCTAAAGTATCTTAGGTAGCCTCAATCGACACGGCAGCTTGACGGCACTCGTGAGAGACGTTGACATGTGTACACTCGATTTTCTCAGGTATATACTTTGGCCGCGCCGCGATTAACCAACCCGATTAACTTATCGGCCGCTGCAACTCTTTTGATTTTGGTTCCGGAATTTCGTAGATGAAGCTAGACCGTTAGGAGAACGATGACATTACAACACAAAGCCGCCAGAGTTCCGGGACCGATCGGGGTTTTGCCGGACACTTTGAGCGCGGACACTTCCGGAAGTCGCATTCCTGGTCAACTGGGAGCCCGAATCCCAAATATGTTGCAATTTTAAAGAGGTGGACATGAGCGGCGGAGCGGCCAAAGCGGCAACCCAAATCATCGCGATGCCCGCCCCGAAAGGTAATGACAGGATTCTTGCTCGCGCTGTGGATTGGAATCTGGGTTCGCCTCTCAGCGAAGATATTGTGCAAGGCGCCCTAAGCGATTGCCCGATCGGGTCAATTTTGGCGGCCTTAGCGAATACGCCCACGGGCAAGACACGTATCAATAGTCTGATTATCGAATGCAAAAGCGCTCCGATCGAAACTACTTTCAGTAAAGACATTTTGGATGATCTTAATTCTCGGCGTACCGACCCCGACGACCGCTGGCCCGAAAAGAAAATTTTGTCTAAGCGTCACTTCTCTGTGAATCTCGGCTCCTCCGTCACAGTGAGCGATGTGTTCTACATTCACTATACCGATGGTTCCGATGTCACAATGTTCTTCATGGGTTCGTCTAGAAAAGCGCTATGGCCTTGCGTGATCGAGAAAGCTTTCGCCACACCGCGCTGGACTTACTAGGCATGGCGTTCCCCTCGTGAATGGCTGCGATTCGGTGACACTGACAGCTACCGTAACCTCGAGTAATGGCCTCACCCCAACGTCCGATCTGTCCATATTTCGGTCGAGGGCCGTTGTCTCGTTTAGTGCCATTCGAGTGGTAGAGCTCGCAGTTATGAAATTGGAAAGATCCCCATTTTCTTTACCAGAGCCTTGTAACGCGGATCGTCGTGGACAAAGTTGAAGAGCGGTTCATTTTGCAGGAATGCCATTCCGGGAGAGCGGTCGCGGAACGAGTCTTCCAGAGATTTCAGCGTCTGTTCTTTGTCGTTGAGAAACGCATACTGATAGGCGAAGTCGAGTGGGGAAGTGTACATCTTGCGAGAACGGGCCTTTAGAAATTCAAGCCGCTTCTGACTAACAGCTTTGTAGCCGCCGCGTTCATAGGCCTGACGAATTTCAGCAGCCTTTTCCGGACTTTCGGTCAGAGCAATTTCTTTTTCAATTTGTTGTGCGAAGTCCGGCCACATGCGCTTGAGCCAGTATGCTTCCGCCAGCGCATAGTGCGAGAAGAAGTCGTTCGGTTGCACCTGCGTCCGCACGCGAAGCTCGGCGATGGCATTGTCGATCTGGCCAAGGTTCAGATAGGCCAAACCGAGTGCCCAGGGAAAAATAAACGGATCGAGTTCGACAAAACGCTTCTCCTCCTGGATCGCTTCGTCCGTGCGATGCAGCGCGATCAGTGCGTGGGCGCGTAAGAAATGCGACTGCGTGAGACGGGAATTGAGCGCGAGAGCCCGGTCGGCCTCGGCGAGGGCGCGTTGCGGGTCCCAGGCAAAGAAGAAATACCAGCCGGAGAGCGAGTTGTGCGCCTCGGCGGAAGAATCATCGAGTTCAACGGCCTTCCGCGCGGCGCTCTCCATTTTGGTCATCGCATCGGAACCCAGGACCAAGCCATAGACGGCGCGGAGGCCATAGGAATCGGCTAGCCCGCTCCACGCTGCGGCGTAATCGGGTTGCAGTTGAATCGCCTTCTCGAAGGCGTGCTGGCTTTGATCTATGTCAACTGCGAACCAATAGTAGCGGCCGCGCAGATAAGCGTCGTAGGCTTCGGGGTTGATGTAGCGAGGCGTCGGTGTGGGCGAAGTCGCAGCGTTCACTTCTTTGGCAACGATCCGGGAAAGCTCTTCCGGAAGTGAGTAGGCCTGATCGAGATCGCGGTCGTAGCTTTCGGCCCAGACGTGGGAATCGGTAGGCGCGTAGATCAACTGGACGGTCATGTGCACGCGATTGGCGGCGCGCTCGATGGAGCCTTCGAGGATGCCGTCGACGCCGAGCTCGCGGGCCAGGTCGCCCACGGGGCGGTTGACACCTTTATATTGCATCACCGACGTGCGCGAGACGACGCGGAGGGCACGATTCTTGGCGAGGGCGGTGATGAGTTCGTCGGTCATGCCGTCGGCGAAGTAGTCCTGCGCGGCGTCGCCGGAGAGATTGGCCAAGGGGATTACCGCGATGGAGTGGATTCGGGCGGCTTGATTCGTTCGAAAGATACGACCGCGCAAAATGAAGATTAGCGCGGCTGCTGTGATGAGGCAAAGGGCAACGGCGGCGATTGCTCGTTTGGTCCGGGACGGGGTGATCTCGACTGTGGCTATGTCTCTTGCGTCGGGACTGCGTCGCGATACTTCCGCGCCGCCGGACAGCCGGGGCGGCTGTCCCCACATGGGCTGGGGCGCTTCCGGGGGTACGGCTGCCACGGCTGTCGCATGAGGCGGGTGGCCGTTTTTTTCCGTTACGAAGCGGTAGCCTTTGCCGCTGACGGTCAGGATAAAGCGGGGTTGCTCGGGGTCGTCTCTCAGCGCCTGGCGGATTTTGCGGATCGCCGTGTTGATGCCGTGTTCGGTATCGACGAACACATCCTTGCCCCAGAGACGGTCGACGATTTCCTGGCGGTAGACGACGCTACCTTGCCGCTCCAGAAGAAGGATCAGCAGTTCCATGGGGATGCGCTCGAGGGAAATGCGCTCGCTTCTCTGGGCGCGTCCTTGGCGACGCAACTCGAAGCTGGCACAATCGAGCTGAAATTCAGCGAATCTGTACTGCGACTCAGACATACCGCCCCAAAACTAAGGCACAAAACTATAACATTGCCGGAGGCTGCATGGGTAAGGGCTTTTACGTCAATTGGTTAGGCCTTCAGGTTTCTTCACCCAAACTTCACCTTGCCGTCCTTGTCATTTTTGGGCATCCGCGACAGGATGCCGCCCGTAGTTCGAAGAGGTTCTCTTCGACGACCTCTTCGAACAAAATTACAAGGAGATGATTATGAAAACAATTTCCAAGATGTTCCGCGCGGGGCTGGGCCTCGTTTTGATGGGAGCGTTCTTGACCGCGATGGCCGCCGCTCAGTGCGGCACTCCGACGGCGAAGCTTCATAAGCAGGCCTGGCAGCCGGGCGATCCGACGGCGTTACTGACTCAAGCTGCCGACCCGGGAGAAGCAATCGTGGGGATGTGGCATGTGATGTTTACTGCCGAGGGCAACAGTGGGGGACCACCGGACGGCACTCCAATCGATAGTGCCCTTATCGTCTGGCATAGCGATGGCACGGAGATCATGACCTCTATGCGGCCGCCTCAGGATGGAGATATCTGCATGGGCGTTTGGAAGAAAGTCGGACCGGGCCAGTACAGAGTAAATCACATCGCCTGGTTCGGCAACGATACCACCAATGCGCCGAGCGGGATTGGGAATCCAGTCGGGCCGACCCGGATCATCGAAAAGGTTACTGTCTCGGCGGACGGAAGCTGTCTCAGCGGCACGTTTTCTCTGAGAGCTACCGATACTACAGGGAAGCCAACGGCCACAATCCTAGGCACCATCACGGGGACTCGCGTCACCATCGAAACGACGATCCCGGAATTGCTCTAAAGGAACGTCTAGTTCGCGGCTGAGCGGACGACGCTAAATGGTTTTCGCCTCGGCGAAAACCATTTTTTCGTCAGGGTGATTCGGGCCGAGGGAGCATGGTGGGAAGTTCTTGCGGCGGTTGGGCGGGGGCGAGGAGTGCAGAGGTTCTTGCCGACTAATTACCACTTGAAAAGAGAAACAGGTTCCCAAGACAATTGCTGATTTCCGTGCCTATCCAACACTATTCGGCTAGGGAAACTCAAGGGAGAAAGTATCAGGCTTCGTTTGTCGCGTGTCGCAGCGGTTCACAAGCTACTCTGGAGTAATCCCAAGGTAAGGGTTGCCGACATCCGTTCAGAACCCCACAGGGCCTGGTGCTTCGATGAGCTTGGCCGGAGTTCATCGATGTTGCAGACTTTTTGCCGCTTCCGTGTCGGCACGATTCGTGATTCGACGGCTTGTTTAAACCAGCCTGCAGTGATACTTATCAATGAAACGTCTCTAGCCCATGAGCGCCACACCTATCTTGTGAAGCTGTTCGAGCTTCTCCCTCCCATCTGATGCTTGCTGGGACGAGATGCTTGCGTTGCGCCCGAGGGGAACTTGCCATGAAAGTGAGCGATCGAAAATGAAATTTGTAGCCTTATTGTGCGCCGTGTTCTTGCTGCTTTCCTCTTTCGCACTCACGCAGCAAAATCGTTACGTGGTCATCGATCAGGATGCGATGGGACCCGCCGGTACCGACATGAACTCGATTTTGGTCTTTCTGCAATCGCCGAATGTAAACGTTTTGGGAATCACGGTTGTAACAGGCGACGGATGGCGCAATGAAGAGGTAGCGCATACCTTGCGGCTCCTGGAATTAGTGGGACGCGCCGACGTCCCAGTCGTTCCCGGCATCGATCGGCCTATGATTCGTACCAAGGAGTGGACGAATCTATGGGAACAGATGCACGGCAAAGTCATTTATCAAGGTGCGTGGAATATGCCCAGGTCTTCGCATAATCCCGACGAGGTGCCGAATCTGCCGGAAGGGAATCCGACGACTAAAGCCGCAAGCGAAGATGCCGCGCACTTCATGGTTCGCATGGTGCATAAGTACCCTCGCCAGGTTACGATCTATGCGGCCGGTCCCATGACGAATGTCGCGGCTGCAGTTATCAGCGACCCCCAGTTCGCTTCGCTGGCACAGGAGTTGGTCATTATGGGTGGCAGCGTCAATCCACATACTGACGATCCCGAGTATCTTGACAGTCCTCGGCATGAATTTAATCTGTGGTTCGATCCTGAAGCCTCGAGCATAACTCTGCATGCGCCATGGCCTAAGATCTCCGTGACCACCGTAGACGTTTCCATTGAGACTCAACTAACCGCGGAAATGTTGAGCGAGATCGGTAACTCCCACGAACCGGCGGCGCAATACATTGCGCACTATACGAGTAAGCCGGGAAATTATCTTTGGGACGAATTAACCGCGGCGGCGTGGCTCGACCCGAGTCTGATCACCCGCGAACGCTACGTGTACATGGATGTCAGCCTAGATAAAGGCATCAGTTACGGAGATACTCTGGTCTGGACCGACAACGATAAGCCATCAATCAGTTTGCAGAAAGCGCATGTCCAGATGGACGTTGATTGGCCGAAATTTCAAAAGATGTTTATCAATCTTATGTCGGCCCCTACGCCGAATTCGCGAAATCCCCAGATGGCGCATCAGCCAATGGATGAAAGCAAGCATCAGAACTAGATCCCATTAGGCGGCCTTTTCGTCGCTGTAGCTGTTTGTATTGCCAACCAGATCCTGTCGAAGGAGTTCCATTTGTGCCGATGCCTCTTTTATCTGCTCGGCATATTCGTGGCCTTGTCGTGGCAGAAAACCGCCGTAGTTCTGCAATAGCAAGCGGGCATTCGCCTCGATGGCCGAGGTCTTGAAGCGAGCCTGGTTCGAAAGAGCCGATGTCAACTTCGCCAGCTGCAAATCGCGCACTGCCAGCTCTTGTCGGCTTTGGGCAGTTTCCTGTTCCAGCGCTCGACCGTGGTAACGGACTAGTCCGAACAGACACGCCGTTAGCGCAAGCAGAAGTGAATTTGCAATAATCGTTTCCTTCAAAGCCTTGCTCAGGGCGGCATTCCTCTCTAAGTCGAACTTCGTGAAGCTGCCGGTCGCCGCCTCCCCCAGCGATGACAGAAGTTCGCGAGCCTTATCCATGTACTGCGCACCTTCGTTCGAATTCACCAGCATGAATGCGCGGTGGCGATAACCTTGTTGACGCAGACTGATCGAGTGCTCCATCTCGGCTTGCTTAGATTTGGCGAGGGCCTCCAGTTGCGACTCCAGGGATCGTTCGCTCGCTGTCCGCTCCACTAGCCTCGCACGCAGGACGGAAAAATCGCTTTCGATTCTGTTTTTCGCCTCTGAGTAGGGCTGCAAGTAGGAAGCGTCCCCCGTCAGCAGGTACCCTCGTTGGCCAGTCTCCATATCGGTCAGGTCTTTCAGAACGCTTGAAATGACCACCTGCAGCTTCGCGTTTTCCAGGGTAAGCACCGCGGATGTCTGCATCTGTTTTAAATGGTTCACAGCAAGATAGGCATTCCATGCCATGAAAGCGAGTAGCGCGGGAACTCCTATTTGCAGCGCTGCTTTTCGGATCATTTTGATTGTGCCGCCCTTCACGTGACGTTCAGAATACCCTCAGCCGTAATTCGACTGGCTTTGCAAATCCCTTCCGCAACCTTATCCGCTGCATGACTGCTCTGAAGCGGCCCCTCCGCGGACATGACGGAACTGGCAGCCAGCGTGAAAAGCAGAGCATCCTCTTGCTTCTCAAAATAAAGCACTACTTGACTCGCTGCCATCTTCCTGCCTCCTACAGATTGTTGAGGAATGATAGGCTGATTCAGTACATGAATGACGTTATCTCTTTTGGTGCACCTCTTTATGACGCGAGCTATGAGGCAGAGACCGGCTCGACGAGAAACTACATAAAAAGATGGTACGGAACACTCTGACGGGGGATCATTTTCAACGCGCCGCCACGATTCCCTCTATGCGTTGAACATGTTTTTGACTAGTTCGTGTATTTCTACGAAGTACGACTCCGAATCCTTGACAAAGTCCTCCCAGGTCATCTGAGCGGCCAGCGGGCAAGCACGTGTCAGAACATTCCAATCCTCCTGCCAGGCATTGCCAGGATCCGGACTCTCCACATAGCCAAGTCCCAGCGTCAGCGATCGGCACACCCGGTCGCTGAGGGCTACGATCGCTGTCAGTGCAGGGTTCACGACGGCCGCCGCGGGATTGTGGTGGCACCGAATCACTTCCACCAGATCGGGCGAGAAATGCCACTTGTTGGCCAGAATCTCACCGCTCTGGCAATGCGTAAAACCCAGAGTCGCGTATTCAACTTCCCCGGCGAAGACATGCTCGCGTGCTGCCTCCGCCAGCGCGCGTTTCATCTCTCGCGGCACCAGCATAAAGTTCACGATATAGCCGATATCATGCAGCAATCCGGCAAGATAAGCCTTGTCCGGATTTTCGAATCCCGCGCTGCGCGCCAGCTTGCGGCTCAATATGGCGCAGCCCAGCGAGTGCTCCCAGAAAACAACCGGATCGAGGCCCCGCTGCGTGTCTCCAATCCGCATTAGCTTGCACGAGAGGGCAATGTCACGCACACGCGCAATTCCAATTGTCCGGATGGCTGCACGAATTGAGTTGGTGGACTTGACGCGACCGAACAAGGGGGAATTTGCCATGCGCAAGCAGTGTGCCGCCAGGGATTCGTCCCGACAAATCAGCTCCGCGACCCGCGGCATGTCCACCTTGTCGGCGGGGAGATTCAACTCCTCGAGCAGCGATTGCAGAATTGCAGGAACTGCTGGAAGCGTTTCCAACAAATTCTCGCGACCCTTCAGCAGCTGCTGCAACGCCACGTTGGCTTCCGCAGCCTCGCTGAAACGATCGTTACTCTTGGCACACTCGCCGCGCTTCTCGCCGTGGCGGGCACGATCCGATTTTGGCGGATTGAGCGGGTCAAGCTCCACACTGGGGTCCATGCTCCAAGCGTACTACCGCCCCGGAGGACGCCCAATGACCATCACCCGCTGGCGCGTTACGCCCGTGTCTAAAGATATTTCGGAATGTACCGACACTATTCTTGCCAGAGCAATTTCCGCCATCAGGCCGCTTTGGCAAATCGCAGCGACGCCGAATTCATGCAGTAGCGCAGCCCCGTCGGCTTCGGACCATCATCGAAGACGTGGCCCAGGTGCGCGTCACACTCAGTGCATGAAACCGCCGTCCGCTCCATCCCAATGCTGCGGTCGGAGATCTCCCGCACATTTTCTTTGGCGATCGGCTGCCAGAAACTCGGCCAGCCCGTGCCTGAATCAAACTTCGTAGCGGAACTGAAAAGCGCGTTGTCACAGCAAATGCAGCGGAATACTCCCGCGTCGTGCACATTCAAAAGCTTCCCGGTAAACGCCAGTTCGGTATCCGCATGCCGCGTAATCTCAAACACTCCCTCAGGCAACTGCTTCCTCCACTCCGCTTCAGACTTTACCACTCGCGGCACCTTCACCGTCGCCAGCCGTCGCCCTGCATCGGAAAATTGCACAATCGTCACTGCCGCCGGTTCGGTCTTCGCCGCCTCCGCAATCACATGCGGCTTGCGCAGCGAAAACAACGCCACCCCTCCGGCCGCCGCCGCCACGCCAGACAGAAACAACCTCCGTCCTAGATTGATCTCCTCGCTTCCGCGACCCGAATCAAACATGACTGCCCTCCTAGAAGATTGTCGTCCTGAGCACCGGCGTCACGGTGCGATTCTCGAACTACTTCCCGGTGTACAAATCCGGAAATTCCCGTCGCAAATTCGACACCTTCGGCGCATCGTTATACACAATATAGGGATCGTTCGGATGCAGCGTCGCATAATTCTGGTGATAACCCTCCGCCGGATAAAACGCCGTCAGCGGCACCACCTGCGTCGCAATCGGCTTCGAAAAAACCTTGGCGTCATTGAGCTGCGCAATATAAGCCTCAGCAATCCGCTTCTGCTCATCATTGCCGTAAAAAATCACCGACCGGTACTGCGTCCCCGTATCCGGCCCCTGCCGGTTTACTTCCGTGGGGTCAAGCGCCACCGAGAAGAACACCCGCAGCAACTCTCCATAGGTCACCTGCGAAGGATCGTAAACAATTCGCACGCTCTCGGCATGGCCGGTCTGGCCGCTGCTGACGTCCTCATAACCCGGATTTTTGACAGTACCGCCAGAGTATCCCGACGTGGCACTTACCACACCCTTAACATGCTGGAACACGGCTTGGATTCCCCAGAAACATCCCCCGGCGACGACCGCCGTCGCTTTGCCCGGAGCCGTCGCCTTCACCTCGTTCGCCACCGGACTCGGCACCGCCGCACCACTCCCCGCCCGGCAAGCCACCGCTCCCATAAGGACGGTCAACATCATCGTAAACATTCGCACCGAAGCTCTGGACATAAATCCTCCCCACCGCTCCATCTAACCCCATTAGAGCTACGAGTCAATCGAAAGTTTCGGAAGTGTTCCAGGCATGGACAGCCGGTCTCGACCGTCCGCCGAGTAGTGCCCGGCTCTTGCTTTTTATTTTTTGCTTCTTGACATTCGCCTTATATTCGCCAACAATAGCGGCATGGCGATCACACGCAGGCAGCGCGAAGTGTATGACTTCATCTCCCGCTTTGTGGCCGAGCACGGGTATTCTCCGTCGTTTGAGGAGATTGGCTCGGGGCTTGAGCTGACGTCGCTGGCAACGGTGCACAAGCACATCACCAATCTCGAGAAAAAAGGATTGCTCACCCGCGACTATAACCGCAGCCGGTCGATCGATCTGCTCCCGCCTAAGGGACGGCTAAAGCAGGCCATGAGCGTAAATACGGGCTTGGTCTTGCCGCTGTTGGGGCGCATCGCCGCCGGCCAGCCGATTGAAGCGATGCAGACGAACGAGACTATCTCGCTCGCCGACTTCGTCCGCTCGAAAGAAGTGTTCGTCCTCGAGGTGCGCGGCGATTCCATGCAGGATGAGGCCATCCTCGATGGCGACTACGTGCTTGTTGAAAAACTGAAGACGGCACACAACGGCGACATCGTGGTTGCGCTGGTGGATTCGAGCGACGCCACTCTAAAACGCTTTTACCGGGAAGGCGACAACATCCGGCTGCAGCCGTCGAATGTGACGATGAAGCCGATCATCGTGCCAGCAGCGTCAGTGGAGGTGCAAGGTAGAGTGATTGGAGTGCTCAGGAAGTATTGAAGGCTTTCTGGCTGCTACCTATTGGCTTCCAGCCGAATCGAACGAGCTTACAGAAAAGTTAACATCAAAAGCAAAACGCACGCGACTCGCAATAGTCAGCGTGCGTTTAAGGTTTAGCCTGAAGCTAGTAGCTAGGAGCGTTCTTACCCAACGTGCCTATCAATCGCTTGCGCGATCGCATCTTTGGGACGATAGCCGACCAGTTGTTCGACGACTTGTCCGCCCTTGAAGACCAACAGCGTGGGAATGCCAGTGACTTTGTACCGCATCGGCGTCGAGCTGTTGGCGTCGACATCCATCTTGCCGACTTTGAGTTTGCCCTGATAATCCTTGGCCAGTTCGTCCACGATAGGAGCGAGAGCGCGGCAAGGGCCGCACCAGGTTGCCCAGAAATCCACCAGCACGGGTGTATCTGATTTCAAAACATCTTGGTCGAAGTTCGCATCGGTGACTTCGACGATTCCATTACCTGCCATTTATTTTCTCCTCGTTGTAACGTCGCGCTGTCGGCGGACGCTCCATCGAGCGGTCGAGCCGGTCCCGGCGATCTGTATCGAATCAATGCTTATCGAATCAAAAACGAATTAATGCTTGCCCCTGAGGGCCTGTACGTATTATCGCACTTCCGTTTGATGCCGGGGAAATCCTGAAAGTCGCAAAAACGACGGGCATCCAAATCCGCCGACTGGCCCAACTTCCGGAGGATTGTTTAGAAACAGGCTGTCTGGAAAAGATTGTCTAGAAGATGAACTTGATCGCAACCTGCATCAAACGTGGAGCGGCGGCACTCACTACCTGCCCGAACGACGCGCTGTTGATGTTGCCGTTCACGGAAGACGGGCCATAGAACTGGGCGTGGTTGAAGATGTTGAATCCTTCGAAGCGCAATTGAAGAGATTTCGATTCGGAAAGCGGCAGGTTTTTGATCAGAGCTGCGTCGTAGTTATCGATGCCCGGACCGTAGAAGAATCGGCGCCTCGCATTGCCCGGCTGCCCAAGAGGCTGAAGACTAAAGAGGCTGGTATTGAAATAGGGCTGGCCGTTGCGGGGATTATGGTTCAGCTCGAGAGCGCCGGGAGTATATTGCGGTTCGTCTACCCCATAATTGTTTACCCCGTTCGGTTCAGCTCCCAGTAAGGAATTATCCCCGTAGTTGTAAAGCGTGACGGGAAAACCGCTGCTGAAGCGGGTGATTCCGGAGATCGCCCAGCCTACGGTCCATCGACTGTCGCCGAAGAGACGCTCGAATGGCAGCTGGTAGTTGTAGCTTGCCACAAAGTTGTGCTTCACATCGAAAGCCGACAGAGCCTTGCTGAGTGCGGGATTGACAGGATTGATTTCTTCTCCAAGGTTCGAAGCCTGGTCGAGCGATTTGCTGTAAGTGTAACCACCGAGAATCTCGAGGCGGCCGCTGGTATGCCGCAAGGTGACTTCGAGCGCGTTGTAATTGGAGTTGCCGATCGTTGCCTGGTTCGTATCGCTGCCAAAATTCGGCCCGAGCGGACCGCGAGTACCGTTGATTGTCTGGCCCGAATTTGTGAGGTAAGTATTTCCTTCCAAAAATGGTCCGCATGGAGTTTGGCCGCTGGCCAGGTTTGCCGGATTCATCAATTGCAAACACAGTGCGGGATTGCCGGGATTCGCTTCCACAAGCGCAAGCAAACGATGTCCTTGCGTACCCGCGTAACTGGCGCTAAGCACGGTGTTCGATGAAAGTTGACGCTCCACCGAGAACATATATTCCTCGGTATAAGGGATGCGATTGGTGGTGGGATAAGCGGGCAGCCCGCTGATCGGCTCGAACTGCGACCAATCGATGTTGGGATCGGGATGGCTCGCTGAAGAGTTTAGCGGCGCCAGTTGCACAGGGAAATACTGGCTGCCCTGCCCCGTCGCAGCGGAAATAAAAGGCGTGGCAAACAGGGGCGGAGTTGGACTGGTATAGGTCGTGCCGTAAGGCGCGTTGGCGGCGAGAACACCGATGGTAAGCGCTTCGATGGCGGTGTAGAAAATGCCAAAGCCGGCGCGGACGCTGGTTTGTCCGGAGTCTCCCAGGATTTTGCCCAGAAAAGAATCCGAACTGGCACTCGGCGAGTAGACGACGCCAAGGCGTGGCGCAAAATCTTTGTTCCCGGGCGGCGCCAGGGTGCGCGGAACTCCGGGGTCAGTCGGGAAAAGAATTCCCGCAGGAGCGGTGGGAAAAACCACGGATTGTTTGCCAGCTTCCAGAACCGCCAGCTGATTATATTTTTCGTACCAGGGTTCGATCCGATCCCAGCGCAAACCATAATTGAGCGTGAGGTTGGGACGCAGCCGCCAACTATCTTGTGCATACAGGCCGAGATATTTGTTTCGTCCGTAAAAGGGTTGGAGTTGGCTCTGGTTGTATTGCGTAGGCGCGCCGAGCAGGAAGTCGGCAAAATCGGATCCGGTCTGGCTGCCGAAGAACAGGAAACTGCCGTTGAACTGAGCAATGGCGTGAGTATCGACCTGATCGAAATGAAATTCGGCGCCGCTCTTGATCGTGTGCGTGCCCAAGACCTTGGAAAAATTGTCGAGCCATTGGAAGGTGTTGTTTGTCTGCTTCAATTCATTGGTGTTGGTTCCGATCGAGTAGTTATTGAAGACGACATTCTCCACTCCTTCGGTTTGCGGAGAGAGCGGCACGATGCCGTTGGTGCCAGGCCCGACCTGGAAACCTTGAGAAGAGAGGCTCACACCTAATCCGCCTTGCGGGCTGCCCAGATCGTTGGAGTCGCGCAGATAACTGAAGCGGAATTCGTTGACGGCGGTTGCATTAAAAGTTCTGGTGTTGCCGAGGTTGAGCAATTGTGCTAGGCCCGTATTCACAGCATTAAAGCCGGGAACGTTCGCCCCACCTTGCGCCGTAGGATAGGGGTTGTTCTGCGTGAAGTTGTCGAGAAAATAGTAAGCCGAGAATAGTCCCCATCGAGTGTTGGCATCGAAGCGGAGTGCACCTTTGTTGTCATGCAGGGTCTGGTTGTAAGCGGAGGTGGAGAAGAAGTTGCCAGGCTGGTTGGGCTCGGGAATGTATTGCAGTAGATGCTGCGCGGGCGCCGACCACGCACTGGTGGGGATCTGGAGCGTGGGAAGCACGCAAGCTGCAGTGCTTTCGCAACCAGTAAAATAATAGGGTTCTCCGACAGAAACTGGATATCCCAGTTTTTGCGAGAGCATGCTGGCCCAAGCGGGACCGCTAACCTTTGTATTGAGGGAATTCACAGAGTCCGACAAGTCGCCGGTTCGGTCTTGTGCAGAAGGCACGGGAATCAACCCTGTAGCCACGCCCTGAGTCTGCCGTGTGCCCTGATAATCGGAGTAGAAGAAAATCTTATTCCGCTTCACTGGACCACCCAAGGTGCCGCCGAATTGATTCTGGTCAAACGATCCGCGGGCCGGAGAGAAGTAATTGCGCGCATCAAGATTTGTGTTGCGCAAAAATTCAAACACATCGCCGTGGAACGCGTTGTTGCCGGACTTGGTGATGACGTTGATCTGGCCGCCGCTGTATTCTCCGTATTCCGCGTCGAAATTATTGGTGAGAATCCGGAACTCCGCAATGGAATCGAGATTCGGAATGATGGCCGTCCCCATGTTGACGTCTTCTTCCACGTCGCTGCCGTTCACCATGAAACTGTTGGCGAATTCCCGCTGTCCGTTGATCGAAATGTTGCCGGAGTTTAAGTCTCCTGAAGGAGAGAAGGCACTGGCGCCGACATCCTGGACGGTGCTCGAAGTAATCGACGTAGATGGGGCAACGCCGGATTGAAGCGCGAGCAAATCGGTGTAACTCCGCCCGTTCAGGGGGACGCCGGTCATCGTCGAGCCCGCAATAACTTCTCCCATCTGGGAGCTGGAAGTCTCGACGTGAGCCGCGTTGTCGCTCACAGTGATGGCGTCAGTTCTCTCGCCCACCTGCAGCACAATGTTGACCAGGAGCGCGCTATTGGCATCGAGCGTGATGGCGGTGCGGCGGTAAGGTTTGAAGCCGGGGTGGTTCACTTCGAGCACGTAGTGACCAATGGAAAGCACGGGAAAGGTGTACGTGCCTCGAGCGTCGGTAGTGGCAGACATGCGCACCCCGGTATCGGTATCCTCCAGACTGACGGCGGCTTGAGCGATCGCTGCATCCGATGCGTCCTTGATCGTCCCTGAAATGCTCCCGCCTACTCCCGCCCAAGTTGTCCCCAGCAAGCCGAGAATAATCGGAATGAGGAAAAGCAGCGACGATTTGGGAAAGCTTCGCATTAGGTTGATGCAAACCTCAGTTGCAATTAGGTCGCAACTGAACTTATGATTATGCCCGGAGTTTAAATTTTGTTTGAGGTAACTCCTAGTTGCAACCGCGTCGCATGTAGAGTCTCACCAAGAATGATGCCGCAGACGGGTGCGGGCTGTCCAGTTCCGGAGAAAGATTCCGTCGCAGCTTGATTGCGACCAGTTGCGACGATCGTTGCGGAGCCGGAGGAGGAATTACCATGCCATTGCCACAAACCGAAATGCCGGGCCGGTTGCAGGCGCATTTCACGGAGCGCGGAATACGAATGACGCAGCAGCGGCGCGCCATCCTGCGCGTAATGGAGACCGCTACCAAACACCTGGACGCGGCTCAACTCTTGCGCAAGGCTCAGAAACTGGACGCCAGCGTGGACCGCAGCACGGTCTACCGTACCTTGCAGCTATTAAAGCGGCATGGATTGATTGATGAGTTGGATCTGATGCACATTCACGGCGAGGGACATTATTACGAGCGCAAGCTCAACCGGGACCACATCCACATGGCCTGCCTGCGATGCGGCAAGATCATGGAATTTGTCAGCGACGTTTTTGAGAAGTTGAAGGGGCAGGTGGAGAAGGACTGCAGATTCCGAATTGTGGTTTCGCGCCTGGAGATTGGCGGTTACTGCGCGGCGTGCCGCGGAGCCAAGTAGAGGTTGGCAAATCCCCGATCGGGTGAATTTCTTGGCCTGGTGAATTGATGGAAATTCGATTTCTTAAAGCAGGGGATGCGGCTGCGTACTGGAATATCCGCCTGGAAGCCCTGGAATCTGAACCTGAAGCATTTGGCGCTTCGGCTGAGGAGCATCGCGCCTTGACACTGGATGATGTAGTGATGCGGTTGTGTTCGGATTCAGCGAACAACTTCGTCGTCGGCGCCTTCATTGGCGAGCGACTGGTGGGCACTGCGGGCTTCTTCCGCAACAAGGGGCTTAAGGAGCGCCACAAAGGGCACGTCTGGGGCGTTTATGTGACTCGCGAAGCGAGGGGGAAAAACGTTGGGCGAGACATGCTGCGCGTGGTGCTGGAGCGCGCCGCCCAGATCGAAGGAATCGAGCAAATCCTACTGGCGGTAGCGACAACTCAAGAGTCCGCCGTGAGGCTCTACCACTCGTTTGGATTTGAGTCCTTTGGACTTGAGCGAGGAGCGCTAAAGGTGGGTGAAAAGTACATTGACGAGGAGCATATGGTTCTGTACGTCAATCATTCACATCTGGAAATAAGTGCTGACACTCGGGGAAGCAGTTCAAACAGAAAAGCAGGTTGTGAATAACGAATCAGGGCTGTTTGTGCCACCTCTGGCCGGCGTCAGAGGTGGTCCAGAGTTCGGCGGTAGAGGTGGCGACTTTCCCGTGTTGCGGGTCAGAGAACTCGATGCTTGCAATCTCACCGCTAAGAAACGTGCCGGCTTCTGACGGGATCACGCGCGCCCATCGATTGCCGCCATCCGAGGTGTGATACAAGGCTCCGTCGGAAGTTCCGGCCCAAACTTCTAGTCCACTCGCCGCCACGGCGCGGAATGTCAGCTTAGGACTGGGCGCAGGTACGACCTCCTGGTCTTTGCTATCCTGAGCTACATTCTCGGCGGCCCTTTGAACGCCACTTTGAAGGGCCCCGTTTCGATCAGCCGCCCGAGCAGGAAACAAAGTCGGGACCACATTTTCCCAGGTGTTCCCTCCATCGAAAGAACGCTGCAACGCACCAGATGGAGTAACGGCCCAGCGCGAGGGTACGCGAACCATAACTGAGGATGAGATTTGAACAGGCTGGCTGGGAGAAGCGCTTGCAGGTTGCGGGGCCACCGGATCCTTGGCTTTGACCACGTCCAGATTGGTAACGTTCCGGTCTTTGACCGGCATGTCTTTGACCGACAGGTCAGCGACCGACAAGTCAACCACCGGCAAGTCAGCCTGATTCTGAGCGAGTTGATTCTGCGGACCTCCGACAACGGAGTTGGCTGGAACAGCCGCGGATTGTACTTCGACCACGGTTGAAGAAGTGCCAACCCTCACCTGCTGGCGGATTTCGGGAGCCGCATTCGGCGCCTGAAGCGTTGCTTCTAAGGCTTGCGGGGAGGCAGTATCGCGGCTCGCATTCGCGCCAGTGGAGACCGGCGAAGCGCCGACTGCCATTCCTCCCCCAGATCCGCCTCCGATACGAGCCGACCTGCCCTGGCTTGCACCTGAAAAGAAAGGCCTGGCTTTAGAAACCAGCTCGTGCGCGGACGTTTTTTTGTCAGCTGTCTCTATCGTAGGGGCTACTGGCGGTAAGGCCCGTTGAGCCAACGGTGAGGAAAGAGGCTCCTCTTTTTGCCTCGAGTTGTTTTGCATCAAGTTGTTTCGCACCAGGTTCGAAGCGACTATCTTCTCCTGATGACGATCGGTATATTGCAAAACTCCGACTGAGGCCACGGCGAGGATTCCAGCAGCCAAAGCCCCCCAGCGCAAAACCGGCCACGCGAACCAGCCAATTCCAGCGCTGCGGGGCGAATCGGTGGGGGAGGTAATTTCGCTTGCAGGCAAGGCAAGCGTCACCACGTCACGGCATTCGCCACAAATCGCAAGATGTTCCATGACTAAAGCGCGTTCGCGACCCGCAAGAGACTGCTCGGCGAAGGCGGTGAGAAGGTCGGCGTCGGGATGCGATTCGGCTCCGGGAACTGGCTCCTGGAGGCCTTTTAGAACGAATTTGGGAACGTTCTGCATGGTGACCCTAATTCCTGTCTCCGAGCTTCTCCTTCCAGGAATCGGTGGCACGTTCTGGAGCTTCTTCTGGAAATTCAGCCTTCGCTCTCACTTCTCTCTTTCCAGAGAACGATAATGCTGACTTTTCTTGCGCCAGACTGCGTCGAATATCCAGTCGGAGGTCGCGAACATCCACCTCGAAAGCCTCTTCCGCCTGACGACGGGCCATGCCCTGCTGAACCATCGTGGCCAGGATTTTCTTTCGCAAGGACTTAGCCAGCTTGTCCACCTTTCGGCTGATGGTGGACTCGTGCACACCCAGCATCCGGGCGATTTCCGCCAGGGTCCGGCCGTCGAGGAAATAGGCTGCCAGCACCATGCGGTCTTCGCCGGAGAGCCCCGCCAACGCCGCATGGGTAGCGAGTTCCAGACGAGAATCAGGGGATGGAGCCGGTTCAATCTCGGGGGCTGCGAACTGAGAGCCTTCTTCGCCTTCTTCGTCGAGGCTGACCAGACGTCTGGTACGACGGTAGCGATTCACGAATTCTTGCGCGAGCACGGTGCGAAGCCAGCCTTCGAGAGATCCTCGGCCGGTGAAGGATGCCAGCTTGGAAACGCGTTCACCCTCGCGGGTGTTGGTTCCGTAGAGTTCGGCATAGAGCGTGTCGGCCAGATCGCGGGCGGCTGAATCCTCGCGGGCAATGCGCAGAGCCGACTGATAAAGTTTTTCCCGGTAACGAGTGAGAAAAACTTCCCACGCAGCATCTTTGCCAGCGGCGCATGCTCGAGCCAAGGCGAGTTCTTCCACTCTCAAGCTGAGAAGAAGCGTACGCGCTTCCGCTTGCGTGGCCGTGGCTGGAAGATATTTCATGGCCACGTCCGCGAGAATCTCGGCGAAAGCCTCGCGCGTGAGACTGATCATTTCGCAGCCGCCGCGGGCGTGCAGTTCTGGCAGCAAGTCGAGGACTGCGGCTTGTACTGAAGCGGAGATCGGTTTGCTAGGGCGCATGTAGAGGAAAATAAAGAGAGCACGGCGAGCACTCTCTTGAATTCTACTAGGATCTACTCGTTCCTTAGACGCGTGCGAGCTTGATTTTGGCCGTAGGCACGGGCAAGTTTTTGAGGTTTGACGGTCCGGGGTTAGAGATCGGGCGTTGCTGGTCAGTTGTTTTCGCGGTTGTTCTCGTACCAGCGTCGCCAAGCTGCGGAGTCGTTGGGCAGGCGCTGTTGGGTTATATCACCCAAGGCCTGGAAAGCCCAGGCATGAGTTTGCTCGTCGAGAACCGGGTCGTCAGAGTAGTGAATGAGTTGCGGGACGGCGATTAGCCGCTGATCGTGACTTAACGTGCCAGACCCCGCCAAACTGCCCGCGGCGCGTTCTCGCACCAGGGGAGACGGATCATCGTGCATCGCCTGCAGTAGCGGAGCTATGATAGGAGTGGTTCCGACCACGGCCAGGCTCTCCACCGCCCAACGGCGCGCATCTTCTAAGTTGTGATCTGAGTTGCGATCCGAGTGGCGATCCGGCGTGCGATTCGAGGAGTTGCGGTCTGACGAAACATCGCCCGTGTTCCTCAAGTGGGCCCTCAACACCTCAATGATGCGGTCCGTCTCAACACCGCGGTTCGCAAGCAGGGCGAGGCTCCAGAAAGCCCATATTTTCTGCCGGTGATCGGAAGAGTCGGCTTGCCGGATCAGCGCGTCAACAGTCGGCACGCTTTTCGCGAGGCCGTAGGCCGCAAGTTGGACCTCGATGGCGGAATCCCGCACACTTCTGTCATTGGAACTGAGGGCGGCGGTGACAAGCTCACCAAGTCGTGCATCCCACTTGAGCTTTCCCCGCCAAGCATCGGTCCGAGCTGCGATCTGTGAGGCGATCTGATCGGCCCCTCCATTCGAGCGAGCTACGGCGCGCTCGAGAAGAACCTCCGCTTGCATCTGCGGCTTCTGACGATCCAGGTCGCCATCAGGCGCGGCGGAAGAGAGAGCATTGTTCTGCAACGATAACGGCTTGCCGAATTTTCGCCAAACCGCGTTCCCTCCTCCCGCGCTGAACACGGATACCGCAAACCCGATCCCCGCCATGAGCGTGATAACTCGCACGTAGCGCCCCTGAGATACGGTTCGCCGATCTTGCTCCGGAGCGGTGAGAATCAGCTTCGACGAAGCAACAGAAGTCGGCCCCAGCATGCGGTAATCCGGCGTCGGCTGCACTCGCGAGTCGAAGGCGCAACCTCCGCCGTTCCGATTCTGGTTCGGCAAGGCCGTTCCAAAAATACCCATGCCTTAAATTTTAGAGACGAGCCGCGATAGGGTAAAGTTACCTCTGGGGCCCGCCTGATTAAAATTGGATGCGAGAGCGCAGCTACCTTACAGCCCAAGACTGGCATCGGAATAACGCGCGGTAGACCTGCAACTTACGGAGGAGGGATGTTTGTGAAGGGAAACTACTCGCGTAACTGGATGCCTGCCACGCTGCTTCTGATCGTCGCCGCCGCGGCCGTCGCTGCGGCTAGCCCCGGATACAAAGTGGTGAAAACATATAAAGTCGGCGGAGAAGGTGGTTGGGATTACATGACTGCGGACTCAGCGGCGCGGCGCCTTTATATTTCTCGGGCGACCCACGTCATCGTGCTGGACCTGGATTCCGGAAAAGATGTCGGTGACATCGCGGACACACCAGGAGTGCATGGCGTCGCTCTGGCGCCGGAGCTGGGCCGAGGGTTTACCAGCAACGGACGGGAAAGTACCGTCAGCATCTTTGATCTCAAAACAATGGCCACCACCAGTAAAGTAAAGGTGGGCGACGGAACCGACGCCATCCTTTATGATCGCGCGACCAAGCGCGTCTTTACCTTCAACGGACGCAGCCAGGATGCCACCGCAGTTGATGCTCAGAAGGGCACAGTGCTCGGGACGATCAAGCTCGATGGTAAACCCGAATTCGCCACTACGGACGGCAAGGGCGAGGTATTCGTTAATATCGAGAACAAGAACGAGCTGGTGGCTATCGATCCAGTCAGCCTGGAGGTGAAGTCAAAGTGGCCGCTGGCGCCTTGCGAGTCGCCCTCGGGTTTATCAATGGACACAAGGAATCGCCGCCTGTTTGTGGGCTGCGATAACAAGGTGATGGCTGTTGTGGATGCGGATTCCGGCAAAGTTCTTGCCACGCCGGCGATTGGAGACGGCGTCGACGCAACCGCATTCGACGAGGAAACGGGGCTGGCTTTTGCCTCGTGCGGCGCGGGCATGCTGAGCGTAATCCGAGAAGATTCGCCCGATAAGTTTAGTGTCGCGGAAAACGTTCCGACGCAGGCGGGCGCGCGCACCATGGCGCTCGATTCGAAAACACATCAGATTTACACGGTGACCGCACAATTCGGGCCGCCTCCGCCGGCGACGGCAGATAGTCCTCATCCCCGCCGCAGCATCGTGCCGGATACTTTTGTCCTTCTGGTCCTGGGCAAATGAGGGTAATGCGCAATTCTTGGCGGGCTTGCCTCAGCTTTGCATTGGCAGTCGCGCTGGCGCAGGTGTGCGCGGTGCAAACCTGCGCGGCCTATTCCGTGCTGACTCACGAAGAGATCGTGGACCTCACGTGGAAGGACGTCCTTGTGCCGATGCTGAAGAAGCGATTCCCGGCTGCGACAGACGATGATTTGAAAAAGTCTCACGCCTTTGCCTACGGTGGATCGCTCGTGCAGGACATGGGATACTATCCGTTCGGCAGCAAATACTTCAGCGACCTTACCCACTATGTTCGCAGCGGCGATTTCATCGTCAACATGCTCAAAGAATCATCCGACTTTGACGAATATGCGTTCGCGCTGGGCGCGCTGGCGCATTATTCAGCCGACAATTGTGGACATCCTACCGTCAATGAGGCGGTCGCCATCGAGTTTCCAAAACTCGCAAAGAAATACGGGAAGATCGTGACCTATGAGGACGATCCGAAAGCCCACATCCGCACGGAGTTTGGCTTCGATGTGACGCAAATTGCAAAAAACCGTTACACCTCAGACCGCTATCACGATTTCATCGGTTTTGAAATTTCCAAGCCGGTGCTGGAGCGCGCCTTCCAGGACACCTACGGCATTCCGCTGACCGATGTAATTTCAAAAGAAGATTTGGCGATCGGCACGTTTCGCCGGGCAATCAGCAACGTCATTCCCGAGATGACGCGCGTGGCCTTGGTGGCGCGACGCAAGGAGATCGTCTCGGAAACGCCAAACTTCCGGGCCCGGCAGTTCCGCTACTACCTGTCGCGCACGAGCTATCAGAAAGAGTGGGGCAAAGGCTATCGCAAGCCAGGCTTTGGAACGCGCGTTCTGGCGTTCATCTTTCGATTTGTGCCCAAGATAGGGCCATTCAAGGCACTCAATTTCAAAATCCCCACGCAAAAAACTGAAGATTTATACATTGCCAGCGTTGATAAAACCGTGGAGAACTATACCCAGCTTCTCCACGAAACCTCAGCCGGCGATTTGCAGCTTACCAACACGGACTTCGACACGGGTCACGATACGCGGGCAGGCGAGTATGCGCTCACCGATAAAACCTATGCCCATTTGCTCGACCAGTTGGCAGTCCGCAACTTCGACCAGATCGCTCCTGAACTGCGGGCGAATATTTTAGCTTTCTACAGCAATCCGAACGCGCCCAATGCAACCAAGAAGAAACCTAAAGCCTGGCAAAAGACCCAAGACGAACTGGAGAAACTTCGGGCCCTGCCGACTCCCCCGCCAAAAACAGTAGCGTTAGATCAGGCGCTGACGGCGCCCTGATTTTCTAAACCACAACGATGCCGATACGTATCGATAAAGAATGTAACTCTTTTGTGCCGCGTGGTGAACGACCGTTCGGTTGTAAAACACTTACACGCCGTGTATTATCGCAAAACTTTAATGGTCCGCTCGGCTGGTTTTCGGCATGCCACGGTTCCGATATTTGAGGATTCTGCAGATGACGGTTGGGGAGGACAAGTTTTACCGCGCGCGGGTAATGAAACGCATGGAGTTTGCGGAGGACCTGTGGATGGTTCGCATCCAGCCCGATGGCGAGTTCAAATTTCTTCCGGGTCAGTACGCCACTCTCGGGTTGGTGCATGATGGCAAACGTACGGAGCGCCCATATTCGATTGCCTCCGCGCCTTTCGAAGATGAGATCGAGTTCTTCTTCGAGTTGGTGCCGGAAGGCGCTCTCACGCCGCGGCTCTACAAGCTGCAGCCGGGCGACGAGTTGTTGATGCGGAAAATTCCCAAAGGAAAGTTCACGCTCGACACGGAAAGCGGACGGAAGCATCACTTGCTGGTTTCGACAGTGACGGGAGTAGCTCCCTTCGTCAGTTTCGTTCGTACGCTTTCGAGAGATTGGAGGGAAGGGCGCTTCGACGGAAACCACTACTTATATCTTCTCAACGGCGCCAGCCGGCCCTGGGAGTTCGGTTACAAAGAGGAATTGGTTCGCTTCGATGCTGAGTTGCCATGGTTTAAGTATGTGCCGACGGTGAGCCGTCCATGGGATCACGCCGATTGGCCCGGTGAGATTGGACGCGCCGACGACGTGCTGCGCAAGTATGCCGACCACTGGGAACTGGATGCCACGAATACCACGGCGTATCTCTGCGGGCATCCGGATATGATTGCGAACAGCAAAGCGATCCTGAGGCGCCGCGGATTCGTCGACCGGACAGCCATCAAGGAAGAGATCTACTGGATCCCTGCGAAGTAATTGCTCATGTTTCGGCAGGCGCGAACACAACCAGCACCGTCAACTCTTCGGCAATATCGTAAAAGTGATGGCCGACTTCCGCCGCGACAAAGATCACATCGCCTGCGGAGATCTCGCGGTCTTCAGAACCGGCTTTGAAGCGGCCGCGGCCGCGAATCACATGATAGATTTCGTCTTCGCGATGCGGCTTCTGCCGGTCCGCCGCTCCTGCGGGGAGCACGTAGAGACCTGCGCTCATTGCCGGGACGCGCAGGAACTCGCGGTATGGTCTGCCACTGGCAGCGCGTTGTTCGTCAATTTCGTTCAGGCTCGCGAAAACGGTTCTCACGCAAAAACGCCTCCGAAGATAAGCTCCGTAAATTGTGGAATTAGATTCTGCGCCTGCAGATCGCCTTCCGGCTTGTACCACTGATAAATCCAGTTGATCATGCCGAGCAGGGCAAAGGCCGCGGCGCGCGGAGTCACCTTACCTTTTGTGGAATGCGAATGCCGCGCTTTACTTTGCACCTCCGCCATCAGGTTTTCGAGAAAATGAATGTAATCCTTCTTGCGGGAATTAATGCGTTTGCGCAACGCCGGCGGCAAGGGATGGTTCTCATGCAGCATCACAGTAATTTCGCGATCGCGCGGACTAAGCACGACTTCGATGTGAAGGCGAATCAGTGCCCGCAGCCGCTCCTCGGGATCGGCGATAGTACGCACCGGGTTCAGCACGCGTTCCTGCGTAATCTTCATGGCATGATTCATGATCTCAAACAGGATCTCGTCTTTGCTCTGAAAATGGTGGTAAAGGCCGCCCTTGCTCAGCTTGAGCGCAGCAGCGACGTCATTCATGGAAGTCGCATCGTACCCCCGCTGCTGGAATAAGCGGGCAGCAGTGCGCAGGATTTCCTGACGAGAGTCGACCACGGTCTCGCGAGCCATCGGGTGACATGGTAAACAGTTGCGGGCGGGAATGCCAATTGGCCGCGAGCTCTGGCTCCCAGCTTTTGGTTCAAAAACTTTATGCCACCCACAGCGACTACCTTTTGTTTCCGTCATCCCGAACCAGCGTAGGGATACCGATTCCCCACATGTGTTATCAAGGCGACAGCCGCGGGAAGACGCCAAGCTCCCTCGCTTCGCTCGGGATGACAGTTCACGTACTCTTTCATGTAATCTTTCACCATGGATCTTAAGCATCGCAGCCGCGGAATCACCGACGGGCGCGACCGGGCTCCGGCGCGCGCCATGTTCAAAGCCATAGGCTTCACTGACGCCGATCTGCGCAATCCGCTGATCGGGGTGGCCAACACCTGGATCGAAACCATGCCGTGCAATTTCCACTTGCGGCGGCTCTCCGCCAAGGTGAAAGAAGGCATACGGGCGGCCGGCGGCACGCCCATGGAGTTCAACACCATTGCGATTTCCGATGGCGAGACCATGGGAACCGAAGGCATGCGCGCCTCTCTGGTAAGCCGCGAGTTGATCGCCGATTCGATCGAGCTGGTATGCCGCGGACAGATGTTCGACGCAGTCGTCTGTGTCGTGGGATGCGATAAGACGATCCCTGCTGCCGCTATGGCGCTGGCCCGCATGGACCTTCCAGGGCTCGTACTCTATGGCGGTACAATCGCCGCGGGCAGTTATCGCGGCAAAGATGTCACCATTCAGGATGTGTTCGAAGCCGTGGGCGCGAATGCCGCGGGAAAAATTACTGACCTTGAGTTGCATAATCTCGAAGACGTGGCCTGTCCCGGCGCGGGTGCCTGTGGCGGACAATACACGGCGAATACGATGTCCACGGTGATGGAGATGATCGGATTGTCTCCAATGGGCTTCAACAGCGTGCCCGCGATGGATGCGAAGAAAGATCAGGTGGCTTTCGATTGCGGCAAGATCGTGCTGAGTCTATTGCAGAAGGAAATTCGTCCGCGAGATATTCTTACGCGTGAGGCGTTTGAAAATGCAATCGCCTCTGTGGCCGCTACCGGCGGATCAACCAACGCAGTCCTGCACTTGCTGGCTATTGCGCGCGAAGCCGGCGTCGATCTGCAGATTGACGATTTCCAGACCGTCAGCGAGCGCACGCCTCTGCTCGCTGATTTGAAGCCATCTGGACGCTTTGTAGCAGCGGACATGCATCGTGCCGGGGGCGTACGCGTGCTGGCGCGGCGGTTGTTGCGCGGAAATTACATTCATCCCACCGCCAAAACTGTAACTGGCCTTTCGATCAAGGCCGAGAGCGAAAGCGCGGTCGAAACCCCGAACCAGGAGGTCATTGCGTCGCTGGAAAAGCCGCTGAAGAAGACTGGAGGCCTCGTCATTCTCAAAGGAAATATCGCGCCTGAAGGATGCGTGGCCAAGATCAGCGGGCATGAGCGCTTGGAGCAGCGCGGGCCGGCGCGTGTTTTTGAATCGGAAGAAGATGCCATGACTGCGGTCACCAGCAAAAAAATTCAGCCCGGCGATGTCGTGGTCATCCGCAACGAAGGTCCCAAGGGCGGACCGGGGATGCGAGAAATGCTGAGCGTAACCGCGGCATTGGTGGGCGAGGGTTTGGGATCGTCGGTTGCGCTGTTGACCGATGGCCGCTTCAGCGGCGCTACCCACGGACTCATGGCCGGCCATGTGTCCCCGGAAGCCGCGCTGGGCGGACCGATTGCGGGAGTGCGCGATGGCGATATGATTCGCTTCGACGTGAAGGAACGAGTTCTGGAGGTCGAAGTAAGCCCTGAAGTTATCGAGCAGCGGATGAAAGAGTGGAAGCCGCCTCAGCCGCGCTATCCCACCGGCGTGTTCGCCAAGTACGCCGCGCTGGTGTCTTCGGCCTCGCAGGGAGCAATCACAAAGCCGCCGAAATAGAAAGATTGATATCCCCTCGCTCGCGAAGGTGCACCGAGCGCCTTAGCGCTCCTACGTCATCGCCAACTCTTTTGGCGTAAGACCTTCCACTGTGTAAACTAGCTTCGCGATGAGTTCCTCCCCTCACTCCGCGCGCACGAGTCGCTCCCTTCTGCCGCCCGTGCTGATTCTCATCCTCTTATCTTGCATCCCGCCAAGCTTTGCGTCGGCCTATAGCGGTCATCCCAAGCTGGTTGTGGTGATCGTCATCGACCAGTTTCGCGGCGATTATCTGGAGCGTTATCGCGACAAATTTGGCGAAGGCGGATTCCGCCTTCTCATGGAGCATGGCGCTTATTTCACCGACTGCAATTATGACTATGCGAACACTCGCACCGCTCCCGGCCATGCCACCCTTTTTACCGGCACGTACAGCAACGGTCACGGCATCGCGTCGAATGAGTGGTGGGATCCGAAGAAGAAGCGCATGGTGACTTCGGTGGAGGATGACGATGTCAAGCTCGTCGGCACCACTGGAGAATCTAAAGAAAATAAAGCGGGAGCATCGCCGCACAATCTCCTAGCCGACACTCTGGGCGACGAGTTGAAGCTCGCTACACGAGGAAAAGCGAAAGTTTTCAGCGTTTCGTTGAAAGACCGCGCCGCCGTTTTACCCGGAGGCTTCTCGGCGGACGCCGCTTACTGGATTGAACCACAGAGCGGCGCCTGGATCACTTCCACTTATTATCGTCCCGACCTGCCCAAGTGGGCGCGGGACTTCAACTCCGGCAATCGGGCGGCGAAATATTGGGATCGCGATTGGAAAAGCGACAACGGCGACGTGCTGCGCTCCACCGCTCATCGCAAAGGTAAAGAGGGCTCTGACGCTGGGTTCTATCAAGTGATCGGCGCCACGCCATTCGCAAACGAGTATGAATTGGAATTCGCCAAAGAGTTAGTGACCTACGAAAGCCTGGGCAGCGGGCCCGTGACAGATTTGCTCGCGATAAGCCTTTCTGCCAATGACATTCTTGGCCACCAGGTCGGTCCGGATTCGCCTGAGATGGCGGCCATGGCGCTGGCACTGGATCGGGAGCTTGCTGACTTTTTCAATTTCCTCGGTCATCAGATTGGGATGGCAAATGTTTGGATCGCACTCTCTGCCGATCACGGCGTTTCCGCATTGCCCGATGCCGCGAAGAAGTTGCGCATTCCGGCGGCCAACCTGGGGGCGGCCAAGATTGAAGCGCAGATTAACCAGGCGTTGACGGCGAAGTTTTCGCCGGGACATGCAGCGTCCTACATCAAGCTCGATTACCCCGACGCACGGCTTGATCAAGATGCATTCGGGGCCGCCCACATCAAGGAGCGCGACGCCGAGACCGCGGTTGGCGAGGCGATGAAGCAGGCGGGATGGCGCGATTACTTTAGCAAGTCTCAACTGGCCGCGGGCGAGGTTCCTAACACCCCACTCGGCAGGAAATTTCTGAATAGTTATTCCCCCGAGGGTAGCTGGTACGTGCTGGGCGTTTCCGATATCTACGTGGTCGGTCCTGCAACGGGCACAGACCACGCTTCTCCTTACACTTACGATACGCACGTGCCTCTGGCTTTTTATGGACTTCCTTTTCGCGTGGGCGCCTACCGCACTCACGCCGAACCTGTCGATATGGCTGCCACGTTAGCGTCGCTGCTCGGTATCAACGCTCCCACTCATTCTGTGGGACGCGTATTGACGGAGGCGCTGATGCCGGCCCGCTCTTCCGAAAATGCTCCCGCAGAATCGTCCAATGAAAGAGCGCCGCAATGAGTGGCGGTGAAAGCGGAAAGCCTCTTTTGGATCTGCGCGTCAGATTTGCGGGCATCGAACTGAAGAATCCCATCATCGCGGCCAGCGGAACATTTGGTTATGGCGTCGAGTTCGACGATGTTGTTCACCTGGCCAAGCTTGGTGGATTCGTCGTAAAAGGTTTGTCGCGCGAACCGATGAGCGGCAATCCGCCACCCCGCCTCTGGGAAACTGCGGCCGGAATGCTCAATGCTATCGGCCTGCAGAACATCGGCGCCGCAGCTTTTCTAGAGGAGAAACTGCCGCGGCTCCACCAGATCAAGAATGTAGTAGTGTTCGCGAATATCTTCGGCTACACCCGCGAAGACTACGAAAGAACCATCGAGATCCTAAACGATGGCGAAGGCATTGCCGCGTACGAACTAAACGTTTCCTGCCCGAACACAGCGCACGGAGGTTTGCAGTTCGGGAGTGATCCGCATTCGCTGGAAGAAGTGGTAACTACGGCGAAACGAGTTGCACGACGGCCTTTGATCGTTAAGCTTTCGCCCAACGTGACCAGCATCGCACAGATGGCCCAAATTGCGCAGGACGCGGGTGCGGACGCGATTTCGCTGGTCAATACATTCGTCGCCATGGCCATCGACCCAGAAACCCGCAAGCCGCGTATCGCCAACGTGACCGCAGGCCTTTCTGGTCCGGCTATCAAGCCCATCGCCCTGCGCATGGTTTACGACGCCGCGAACGCGGTAAAGATTCCAGTGATCGGCATGGGTGGCATTTCGACCGCTGCCGATGTTGCGGAATTTATGTTGGCAGGCGCAACGGCGGTGCAGATCGGCACGGCGAGTTATTGGGACCCTTGTGCCACCGAGAAGATTGTCGATGAGCTACAGCGCTGGTGCGAGGATCACGAGATTACGCGCATCGCCGATCTCGTTGGCGGGCTGATTGTGGAGTAGAAGATCGCGGAATGGGGAAAACCTCCTACCGCCCGTGCACGTACCAGATCGATCCCGGAGACTTATAATTCCGCCCCGCTCCCCAGACCACGTGCGTGGTGCCGAGGTTATCGATGGCGATCGAGAAATAGTCGCCAAAAGGAAATCGGAAGCCTTCTGGCAGGATGTAGTCATAGCCATGTACCGCGCCGGAGAGTTGAGTTTCCGGCGACCAGGTCGCTCCGCCATTACTCGAACTCCTCTGGAACACGTTCCACAACGGCTGGTTCGCAGGAGTGTGATTGCGCGTATCCATCCAGGCAATACGAACGTCGCCAGCCACGCCTGCGGTGATCGCGGGAAAACAATGTTCTGTCCGACCGTCTGCCGAAGAAACATCGGCCTTGGCGGACCAGCTTGCTCCACCAGTGGTCGACGACGAAAAATAGATGCGCTCAGGCCCGCCGTTAGTAGTGCCGGCATTCCACAACGCGTAGAGCGTGCCCGCCGCATCGGATGCCAGCGCAGCCTGCGCGCCCAGATAACCAGCTTCACAGGCTTCGCCTGAACAGTCCGGGGGCGAGCTCGAAACGTCCAACAGCACGGTGTTCCAGCTGCGTCCGCCGTCTTGCGACCGGCTCACGTAAAGGTTGACCGGGCCAGAGGTGAATTCACGCCGGCTGTAAGCTGTCCACGAAAAATAGACTTCGCCGGTGCTGTCAACCGTAGCTCCGCCGGCCAGCGAGGAGCCGGCCGGGGCGCCGGGATTCACAACCGCCGAAGAAAACGTCTGTGCATAGTCATGAGACGCCGCGACCAGAAAATTCCGCTCGTGATTGAATCCCACGTAAACATCGGCGCCGTGCACCGTCAGGACAGGCTTGTCTGCATCCTCGGGCGAGCGCTCAGCCGCGGAGAAATACCAGGTATGGCCGAAATCCTGCGAGCGCGCCACCATCACGTCACGCTTATTATTTTGTAACCAGGAAGTATACACGGTTTGTCGGTCCACTGAATCGACCACGATCTGCGGATCAAACTGCCCGGTCGGAGAGGTCAACAGTGGACGTGGAGCTTCCCACGACCCTCCATTGTCATTGCTGACCAGTAGAGAGATCGTTGGAACCGTGCAGGCAGGACAGCCGGTTACCGCGCCATATTGGGGAAACAAAATATAGACGTGTCCATGACCATCGGCGGCCAGCGCAGGTTCCCATTGATCCCCGTTCGTGTAGCCCACGCGGCGTTGCGGGCTGAAGTTCGAACTCCCGTTCGCAGCAGCATTGGTGACAGCCAGCGCGCCCGGGATCGTGGCCAGTGCCAGCAGCACCCAGATAGCGCACGTCTGCAGATTCTTGGCGCGGCTGGCCCTTAAAAACACAGACGTCTCCTGGAAATATTCGTGCAACAACCTTAGCCGAACTTTATCCCGAATCTTCCCACAGCGTCAATTCCCCGGTAGTGCAGAGGCGAATGAGGAAACAGCCCCCGGCTGCCAACAAGCTCGACAAGCGTGACTTTCTGCCGACTTCGTCATCTAATAGGTGGTGCGCTGAGCTAAATCATGGAGCGGCTAAGATGCTCACAAAGCCACGGAGACGGCGGCGCTACGAGGAGCAAAATTAAGATGCAAAAAGCTACATTTGCAGCGGGATGTTTCTGGGGAGTGGAAGCGACGTTCCGGCAAATGCCGGGCGTGATTTCCACCCGCGTAGGCTATACAGGGGGAAAGACCGACAATCCCACGTATAAAGAGGTTTGCACCGACCGCACCGGGCACGCCGAGGCGGTCGAAGTGGAATACGATCCTGCCAAGGTCCGCTATGAAGACTTGCTGAAAGTCTTTTGGGAGAATCACGACCCCACGCAACTCAACCGCCAGGGACCGGACTGGGGCACGCAATACCGCTCCGCCATCTTCTTCCATACGCCGGAGCAGATGACTGCGGCGCAGGCCTCAAAAGAGGAGCTGGAAAAAGCGCACCGCTACTCGAAACCCATTGTCACGCAGATTGTTCCTGCGGTAACCTTCTTTCCCGCCGAGGACTATCACCAGCAATATCTGGAGAAGCGCGGGATGGCGAGTTGCCACATCAAAGCGTAGAAGTACTAAGCGTCCTCGCTCAACGTCAGGCACACGATGGCGCCATCGGCGCGCATCCCGGCCAATCCTTCTGGATTATTAATGGACATGGGATTTTGAATTCCCGCACAAGCTACTACCAAAAAGTCAGCGTGATTATGTCGCTGATTACGTGCCCGTAATCTTTACCCGCAGCTCTTCCGGCAAGCGTTCGCGAATCTCGGGAGGCAGCCGGTCGTGCACGCGGCGGGCGCCTTCCTTCGCGGCATCCAGCACAGTGACCGGGGCAGGCGTGGCTACAGCAACCACCAGCCAGATCAGCGCGGACAAGACAAATCCCGCCAGCGCCGCGATCTCCAGCCAGAAAGCGTGCCGCGGACCAAAGTGGCGAATCACTCCAAAAGCCAGCAGGAAGACTCCACCGGAAATCGAAGCCAGCGCGATCAGGCCCACATCGATCAGGCGATGCATACGCTGGCGGCTGCGGCAGCGCTCGCACCCGGCAAAATGGCCTTCATAGTCGCCACGCATCTCCGGCGCAAGGCCAGAAATGTCGTAGCGCCAGCCCGCCAGAATCTTGCCTACGATTGGATCGACGCACTGTTGACTCATAGGTTACTACAGCTGGGGTTACTACAGCTGGATCGGCGGCAGCACTTCGGACTGCACTGCCACCAGCACGCGGTTGTGAAACAAGCCACCGCGCTGCGCCAGCGCCCGTTCCGCCTCTCGTCGCGCAATTTCCGGATGATTGTTCTGCTCTGAGAGATGCGCCAGCACGACAAACGCTGCATTATTATCATAGTCCCCAGTGAAGAAATCCGCGAGTTTCTCGTTCGAAAGGTGGCCCACGTTGCTGGCCACCCGCTGCTTCACGGTCCATGGATAAGGCCCGCCTCGCAGCATTTCCACATCGTGGTTCGACTCCATAATCAGCACATCGGAGCCGCGCAGGTGATCGCGAACATTGACCGGAAGGTAACCCAGATCGGTGGCCACGCTCACCTTCGTGCCTTCCACACGAAAGGTGAATCCCACCGGATCGGCGGCGTCGTGGGGGATGGTGAAGGGTTTTACCTCGATGTCGCCAACCTGAAAGCGGTGCCCAGACTCGAAGCGTTCCAGTTTTCCAAGCTGCGGCCGCTCGCCTTTTTCGTTCCGCTGGGCTCGCGACCAGGCAGCATGAGTTGCTCCCGTCATAAAAACCGGGATGCGGAGTTTTTTGGCCAGCATGGCCAGGCCGTAAACGTGATCGGAGTGTTCGTGCGTAATCAGAATCGCCGAAAGCGATTGCGGATCCTCGCCCAGCGACCTAATGCGCTTAAACGTCTCGCGGCAGGAGATGCCGGCATCGATCAGAATCCTGGTTCGGGCGCTGGCCACGAACACACAATTTCCCCGGCTTCCGCTGGCCAGCAATGAAACCGTCACACACATGGTTGGAGCATACGCGCCCGCCCTGTGGATTAGGAGTAACTTTTGAGCTATCCGATACCTTCAGGCGCATCGGGTTTTGGGGCGCCAGGTCTTGGGTCCTAACCGCAACCGGAACAAATGCGCCCAACGATGCTCAGCCGCATCCCGTCTTCGTTTGCACCCGCGCCCTCGCTGTGCTACCGTCCCACTGATTCTGGGATAAGATTCTGGGATAAGATTCCGAGATCAAGCCTTCGATTCCCCCTAGGAGCTACTCATGGTCGGCATCGTCTTTCTCGTAATCCTCGTCGTCATCGCCGTCGTTCTGATTGGCATGTACAACAGCCTGGTTCAGCTGCGGGTGCGCTGCGACTCGGCTTGGTCTGATATCGACGTGCAACTCAAGCGCCGCCATGACCTTATTCCCAACCTGGTTGAGACAGTCAAAGGGTATGCTGCGCATGAGAAAGGAACCTTCGAAAACATTGCCAAGTTCCGTTCGCAGGCGATGCAGGCCACTACTCCTGAAGGCAAGGCGGCGGCCGAGAATCAGCTCACCGGAGCTCTAAAGAGCTTGTTCGCCGTGGCCGAAAATTATCCTGAGCTCAAGGCGTCGGAAGAATTTACCCAACTGCAGGGCTCGTTGAGCCAGACGGAAGACTCGATTCAGAACGCGCGCCGCTATTACAATGCCGTGGTCCGCGACCTCAATACGAAGATTCAATCCTTCCCCACAAACATTATCGCCGGCATGTTCGGATTCACCGGCCGGCAGTTCTTCGAAACCGCCGAAACCGACCGCGAACCGGTCGCCGTAAAGTTCTGATTTTCGAGGTGGGGCGATGAATAGAGGACCAGCGCCGCCCAGCAAGACTGCCCTATTGATTTTGCTGGTCTCAGTGAGCCTTCCCGTTCTGGCCGCTCCCGCCGCTGCGAAATCCTGGCGCATCTCGTACTTTCGCGACGACATCACGGTAAATTACGACGGCAGCGCGTTGGTAAAGGAAAACATCACCCTATCTTTTGTCGGCGAATGGCACGGCATTCACCGAACCATTCCGGTGGAATACCCGGGACCAGAGGGAACGAACTATCAACTGTTTATCGATGTCAAAAGCGTCATCGACGAAAATGGCGAGAAACTCAAATACGATTCCTCGAGGACGGGCGCGTATCGCGATCTGAAAATCTACATTCCAAACGCCGTCGACACCAGGCGCACCGTGGAAATCGATTACATCGTGCGCAACGGCACCCGCTTCTTCGATCAATACGCCGAGTTCTACTGGAACGTAACGGGCAATGACTGGCCGGTGCCCATCGACCACGCCTCGGCCAGCGTGCATTTCCCCGCTTCCGCGAACGCTTCCCTGCGCGCGCAAGCCTTCACCGGCGTTTACGGTTCCACCGCGAGCGATGCCACCGCCAATGTGGAGGGATCAACCATCGAGTGCGAAACCACCCATCCCCTTCCCATGCGCGGCGGCCTGACCATCGACGTTTACATTCCGAAGGGTATTCTCCAGGAGCCCAGCGGCTTCACCAAACTCTTATGGTTCATCGGCGGCAATCCCGCTGTGTTTCTGCCGATCGTGACCTTCGCGGCTATGTTTACGCTGTGGTGGCATGCCGGACGCGATCCCGATCCCGGCATGTCGGTTGCTCCAATCTATGAACCGCCGCCAGGAATTTCTCCCGCGGAAGCCGGCACTCTGCTGGATGATCGCATACATCCCCGCGACATTACATCGACCATTGTCGATCTTGCGGTGCGCGGCTTCATCAAAATCGAAGAGACCGACGATCAAGGCCTGCTCTTCCATCACAAGGACTATATTTTTCATCTGCTCAAGAAACGCCAGGAATGGGGCGGGCTCGCGCCTCACGAGCGCGTCATGATGGAAAATATTTTCCCGGGGGACGATGCCGACACTCGACTGTCCAGCCTGAAGAATCGCTTTTATACAGCAGTACCTGTGGTTCGAACCGATATTATGTCGGCGCTGAAGCTCAAGGGGATTTACGCGCTCGATCCGGAATCGGCCAATGCATACAGCATCGCGGCCGCTGTCTGCATTTTTCTCCTTTTCATCGTTTTGTCATTGCTGGGATGGATCAATTTTTTCAACTCAATTCCGGTGTTCGCGGTGAGCCTTGTGCTGTCAATTCTGATCTGGTGGCTCTTCGCTCGCGTGATGACGGCAAAAACCTTGAAAGGAGCGCGCACTCACATCGCGGTGCTGGGATTTCAGGAATTCATGAATCGCGTCGACGCCGATCGGCTGAAGGTCATGCCGCCTGACACGTTTGAAAAATTTCTTCCTTATGCGATGGCTCTCGGCGTGGAGCACCATTGGGCGCAGGCCTTCTCCGGCATCCTGAAAAATCCGCCCAGTTGGTACACCGCGCCCGGCGGAGTCGGATACGGAATAGCCTTCAACCCAATTCTGTTTTCGTCGTCGATGCATGGCATGGCGACGGATATGCATCAGGTGTTCGTCTCGGCGCCACGCGCCAGTTCCACCGGCTCGGGATTCGATGGTGGTGGAGGATTCGGCGGCGGAGGAGGCGACGGAGGATTTTCGGGCGGAGGGTTCGGTGGAGGCGGTGGCAGCGCGTTTTAGGACTTTCCTCGGCGCGGAAGCCGGGATTTGTAATGGGAGCAGTCAACTCAGCGCTGAAGCGCTGCGCTACCTAAAATACGAGTCAATTGAGCAGGCGAGGGATCTACAAATCTTGTGGTGCGCCCGGAGAGACTCGAACTCCCAACCCTCTGCTCCGAAGGCAGATGCTCTATCCAGTTGAGCTACGGGCGCCAAGTGCATTTTACGGCAATCGGGGGTTGGGGCGCACGGCGATTTAGTTCCCGACGGCGTGAGCTTGCGCTTCCTCTTTTTCTTTTGTCTGCAGCTGGGGCATGCTTCGCTTCAGCGCGCTCAGGCATTCTGTATCGAGGCGGTGGGGAATGTCACGATCCATGATCTTGAATACGACTTCCGCAGGTAAGCCTTCGCGGTACGGTCTTTTCTCCGACAGAGCCTGGTAGACGTCGGCGACCGCGATGATGCGTGCTGGAATCGACATGGCGTTCGCCGTAAGGCCTTCGGGATAGCCGCTGCCGTCGAGCCGTTCGTGATGCGCTCCAGCGATGTAGGCGAGTTGGTCGAAGCTGCGAATTTCGCGCAGAATGGTTCGCGTGTACGCGGGATGCTTCCGCATGATGGACCATTCTTCCGGCGTGAGTTTCCCTGGTTTTTCCAAAATCTCATTCGAGACACTAAGCTTCCCAATGTCGTGCAGCAGGGCTGCGCGCCGCACCAGAGTCTGAATTTGCGGCGCAAGGCCCATCTGCCCGCCAATTATTGTGGATGCCTCGGCAACGCCGACGGAATGATGAAACGTGTATGGCGACTTGGCGTCGATGACCTGCGCGAAGGCATGACAAATACTGTCAATTCTTTCAGGCGATGCCGGAAGGGCTACGCCTGGCTCCATCCGAAGAACGTGCTCGCGGGCGTCGGAACCTTGCACTTCTTGCCAAAGCTCCCGATCATTCTCTAAAGATTGCACCACCCGAACAATTTCCGGATCGAACCAGCGGCCGCTCCGCTCGCTGACGGCTTGCACGGCCGCGCGTGGACCGAAGCGGTGAGCGAATACATCGATCGTCTGGCTCACATTCATGATGCAGGCAAGAAGAGGAATTTCGGCCCCACGAAGTCCTGCGGGATAACCTCCGCCATCCCAGTGCTCGTCCAGGCTGTGAATTGCCTGAGCAGTCGCTTCACTGAGGCCGATCTGGCGGGCGATTTGCGCGCCGCGCTCACAACGCGTGCCGATGAGCTCAGCATTATTGCAATTCTGCTGCAAGGCGATTTGCGCGATTCTTACCATCCGCCGCGGGAATGACGCGCCGGGCAGAACGTTGCGCAAGAGATAGCGCAATCCGGAAAGAGAAGCCCTGGTCCAATCCTCAAACTTTACTTCGCGTTTGGCGGCAATCTCATCCGCACCCATGATCTGATACATGCGTGCAGCGTTACTGCTGCAGCCGGAATCCTTGAGCAGCAATGCGTAGTACAGATCGGATCGTTGCGCCGCCGGGAGTTGCAGTTCGTCGGCAATGCGCATGCCGAGGATGCAGCTGCGTATGGCGTGGCCCATGGGCTGGCCTTCGGTGAGGTCTAGCGCGACAGACAACGCGGAGACTACATCAGAAAGACGGATGGTCTCCTGGGAAAAAATCGCTGGCATGAAGGTGGCACCAATCGGTTGCGGAATCTCCCATGTTCCGCTTTTCGAAGGTTGCAGCGAAAGTTACGGCAGTAACATTCGGGCAAAAAGACGGGTGTCACTCCATCTCAAAACTCAAATAGCTCAAGCCGTCGCTGCGCTCCACCTGCAAAACTACGGGATCGCCGACCTTCAGACTTTGCACTGCGGCGCGAAGTTCGTTCAGAGAGCTAATGGGAGTGGTGTTGAGGGAGTGGATAACGTCCCCGGTTTGCAGTCCGGTTTCAGGCGTAATGAGCTCGGCGGCGCGGCCCAGAACAATCACTCCGGAAGGAATGCGCAGCGTCCCAATCTGATTGCGCAAGTCGGTGGTGAGATCGGCCGCCAAAATGCCCAGCCGCGACACAAGGCTTTTCTCCGGATCCGCTGCGTCAAACAGCTGATCCATGGGATCGCGCTGTTCGACGGCCGGGACGTAAAGCAATTTCTTCTGGTCGCCGCGCAGAATTTCCAGCTTTAACACCTGGTCGAGACGATGCAGATAAAGCGCGGAAGAAAGTGCGGGCAGCGTTTCAATGCGACGGTCATCGGCGGTGAGAACAATATCCTGAACCTGCAGGCCGGCAGTTGCCGCGGGGCCATCCGGCTTGACGTCAGCAATGATGACTCCCCAGCGTTGCGCAAGATGCAGTCCATCGGCCAGAGTGGGCGTTACTTCCTGCGCCACGGCGCCGATCTCCACTCGATGTACGTGCCCGTAGCGGCGCAGGCTGTGGTAAACGAAATCGACGATGCGGGCGGGGATGGCGAAGCCGAGACCCTCACTGCCTCCGCCGGTCGATAGAATGAAAGTGTTGATGCCCACAACTGCTCCGTTCATGTCCACTAGCGGTCCACCGCTGTTCCCGGGATTGATCGGCGCGTCGGTCTGGATATAGGTGAGCGGTTTCTCGGGATCGGGCTGCCGCGCGACAGCACTCACCACTCCCATGGTGACCGAATTCTGCAGGCCTTCTGGACTGCCGATGGCGAAGACAAGTTGTCCCACGCGCGGACGTGGCTGTGAGAGCAACGGCAGCGTAGGAAGATTGTTCTCGTCGATCTTGAGCAAGGCGAGATCGGTCTCCTTATGAACGCCGATCAATCGAGCTTCCAGGATGTGGCGTTTGCCCACGGGCACAGAGCGGCCTGAATCGCCGGGCAGAGGCAAGGCCACGCGAATGCGTTGTGCGCCTTCGACCACGTGGGCGTTGGTCATGATGTATCCAGCCGAGTCTACGATTACTCCCGATCCGACCGCATGCTGGCGAACGATGAGAGCAGTTTGCGCGCGATTCTCTTCGTGCACCGGACCGTAACCGGTAACCAGAATCTGAACCACCGCAGGAGACACTTTTGCAGCGAGACCTTCCAGGGCGTTATTGAGCTGCATAAGAGCCGCCGCCGCAGGAGCGGATTCATCCGGCTTGGGCTGCGGCTTTTCTTCCGCCGAGTTTCCCGCTGACGCTCCCTCTTTAACAGTAGGGGGATTTTGGATTGCGGGAGTCTGCGCCGGCGACGACTGAGACATCAGAAAAGCAATCGAGAGAAGAAGGATGGCGATGACTTCGCCGATGCGACGAATCCCGAGCGGGGAAAAAGGTCCGAACATGAGTTAGCTCTCCTGGAATAACAAAGAAGCTCTCATCAGACGGTACCACGGAGGAATTCGTTGCTGGTATTCGGACCACACTGGCAGTACCGGCCGCGAGTCGGCCAAGATGGAACTCGGTTCGAGCAGATCAGCGCGGGGCAAAAAGAGGTGTACAATCCGTCCCGTCCCTGAGGCGTAAAGAAAACTCATTTCGAACGGATGGAGGCCTATGAAGAAGGTTTCTCTGACTGTATCGCTGATGGTGTTGGTCACGCCCGTCTTGATGCTGGCCCAAAGCACCTTCGACGGAACGTGGAAGATTGACATGAACAAAGCGGAATTTCCCAAAAAGCCTGACGTGTATTTGCTGCAAAACGGCATGTACGAATGCAAGACCTGTGCTCCGCCCGTCAAGGTCAAAGCTGACGGACAAGACCAACCAGTTACGGGACATCCCTATTACGACACTGCGGCGGTAACGGTCGTAAGCGACCACGAGATCGAGGAAACCGACAAGAAGGACGGTAAGTCGGTCGCAACTGTAAAGACAACGGTTTCGCCGGATGGCAACACGCTAACCTTCGAATTTAGCGACAGCAGCAACAGCAACGCTGCGCCAGTTACCGGCAAGGGAGAGGAAACCCGTGTGACCAAAGGTCCCGCTGGAGCGAATGCCATTTCCGGTTCGTGGCGAATCGCGAAATTCGAGACCCTTTCCGACAATGCGACTACGTGGACGTACAAAGTTAGCGGCGACGAGTTGACTATGACCACTCCGACTGGCCAATCCTATACTGCGAAACTGAACGGGACAGAAGTACCGTACAAAGGTGATCCTGGTACCACCGGCGTCTCGGTGAAGATGAGCGGCAAAGACACTCTTGTGGAGACCGACAAGCGCGGCGACAAGGTGGTTACTGTCTTCAAAATGACGCTCGATCCCGACGGTAAAACGGCAAAAATCATGGTCGAAGACAAACTGCACGGAACCACCAGTCAGTTTGTGGCGATGAAACAGTAAATTCTCTTTCACTCCTTTCGCGCGGGCGGAGGTCGGCATACCATGCCCGGCACCCTCGATGCGGGGGTGTCGCTTCTGCTTTGATTGGAATTGTCAGGGCAGTAAGAAGTTCTAAGCTCTCGGAGTTGCTAACGCTTACGGGCATGGGGCCGTGACTGTGCCTTCCTTTGACAAGTGAGGCCCACGAGCCGAGGACTGGCGACGGCCCAGAAGTATCATTAGGTCCAGGAGAGGGAACCGTGAACACGCGTCAAGACAAAATTCGGCGATACCAGGCTCGTCCAGAGAAGATTCACACTCAACTCGGCCGGGCCGCGGTTCAGATATTTGCCGCCAATGAGCGCATCAACCAGATTCTTATCGAACATCTTGACCCGGCCGCCTGGACCGCCAAACTACCAACAGCCAAGCCGCCCGGCACGACCAGAAAAATTACGACCCGCAGCATTGCGGCGATCTTCACGCACATGCACAATGTCCGCACCAAGTGGGTCAGGCTTACAGCTCCGCATTTGAAGATTCCACCACAGCTCAATCGCGCGGACTGCACGCCGCAGCAAGCCCGCACGGGGTTGGCCGAGAGCGCCGCTCGCTGCGCCGAGATGCTCGCGGAAGCGCTCGGCGGCGGTGGCCGCGTCGGGAAGTTTCGCAGAGACGGCTGGGCTCGGCCCTGGCCGGTTGGCCCGGAGATGCTGTGCTACATGCTTTCTCACGAAACCCACCATCGCGGACAGGTGTGCATGCTCGCGCATCAGCTCGGATTCCCGTTACCCGTTAAGGTGACATCGGGGATGTGGAATTGGGAGAAGCTGTGGAAGGAGTGCGGCTCGCGTAACGGTCCCGGGGGCGATTGTTAAGGAATCGCCTAGGGAAACAATCCCCACAACGGGCTTCGGTTGTAACTGACTATAGCCTGGAACCTTGTCCCGAACATTGGATGGCACTTAAAATCTGGTTAATCAAACCGGGTCAATCAAACGTGTCAATCTCCCCCAGTCAATCAAACCTGGTTAAGGAGTGCAAACGCGATGTTACAACAATAAACTTGACATGGCCTTCCGGGCGGACTGCAATGGGGCTGTGAATTGGACCAGATTCGTTGTCTTGTTGATCTCGGTTCTTGCTGTGCCGCTGACAACGGCGCAGGTCACAGCGCCTAAAGAGAGCACTGCAACAAAGTCAGAGCGGGAACAGCGTGGCTTACGCGGTCCGGTAAAGTCGTGTATTGAAGAAAGAACCTACTCCGGCATCACAGACGCTGAAGGCAAAGCTTATCCCGACGTTCGTTCGACGTACACGACGGAATACGATACCGGTGGCCGCACATTGGCCACGCGTGTGCGTAACTTCGATGGCTCAGAATGGCTAACGCGCTACTCCTATGATCCTTCCGGCCGGCTGCTGAAAGCGGCCTCGGGAGAGGAAGGGCAGGCAACCACGGAAACCATCTACTCCTACGATCATGGCGGCAGGCTCCAGAACATCAGCGATGGGAGTAGACCTGACAACCCCGTCACTTTTGATTACGACGAAAACGGAAGAAAAACCAAGATCGTAATCTCTCGTCCCGCGGACTACCGTCCCGACGTCGCAGAAGGAGGGTCACCGTTTGAGGCTGCGGATCGGGCGCCGAACCTGCCGGGTGGAGGGAGCGCAACCACGATTTACGACGAACATGACCGAGCCGCGGAAGTCCAGGTGCGCGACGCCAGCGGTGAGTTGGTGAGCCGTGCGGTACGAACCTACGATGGACACGGACTCGTTCTGGAAGAAAAGCAGATTCTGGATAATCCCGAGACGATTTTCCCGGAGGAAGTCCGCGCACAGATGCTGGAACAATCGGGTCTCTCCCGCGATGACCTGCAGCAGGAGTTACGCACACAGCTTACGAAACTGATGGCGGGCCAATCCGGGCCGTATACGGTTTCCTACGCCTACGACACTCATGGCCGAGTGAGCCATACCAGTCGGCGAATTTTCAACCAGCAAGATGAGATCGAGACTACTTATAATGAACATGGAGACGTGGAATCAGAGATTACTCGAAGCTCACAGTTGGTGGAAAAAACCGATCCAACTAATCCTGCTGCGCGATTGCCTTCCTACTCCGAAGTTCGCTATGCCTACAAGTATGATCACAGCGAAAACTGGATAGAGCAATCAACTTCGTATCGCTCCAGTGCCGATGCCGCATTCCAGTCATCAACTGTGATTAAGCGGACCTTGACTTATTATTGAGCAGTCTTGAAGCGCACGGCTCTAGCGCGGCAATGCGGCCCTGACTTCTTCCACCGCTCTCTGCGGGTCGGCAACTTCGACGATGAGTTCGTTGTAGCGCTCGTCGTTCAGTTCAATCACAACGGTATTCTCGGGATTGTGAACATCCCAGAAGACGCGCTTGCCGTCCTGATAGAAAGTTCCGGCGGTCAGCACGCCGGGAATGTTGGTGCCGGGCATTCTGAGTCCATGCCACCACCCGCGCGCGGTCTCGGGGTCCGCCCGAATCTCCGCAATGTGGCGCAAGGGAATTTCCAGCGAACTCTTGAAAGCCCACAGCTTGTCGGCTCCGCGTACATGCAACACCAGGTGGCCGTTTGCGATTGATAAATCGACCATAGTTGTGCTCCTGGGTAGCGAACATCAAGCGGAATTCCAGCGCGTTCAGGGAAAGCGCATCGAGTCTTCTACGTTTGTCTTTAGCCGTGGTGTCTGCTGCCGCCGTGGCTGTGGCCACCGGAATGACCACCTCCGTGCGAGCGAGCGCTGAAGCTTTTGCCCCCGCCGGAATGCTTGGGGGCCTTCGGCTCCTTGCCGCCGCCAAAATGGAAGCCGCCCGAGCGTGAGCGCTTGCCCGAAGACTCGGCAAAGCCGCTGCTCTTCAAACCACCGCTCTTCAAGCCGCTGCCCTTGAAGCTGCCAGAAGACCGCTTTCCGAAATCGCTCCGCTGAAAGCCGGAACCTGGAGCGCGGTAGGCTCGCATCGAATTGCTGTAGGCAGACCCGACCCGGCTGCCGTGATTGTCGACGGACCTGTTATTGATGGACCTATTATTACTGAAGCCGGAACCGTTGAAACCGGAGCCGCCATAGGCTGAACGGCCATACTGCGACTGCGGCGATCTGAATTGCTGCGAACCGTATGGCGACCTGCCGACCGCCGGGCGGAAGCTGTTATACGCCTCCCGCGAATTCCGCGTGTAGCCGGCTCCGGTGGTCTGGTGACCGCGATTGTATCTTGCCGCTACGCCTGCCCGGTTCGCGGTGTAAGCTCTATCATGCGTTGCGGCAAATCCCAGCGAACTTCTGCCATTGTAACTACCGCTGTATCCGCTGCCAGCCCGGCCGTAACCGCTGCCAGGTTGACCTGGGCGATAAGACCGGTTCGACCAGTTGGCGGTTTGGCGGCCGTGCCAAGCGCGAGGGCCGCCGTGCGGCAAACCCCAGTCGGCCACCGTGGCGCTATGCGAATAATAATCGGAACCATGGAAGAGCACCGATTGAGTGAGCCAGTTCAAGCCCCATGCCAGCAATCCGAATGGAGTGTGGCTGAAAGCCGTCATGGCGATCCCCAGGCCGAACTGCAGAGGTGACGAGCCGAAGAATGAACCCAGCGCTCCGAGCAACGAAAAGCCGGGATAAGGCGAGACCGGCTGTCCATACACTACCCACGGGTTGTAGGCCGGCACATAAACGACCTGCGGATTTACCGGCGCCAGCACAATGTTGCCCTGATCGTAGCTCACAACTTCCTGCGGAGTGCTGCGCAAGGTCCCAGCCGCCTGGGCTCGCTGGCGCATCACCTGTACCGCCTGAAGAACATCCTGCGGCTGGTTGTAATAGGCCTCGCCGAGCTCACTCGTCCAGTGCAGGTTCTGATCCATCTGCGACAGCACCTGAGGGAATGCCGTGAGAGCCTTCACGCTCGGATCCCAAAACTGCGCGTCGGCGCCTGCCGCAATCTGGTCGGAAGATGCGTAGCCCTGGGACCGTCGCCACTGATGCGCGTCCGCGACCTGCTCCGGATAGGTGGAGGCAGTCAATATCTGGGCGACCAGCGAATCTGGATAGAGCGCGATGGGTGCGACGAGTTGCTCAAGATCCTGCGCACTCAGCGGTTGCGCCTGTCCGTAACCTTGTGGAGCAGGACCTGAATCCGGAGAGGGTTGCGAGTAAGAGGGCGATCCGTCGTATTGTCTTTGTCCATAGGATTGTGGCAGCTGATTGCCTTGCTGGTCGTAGCCTTGCTGGTCCGGAGCGTACTGACCGCTATCCTGAGAATGGGCTTGAAGTGGAGACGCCATTAAGAGCGCGGCGAGCGCGATCCAGGCTGGAAAAGTGCGCTCTTTGCGTTCAATGAACTTTTCGGTTAACTCAGGAACGCTGGGAGTCCGTAACGCGGGGGAATACGTTTGGAGTCTCATAATTGCCCTTTCAGTGGCTTACATAGCGTTGCCGCGAGAGAACCCGCGAAACTGAACCCTATGACCGAAGCCGCCGTCAGGCGATCGTATCGACCCGGCGGGAACTCTGCCTATTTTAAACCCAAAGGGTGGGGGTTAGTTGCGGGAACCGACCTGTCAGGCCGAGGCCCGGCACAACCCTTTTCGAAGCCTTCGCGATAAGGTTGCTTTAAACAAAGGTTCCGTCCGTGTTGAGTATTGGAGAAAGCGGGGATCGTGCGTAGCTTTCGCACAGGCGGCCAAAGCTTATTCGAATTCGATCCGCAGCCCATGAAGGGAGTCAAGCAGTACCTCGATTTCGTCTCCAAGCAGTGGGATCAGGCATTATCCAGACTAAAGTCCCTTGTAGAAGACTGAATAGAGAGCGGTTCGTTAAGAGTGGAGCGGACGGCGAAAACCTAGGTTCTACCCTAACCAAATATCAGGCTTTTATCGATATGGCAACCTGCCGTAAGCTATAAATTACGTTGGAACCGTGTGGCGGGAATAATGTGATGGGAGTGTCCTCGTTGCGCTCTGCGCGTAGAATGCACTCGTGAAAACCATCGCCTGGCGAGTGCAGCTGTGGTTCATTGCCTTGGGGTATGCCGCTGTCTTGATGATTGCGGCGGGATTACTCTTTGCGAGATACCTGCTGGAACTCACTCATCCCGCTGATGTCGCGGCCGCTGGCGGTATGTATGCTGCGGGCGACGTATTCCTCGCAATCTTCATCGTCTGTCTCTTCATGGTCCCAACCTTCTTTCTGATCTGGAGCATGGCAAGGTTTGAGACCTATTACACAAGATATTCGCAACTTCTGTTGGGTCTCAGCGTCAGCGCACCGGTTTGCCTGAGTTTGTCTTTGTTTCGCGAGAATCATGTGGCGCAAAGCGTAAGCCTTATCTCTTTGTGCAGGCTGTTCCTGTCGCCCTTTGTTCTTGTGGGAATCGGCGTTAGTCGGTTGCTGGCCCGATTTGATCGGGCGAAAAACCTGACCTCTTACGCGCTCATCATCGAGGGGCTTACCTTGGGTTGGGTATTGCTGTCGTGCTGCTCATCCGTAGCTAACGGAGGGAGAAGCGCTCCACTAACCCGCCGTCATCTGCTTTGGACGACAATCGGTCGGACATGCCACGGATGGATGGTTGATGGAAACTTGCGACCAGGGCAGTTACCGAATCGTGGCAATGACTCGTTTTCGTGGCTTTGGTCTGTGTTGCGAATCCAGGGTCACTTCAGACTTGAGCGGACGGGGGGAATCTAGGTTCTACCCTTAACTAACTCATAATCAGGCTTTTATCGAAGGGCTATCCGTGATATAAACGGCCCAGAAGGCTAAGTGGTCGAGTCCGGATCCATGGGAGCGTAGTTCGATGGCTTTCGCTAAGTTTGCGAAGCGAGAAGGACCAAGCCACGAAAGAGGAGGAACTGTGTCCGAAGAAGCGCGGACCGGAAAGCGATTTCCGCTGGAATTGCCCATCAAGCTGCATAGCGATGCCCCCAGCGGCGACTCGAAGGGGACAACTGGAAACTTGAGCGCGGCAGGGGTCTATATCCGCGCCGACGCGTCGCTGGACGTCGGCTCCTCAGTGGAGTTTGAGATTACGCTGCCGCCGGATGTCACCGGAGGCAAGGAAAACGTGGTCATCCAATGCAAGGGACGCGTGGTGCGCGCCGACCCCACTGGAACCAGCGAAGAAGGCAAAGGCGTTGCCTGCGTGATCGACTCCTACGAGTTCGTGAGGAACTCATAATGAGATTGTTGATTTTTGATTGATGATTGCCGATCGAAAATCGGCTGGACGCGAGCTTTATAGTCAACCATCAGAAATCATCAATTAACAATCCCGGGCAGCAGAGCGAGTTTTTAAGCCGTTTCTTGGAGTGCCAACGACATGCTTAAATTGATTCTTGCCGATAACCAGGCAATCTTCCGGGCGGGCATTGCAAAGGTGCTGGCGGTGGAAGACGAGATGCGCATTGTGGCGCAGGCTCAAACGCCGGAGCAGATGTTCATGGCTCTGGATAAATTTCGTGCCGCGGTTCTGGTAGTGGCGGCGGGCTTTCACAACGATTTTGCCGCCATCGTGCAGGCAGCGAACAAGGCGAAGACGCGCGTGGTGGTGCTGGCCGATACCGGCGAAAGCGCCCAGCGGCACATGGCGAACGGCGCGCATGGAGTAGTCTATCGCAACGTGACCAGCGCGGCGCTGGTGGACTGTGTGCGCAAGGTGGCGCGCGGAGAAACCTGGGTGCAAGATGTTGCGGTGCCGAGCGAGCTCACCGAAAACGATATGGTCGGGTTGCGGGTGCGTGATCGGCTCACCGCGAAGGAACTGCGCATTGTGGCGCTGATCGTGCAGGGCTACAAGAATAAAGAAATCGCCACGCAGCTGGGAACAACCGAGCAGGTCATTAAGAATTATCTGCGCAACGTGTATGACAAGATCGGAGTGTCAGATCGGCTGGAGCTGGCTCTTTTCACGATTCATCACAGGATCTTGAATGAGGCGGCTGCCGCAACCACGGCAGGTCCGGCCCCGCAGACGCCGGCGGGAGTAATGCCGTAATGAGTTTTGTGAAGTGCGGCCGCCCTGCGGGGCGGCTTTTGTCTCGCTAAGAATCGCGTCTTCGCGAGGGATCTAACTTGACTCCACTATGTCGATGACATTGCCTTCCGGGTCGCGGATCTCAAAATTTCGTGTGCCCATACGATCCCGCTCAATCTGCCCCACTTCCGCGCCCCGCGTACTCAAAACATCCCGCATGATGTCGAGGCTCTCGGTGAAGAGTAACGGATACGTGTAGGACCTGAAAGGGTAAGGCGCCACCAAGACAATTGGATTTCCATCCTCCTTGCCTTTCAAATAGAGGCGTCCAGAGGTCTCCCCCGCCGCCGGTTCCACCCAGCTTCTCTGTATACCAAGCCGCAACGGCACTCGGGCTCTGCACATTCACACGCACCCCTTGGGGAATCGTAAAGCGTACTTTGGACCCTCCGGCGCTGATAGTCTCAAACGCATAACGATGTTCGATCCACGACTCAGTACCATTGCCGATACAAAGCCTACGTTCGCAACGCGGTTGAGCAGCGGACGACCCTCCGTAAAGAATGCGATAGGAAGAAGCACAGTCCACGCGAGCGCGAGCCATTTCTGCAGGGGCTTCATTGATACTCCTCTCCGCGCTGCCAGGAGGTAGAGGGGGAGCCAGACCAGAATAGGAACAGCCAGTGCCAGAAGGGCCTCGCCAGGATGGGTAAGCAGCTCAGGCACAAAGAGGAGGCCGAGCACTCCGCACAACGCAATACAAAACCAGTGACGAATTCGTTCCAGCGGCCATCTACGACGCTTCGCGAGCCAACGAACGGCTGGCCACAGCAAGAAAGACCCAACCAACCCAAGAGTCCACCCGACGTCTTGGAGCCGATGCAAGGAATGCCCTCCATCTCGCCAATGCACAAAATGCTAACACGAGTCGGGCGTGTGGCTCGTCGGGAGGTTGAATAGTATTAAGCGTCTCTTCGGCGCATCCTCGCTACGGCTTGCGGCATCTACTTCGCATGGAATTCCGCACCCTGGGACGCTCTGGTTTGAAAGTACCCGTGTTGAGTTTTGGCACGGGAACGTTTGGTGGATCGAACGAGTTCTTTCGCGCATGGGGCGCGAGTGACGTAGCCGAGGCCACGCGTCTTGTCGATATTTGCCTGGAAGCGGGCGTCAACCTTTTTGACACCGCTGACGTTTACTCCGACGGCCTCTCCGAAACCATTCTAGGGAAGGCGATTGCCGGACGGCGCGACCAGGTTCTGATTTCGACCAAAGCGACGTTCCGCATGGGAAATCAACCCGGGCCGAATGATCTGGGATCGTCGCGGTATCATCTGATCCGAGCCTGCGAGGCTAGCTTGCGAAGGCTGGGCACGGATTACATCGACATCTATCATCTGCACGGATTCGACGCGCTCACCCCGGCCGAGGAAGTTCTAAGCACGCTTAATCAACTGGTGGCGAGCGGGAAGGTGCGATACATTGCCTGCTCGAATTTCTCCGGCTGGCACTTGATGAAGTCTTTGAGCGTGTCGGACCGGTATGGATGGACGCGCTACGTAGGCCATCAGGTTTACTACTCGCTGATTGGCCGAGAGTATGAGTGGGAGCTCATGCCTCTGGCATTGGATCAGGGAGTGGGCGCGCTGGTGTGGAGTCCTCTGGGATGGGGGCGCTTGACGGGAAAGATCCGGCGCGGAAAACCTCTACCGGCGGAGAGTCGACTGCATAAAACTACGGAACAGGGACCACCCGTAAACGACGAGCATCTGTACAAAGTAATTGACGCCCTGGATGAAATCGCTAAAGATACGGGAAAGACGGTTCCGCAAGTGGCGCTGAACTGGTTGTTGCAGCGGCCGTCGGTCTCCTCTGTAATCATGGGGGCGCGCAACGAAGAACAGTTGCGGCAGAATTTGGCAGCGGAGGGTTGGAATCTTTCGCGCGAGCAAGTCGCGAAGCTGGACGCCGCGAGCGATGTGACGCCGGTTTATCCCTACTGGCACCAGCGGCAGTTTGTGGAGCGGAATCCGGTTCCGGTGGGATAGAACGTCTCTCAGGGGCTAAAGCCCGCATCCTTGCGGGACTTGGACGGCGCGACTAAGGCCGCGCCCTTTCGATCCCCGTCGCCCTTTCGATCTCACGCCCTTTTTGGGCCCATTGAGATCTTGGGCGTATTGCAAGTCTTCAGATCAAGCCGCTGACCCGCTATCTCGCCTCGGCAATGAGGAATTGCAGTTGTCCATCATCTCCAGAAGACATAAAGGTGAAGCGCTCTGGATTTTCCGTATAGCAAGCAAACCCTAATCCGAGGCTGCGAGGTTGTGAGTCGGCGTCGGCCTTCGATTCGTGATACGTGGCAATGTTGTGGCCTTCCAGGTCCACGACCTTGAGGAGGACTTCCGTCGTTTGTGACTGGAAAAACAGAACTGCGATCCTGCTTCCTGAGACGTGCATCACTAATGGGTCGTAGCCAGAATCCCCAGGATCGACAGTAAAGCGCCGCACCACTTCCCCTCCGGGGGAGATAGCATAAAAGATAGCCGGATCGGTCCAGCGCATCAGGTAAACATTTCCATCGCGCGCCAGTTCCGCCTGGCTAAATTCAATCGAGTGATTGGCTAACGGGACAGTGGGCGAAGTTACACGCTTGTCGCCGGCCGCAGCCAGGTCATGAAGCGTTTCATCATCCTCAAGCTTCACTTCTTTCATCAGCGTCCCACTGGTGGAAAATATTCCATTGAACGGCCACCTCGCGGGGTTTGTACGGTCGTGATTGTACTCCAGCCCCGACACGAACAAATTACCCTGCGGAAAGACAGCAAGCACAGATGCCATCCAGGGGAAACCGGGCTGCAGCTTGATCGTCGACTTAAAGGATCCGTCCGGCTTGTAGACATTGACGTAGCGGTCGATCTCATGCGGGAATACGAGCAGGCTCAGCCCCCCATCTTCCGCGATCACAAATTTACCAAACGCATCGATCGTTTTCAGGTCCGGGTTTCCATTGGGCCGAAACAATGCGACCTCCTGTCCTTTTGGATTTAACTTGTGCACCGCCGAGGTGCCGTAGACGTCGCTGGAGAAATAGATGTTGCCGTCGTGATCGCAGTTGAGATACGAGAAGCTATTTGCGACCTGTCCTTGCGCAACAATCGTCTCCAAAACCTCGAGGCGTCCGGCGGTGGCTTGTGTCTCCTTACTTTTTGGTTTTGTGGCTTTGCTAGTCGCGGCGGGAGCCGAAGATTGTCCCCAGAGGAGAGCTCCGGGTAGAAGACACAAAGTACAGAACAGGCCAACTATGAACCGCCTCATGGTTACATCCCTCCCGCCGCTACCGCCGCCTTTTCTTCCACAACAACCGCGTATCGGCGAGCGCACCTATCCGGCACGAACAGTAAGCGAGGTGGCCGGTAGGTTAGTCCATCCCCTAACTCCACCTGACCCAGCACCGCCCCGCGCCAAAGCTCTTTACCATGCCGGCTCTGTTCACTGCGTGGGTGGACGGGTCGCACACGTGAATCGCCACAATCGAAGCCGTCGCAGTCCCCGCCGTCCCCCGAGATCTGGGCGTTGTAGTAGATGTGTCCGCAACACGAACCGCTATTGCCGTTATCGACGCAGTCGCCGGACACACATCCAAATGTGCACATGCTTGTAATGTACTCGCCCCTGCAGCCTTTCGCTCCGGTGCACGTCCGCGGCACATTGTAGTAATCCCAGCAGCCCGCCCTGGCAACCTTCGGGAGGCAGGTAACGAACACGAGGATCGATAGGAAACCCAATCTCTGTACGTTCGACATACTGTTCGCCTCATTTCATTTCAGTCTGGGCCCGAAACCCATCGCGCCGCAGCGCGAGCTTGGTTTCTTACGAATTTAGTGTTTATATCGGAAAAGCCGGGAGGAGGGGCGAGAACTTGCTGCGTGTTACAAAAAACGAACAGGCAATAGGGGGAAAGCACAGATTAAAAGTTTTAGGCCGTTCGCTGGCAGCCGGAGTTACGAAAACAGAACAACAATCTCCAGGGTGTGCCGGGCGAGGGATTCGCAAGTGAAGCTCACGCTTGTCCAGCATTTCAAGAATCTTAGCTGATCTTCTCTCCCACCGCTTTCGCTTGCGTGAACAGATACAGATAGTCGGGTCCGCCAGACTTGGAATCGGTTCCCGACATGTTGAAGCCCCCGAAGGGATGCGCTCCGACCATGGCCCCCGTGCATTTTCGGTTGATGTAAAGGTTGCCCACGTGGAACTCGCGCCGGGCGCGATCGATCTTGTCGCGCGACTTGGTATAGACGGCGCCGGTAAGCCCGAACTCCGTGTCGTTCGCGATTTCAAGAGCATGATCGAAGCCGCGAGCTTTGATCACGGCAAGTACCGGCCCGAAAATTTCTTCCTGCTCGAGTTTTGATTTCGCGGGAATGTCGGCGAACACCGTGGGGCGAATGTAGTAGCCTTCTCCTGCTTCGGTCACGCGCTCGCCACCGGTGAGAAGGCGGCCATCTTTCTTGCCTTGCTCGATATATGCGAGGATGGTCTTCATCGAGGCTTCGTTGATGACGGCGCCCATGTTGGCGTTTTCCGCAGGGTCGCCAACGGTGATTTTTTCGACGCGCGCCTTAAGTTGTTCGAGGAATTTATCGTACACACGTTCGTCGACAATGGCGCGCGAGCAGGCCGAACATTTTTGTCCCTGAAAGCCGAATGCAGCTTGAGCAACACCTTCGACGGCGGAATCGATATCGGCGTCGGCGTCTACGATGATGGCGTCCTTACCGCCCATTTCAAGGATGGTGCGCTTGATCCACACCTGGCCGGGAGCTTGCGTGGCGGCGGCTTTGTTGATGTGAAGGCCAACCTCGCGAGAGCCGGTGAAGGCGATGTAGCGGGTCTTCGGGTGCGCGACGATGGCATCGCCAAAGCTGGCGCCTGCGCCTGGACAGAAATTCACCACTCCTTCGGGCATGCCAACTTCTTCGAGAAGTTCCACAAATTTTGCGGCGATGGTAGGAGAATCGCTGGAAGGCTTGAGGATGACGGTGTTGCCGCTGACGATCGAAGCCAGAGTCATTCCCGCCATGATGGCGCAGGGGAAATTCCATGGCGGAATCACTGCGCCCACACCAAGGGGGATATACATGAGCGAACCGTGCTCGCCGGGCATTTGCACGGGGGGTTCAGCTTTTGCGAATCGGAGAGCCTCGCGGGCGTAAAACTCGCAGAAGTCGATAGTTTCGGAGATATCGGCGTCGGCCTCGCCCCAGTTCTTGCTGACTTCGAAGACGAGCCAGGCCATGTAATCCATTTTGCGTTCGCGCAAACGGTCGGCGGCGCGAAACAGCAGGCTGGCGCGCTCTTCGACCGAGGTGCGGCTCCAGGTCGTGAAGGCCTTCAATGCGGCCTGCATGGCAGGCTCGACGTGCTCTTTGCCGGCCTTCTGGTGGATGCCGACTATTTGCGAGGGGCGCGAGGGATTCAGCGACTTGATTTTGTCTGCAGTCTTAACGCGTTGGCCACCGATGATGAGGTCAAACTCACGGCCCAGTTGACCGCGCACGCGCTCGATGGCGGCTCGCATCTTGCGCGCGTTGTCTTCGTGGCGGAAGTCGTAAAAGGGCTCATTGATGAACGGGCCTTGGTGGGATGATTGCGTAGGCGGCCGGACGGGGGCTTCGGCAATGGCCATGGGATGTGCTCCTTGAGACGAATTCAGGTCCAGAGATGGACCGCTCGATCTTCTGTTGATCAGCTTTCATTCTAATTGTAGCATCGGAAACCGAACCCGATTTCGCACGTCAAAGCTACAGCCAGGAATTCGCAATGAGCTGATTTCAGATGTTCGAGGTCATTCATGAAATGCCTTGGAAGAAAGAAACTTTTAGCAAGCCTCACCCTGAGTGCTGTTGTTCTATGCATGTGCCACGCGTCGCCAGCGCAGGATGTTCTGACCTGGCATAACGACAATGCGCGGACTGGACAGAACCTGAAGGAAACAATCCTGACATTGCAGAATGTAAGTCCAAAGACGTTCGGCAAGTTGTTCGTCATTGGTGTGGACGGCAAGGTGGATGCGGAGCCTCTTTACGCCGAGAGGCTGGAAATCCCGAACCAGGGATTCAGGAATGTGTTGTTCGTGGCCACGGAGCATGACAGCGTCTATGCATTTGATGCGGCTACGGGAAAGGAATTCTGGCACGTTCGGACGCTCGGCCCCGAGGAATCACCTTCGGATGATCGCGGCTGCTCCCAGGTCACGCCAGAAATCGGAATCACATCCAGCCCCGTCATCGATCGCAAACAAGGTCCACATGGCACGATCTACGTGGTCTCGATGAGCAAGGATCAGAGTGGCCGATATCTGCAGAGACTCCACGCGCTTGATCTCCTGGATGGAAGTGAGGAGTTCGGAGGACCCGTCGAAATTAAAGCCACATTTCCAGGAACCGGAGCGTCAAGCCACGACGGCGCAGAGATTTTCGATCCAAAACAATATGAAGAACGCGCCGCGCTTCTCCTGCTGAACGGGGTGATTTACACCAGTTGGACCTCGCATTGCGACATCAACCCCTACAACGGATGGGTTATGGGCTACAACGCAGGAACCTTGAAGCAGACTGCCGTGCTCAACCTGACGCCGAATGGCGAAGAAGGCGCAGTGTGGCAGAGCGGCGCCGGACCGGCCGCGGACGATCAAGGCAACATCTATTTGATGGTCGCGAATGGAACCTTCGATACAACGCTCAACGCCGACGGATTTCCGTCTCGGGACGACTTTGGAAACTCATTTCTGAAGATTTCGACTGCCGGCGGCAAGCTCTTGGTGGTCGACTACTTCACGATGTTTAACGTCGACGCCGAAAATGCGGCGGACGAGGACCTTGGCGCTGGCGGTCCGGTTGTGCTGCCCGATATGACGGACCCGACGGGAAAAATCCGGCGCCTGGCTGTGGGATCAGGAAAAGATCGAAATATCTATCTGGTGAATCGTGAGGGCATGGGGAAGTTCAACCCGCAGGGGAACGAGAACATTTATCAGGAACTTCCCAAGGCGCTGAAGGGCGAGCGCTTTCGCGGCGCGCCCGCGTTTTTTGACGGGCGGCTGTATTTTGGTTCGGTCAACGACAGCATGCGCGAGTTTCGGTTTACGGACGCCCGGCTTGGCGCCGGACCGGTTTCGATCACGGCTACGAAATTCGGTTATCCCGGCGCAATGCCCAGTGTGTCGGCAGAGGGATCGCGCAACGGAATTGTCTGGGCCTCTGAAAACGGCGAGCAGGCGGTGCTCCACGCCTACGATGCGAATGACTTGGCGAATGAACTTTACAACAGCAACGAAGCGCCTTCGGGACGAGACCACTTCGGCACCGGCAACAAGTTCATCACGCCCATGATTGCCGGGGGCAAGGTCTATGTCGGGACAACCAACGGCGTAGGAGTTTTCGGGTTGCTGCAAAGGACTGGACATACTGATTCTCCGCGGCCGTAGTGCGCAGTTAAGCAGGCGCCTGCCTCACTCATAGAGAGTTCCCTGCCGAACGTACGCCGACATATTCAGTCGCGGTGGTAGACTCGAAGGTTTTGATATCGCGATCTCTGGTCTGCGAGGTTACCAATGGAAATCAGGCAGGTTGGCGTGGTCGGCGCGGGAACGATGGGCAATGGCATCGCTCACGTGTTTGCACGGAGCGGATTTTCGGTGCTTTTGTGTGACGTGGAACAGCGGTTTCTGGATCGCGGGCTGGCTACAATCACAAAGAATCTTGACCGTGAGGTCGCGAAGAACAAGATCACGGATGCGGATCGGGCTTCCGCGCTGAAGAATATCGAAGCTGTGACTGATCGCGCCAAGCTGGCGGGCAGCGACTTTATTGTTGAAGCCGCAACCGAGAAGCTCGAAATCAAGACTGAAATCTTTCGCGATCTCGATCAACTCGCGCGATCGGAGGTGATTCTGGCGTCGAATACTTCTTCGATCTCGATCACGAAGCTCGCCGCGTTGACCAAGCGGGCGGCCAAGGTGATCGGCATGCACTTCTTTAATCCTGTCCCGGTGATGAAGTTGGTCGAGGTGATTCGCGGGTTGGCCACGTCGCAAGAGACTTTTACCGCGGTGCGCGAGCTGGCTTTGAAACTCAATAAGACGCCGGTCGAGGTCAACGATGCGCCGGGATTTGTATCCAACCGCGTGCTCATGCCGCTGCTGAACGAGGCCATGTATGCGGTGATGGAGGGCGTGGCCACCCCGAAGGCGATCGATGAGGTATTCAAGCTGGGCATGGCGCATCCTATGGGACCGTTGACCCTTGCCGACTTCATTGGGCTCGACGTTTGCCTCGACATCATGCGAGTAATGCAAGACGGATTGGGTGATCCGAAGTACCGCCCCTGTCCGCTGCTGGTCAAGATGGTGGATGCGGGGTGGTTGGGAAGGAAAAGCGGACGGGGGTTTTATACGTATTGATGATGAGAATTCCCCGGTCGCTGTCCAGGAAAATCAACAATCATCGATCAACAATAAATCAACAATGATGGTCGATCCAGTTTTGCCGCAAGCCCGCAGCGATATCCCGTTCTATGTTCTTGCCGCGCTCGTGGGCATGGGAACGGGCTGGGTGGATGTTGCCGTCAATGATTTGCTCTTCACCGCGCTCCTGGTGTTGACCTCGTGCATGTTGCTGGGGCTGCTTCGGCCGTGTTGGCCGTGGCGCTGGGTGGTAGTGGTTGTGGCGTTTGTTCCGCTCGCTGAATTCGCGGCCTATGCAGTTCAGAAGGTGCATCCTACACGCGGCCAAGTGTATGGATCGTTCCTAACGGCCCTTCCAGGAATAGCCGGCGCGTATGGCGGAGCGGTGATGCGGCGGGTGATTGATAATTTGCGGCAAGGAAAGTGAACTGGGTCTGGGTGGTGAGTCTCAGGCGCAAAAGCTTTGGGCGGCTTCCGCTTCTCTTTCTCTGCTTCCGGGACTAGCACGAGTTCGCCGGTGAAATAAGGTTTCCGAAACAAGGAGCGGTTGCGAAGGTCCGGGAGTCGGAGACGGACACCGATTACTGCTGGGGAGCGAAGTAGCCTTTGCGGGCGCGAACTTGCAGGTCTTTCTTGAGGGCGGAGATTTCGATGGAGCGGTAACGACCGTCGGCATCGAAGTCGGCGGGCTTGTAGGAGACGACGTACTGGCTGCGCAGCTCGTCTTCGATGGCGGCGAAGGAGTGAGTGATGTCCTTCATCTTGAAAGGAAAGAAAGCGCGGCCGCCGGTGGCTTCAGCGAGTTGCTCGAGCACTTTATCGCCGCGCAGGATGAGGCCGCTGTCATCGGTTGATATCGCGTAAATAATGACTTCTGCGCGCTGCGCCATCTCAATGGCTTGCGCCCGCGAATAATCGCTCTGGTTATCTTCGCCATCGCTGACCACTACGATCGCTTTTCGCGTGGGATGGTCCGGGCGATCTTTGAGAAATTTTTCTTTGCACGCGCGATAGATGGCGTCGTAAAGTGCAGTGCCCCCACCATCCTGAAGGCGATGGATGCCATCGGAGAGCAGTTGCACATTGTCGGTGAAGTCTTGCGTCATCTGACTTTGCTTGTTGAAGCCCACCACGAAGGCCTTATCAAAGCCGGGGCGAACCGCGTGCTGCAGGAAACTGATGGCTGCGTTCTGCTCGAACTCAAAACGGCTGTGCACGGAACCGCTCACGTCGATGAGCAAGCCCATGTGGAGCGGCAGATCGGTTTCGCGACGAAAATTGACAATGGATTGCGGCGGCTTGTGATCGTCGAGAATGGAGAAATCGTTCTGACTCAGGTCGCGAACGAATTTGCCGCGTTTGTCGGTGGCGATGAATAGAACGTTCACCTCATCGACGCGCCTGCGAATGGTGAGCATGGCGCCGCTTTGAGGATCGTCCGAGAGCCCTGGCAACCCGGCATTCGAACTGGCCCCGGAAGGAGAAGGATCAGCGTAAGCGGAGGACACGCCGCTCGCGTAATAGGCAGTTGATTGGGCAAAACCCGGACAGGAGAAGGCCATTGTGGCCGCTAGCGCCAAAATCCGGCCTGCGCACGCCGTGTACTTCGTGCCGGAAAAGTCCAAATTTTTCACTCCCAACCAGCCCAAAATGCACTTCCTATTCATTAGATGCACTTCAAATGCCGAATGATCAGAACGACCAGATGGCCTTCCCCGCGCTATCCATTGACTGTAGAAGGGCTGCGCACTAAGTCCAAGTTACAAAAGGAGCACTCGTTTGGTCGTACTTGGAAGTCGTCACCATAGTTACCGGCCTCATCGAAGTAACTCAATATTCATGGGTTTTCGCGGATTGGTTTTCGCCGATTGGTCTGATTCAATTATTAAGGAAAGGTTAAGATGGAGAGTCTCATTTACCGAAGCAAATCGGCCGGTTCTGGGAGGATCACGAGGGTGAAACCCACGGCGGTAAAGATGAAAAAGGCTGCGGTGTTATTGATGGCATTATGGTTAAGCGCCTCCGCGGCGTTCGCGGCTGCCTCAGCCGAAGAAGAGCGAGTACAAGCAGCCGCCGAGGTGATGAAGGAGGTCCTGAATATTCCCGACGACATTCCGCAAGACCTGCTGGATAAGGCGGAATGCGTGGTAATTCTGCCCTCCGTGAAGAAGGGCGCGTTCGGCGTGGGAGGCAGCTACGGCCGCGGAGTGATGGTATGCCGCAGTGGGCCGCACTACACCGGGCCATGGGGTCCGCCGGCGCTCTATGCGCTCGAAGGAGTGAGTGTCGGATTTCAGATGGGCGGCCAAGCCACGGACTTCGTGTTGCTGGTGATGAACCCGCAGGGAGCACGTTCCCTGCTATCGAGCAAAGTGAAGTTGGGCGCGGACGCCTCGGCCGCCGCGGGTCCGAAGGGAAGAACAGCAGAAGGCGCGACTGACATTGTCATGAAAGCGGAGATTCTTTCTTATTCCCGCAACAAGGGATTGTTTGCCGGGATATCGCTCGAAGGTTCAACTTTGCGCTCCGATGGGAACGCCGATCAAAAGCTCTACGGTAAGAAATTAAACGCAAGAGATATTATCGTGGACCGGAAAGTAGGATTTCCGCAATCCGCACAGCAACTGATCGCTCTGCTGAATGAGAAGTCGCCAGAAAACAAATCGGATCCGAAGTCCTTGAAGTAGTACGTCGCGGGCGGCTTGGAGCTATCGCGACGGAACTTTGCGCGCATTCTTGTCTTCGAGGTCAAGGCCAAACCTCGGGTGTTCGTAAGTTCCCGAGATTCGCACTGGAACAATCTCGCCTTTCCGCTTCTTCTTAAAAAATGGCTCCATCATTTTCAGAAAGAATGCTTTGGAGCCGTCGGTCGTGTCCGAGATTTTCGAGTCCACTTTCATTTGCCCGCGCAGATCGATTCTGTAGTTGATCAGGTCGTAGGTTCCGTGAAGATAGGCGCTCGCCCCAGGCACGTTGAAAGACAAACTCGAAAATTTTGCCGTTCCGCCGAGCAGGCCGACTTGGCCTTTCAAGTTGACAAGCACCGTCTGGGGATCCTCTCGATCCTTGCCTTTTTCTCCCTGCGCACCCGCGCTGAGTTTGTCCACTCCCAACTGCGTGGAGGAATCGGAAAACTCTCCACCCTCGATTCCAAAGGCGCCTTGCAACTTTATTTTTCTTAGAAATTCCTGCGGTCCGGGGGAAATTTCGGCGTGAGCCTGCCATGCAACTGAACCCGACATGGGAGCGCGCTTCTCTTCGATAAACAGCAACAAAAGATCCTCGATGCGGGCGTCGTTAGACTTGAGATCGATGAGCGCGGTTTTTCCCTTTCCATCCGGGGACGTAGCAATACTTCCGGCAGCCACGATGCGAGTCTTCCAAAAATCGGCGGTGACGCGCTTCAGAAAAGTGTCGCCTCGGGTTGCATCCACGTAGGCGTCGAAGGCCGTCGTCAAAGCTACGGGATGCTTGCTTGACTTCACTTTGAAATCAGGAGTGGCTGTTGTTCCTGAGATATCAATGTGAGCCAACTTGCCGCCGAACTTACCGGTCGAGGATAAGGTTCCCGCAATGCCTTCGTAGACACTTAGGTTCGCGTTTTCGAAAGTATAGTTCCCTGAAAGTGGGGTTTTTCCAGGATCGTTCAGGTTCCATACTCCAAATTTTCCCTGTGCGTTGACTTCTCCGGGCGGCTCAGGATTATGCCCCTTTACGTGGTAAGTAAGGGGCGCGCTCCATCCCACGTTTTGCAGACGAGCTTCATGAATGTCAAAAAGGAGTGGGCGTTGGTCTAGCTTGTCGGAGTCGAATTCTACGGTCGCTCCGTTGGCGACAATTTCGTCGATCGTGATTCTTGAGGGAGTCGTGTGAAATGGTGCGTTCGTGCCAAAGGGCAAAATTGTAACGTGCATGCCCTCCGCGGTGATGCGGCTGACGTGCTGCGAAAGGATGCCGAGGTAACTGCCGCGGATGGTCAGCTTTTCGATGGTGATGAGCGGCTTGCCGCTGGCTGGACCGTGATGAAACACCACTCCTTCAAGGATGCAACCGGGAGCAGGAAAATAAGTCTGATGGAAAGAGCGAACCTGTACTTCGCTGTCGCTGGCCTCTCGGAGATTCTGCAGAGTTGGAACCTGGGCAAAAGGCCACTTGCGGCTCAGTCCAAACGCAAAAGCACCAATCGCCAGGCCAACCAGAATTGCGATCAGACCCATTAGCTTGCCAAAACGCTTGCGTCGAAAGAGAAGAGGCTGTTCCTTCGATGACCGAGCAGGTGCAGCTGTAGCCGGAGGCATAATAGTAGGACTCCGAACCGAAGACTGAGGTTGCTGTTCGAGCGTGACGAAACAGTGCATAACTGGCCCGAATTTACTTTTTCTTAAGGCAGTGCGGAGCGCACACGGCGACCGCGCTGAGAGTAGTGCGGTTGCAAAGCCTCAAACCCTCAATTAAGCTAGTCTTCTCATCAACTGAAAGCCCTTCAGCCGGGATGGCGGAACTGGCAGACGCAGCGGACTCAAAATCCGCCGACCTTCGGGTCTTGGGGGTTCGACTCCCCCTCCCGGCACCACATTTGTCTGGCTTACATACCTGCTGTCTTCCGTAACCTGCTTTGGCAGTTTCTTACAAATAATCGAAACAACGGTCGAGTTCCGGGGCGGCGCCAAAAAACAATTCGCCTTCCAAATCGTAGATCACCATCGCCGTGCACGGCCGGTCCGCCAGAACGCGCTCCCGGACTACGCGGTTACTGCTCACCACCAACTCGTTCCAACGCAGCAGTGCCGCGCGTGGAACAAACATCAGAATCGACAAGGCCACGCCGATCAGGATGGAAAACTCAACACTGATGAAGATCGCAGAAAAGGCAGTAACCAGAACTAAGGCGGCATCGTAGCGCGAGGCCCGCATAGCATAGCTCAGCCGTTTCCAATCGACCAGCCGGACGGCCGTAACCAGGAGCAGACCAGCCAGAGCGGATTTCGGAATGTAGCGGGCGAAGGGTGCGAGTGCAACCACGACAAGTGCGACCGTTCCTGCTGCGAATACTCCAGAAACGCGGCTCACGGCCCCGGCCTGAAAGTTAATGGCCGAGCGCGTCAATGAACCGGAGCCCGGCAGGCATTCGAAAAATCCTCCGGTAAGGTTGGCCACTGCCGGTTGAACGATGTGAGCGATGTGGCGGTTGTTGGTTCAGTTGAGTCACTGGCAAACGAGAGTTAATGATCGCAACTCAGCGTTCACCTCAGCAACTCGTCAACGATGGCTTCGACGTGAATGATGGTTGTATCGAGAAACTGGATGCCCGGACTGGTCGTGTCGCGTAATAGTAACGGGAGTTCCGTTCCGGCGAGGACTAACGCTTCAATGCCGTCTTCGCTCCTCATCCTTTGCGCAATGTTCAGAATCTCCGTCCTGGTTTCCGGCAAGAATCGGTTATTCAGCAGTTCACCAATGTACTTCCCGTGAATGAATTCCTGCTCTGATTCCTTTGGTCGAACCAGGGCGATCCCGGCCCGCTGGAATTCCTCCGGGTAGAAGCTCGCCCGCATAGTAAACCCCGTTCCAAACAGGCCCACCTTCTTCAGGCCGAGCGTCTTAGTGTAATCACACGTGACGCACACAATGCTAAGCAGAGGGATAGCCGAACGGCGCTGGACCTCGTCGAAAACGAGATGTGGCGTGTTCGCTGCGATGAAACCAAAGTCCGCGCCCGCACGCACCAGCAACTCCACACCGGTGGTAAGATAGTCGGCCAACTCACCGAGGCGCCCAGCATCAAGCAGCGCGATCCCCTTATCAACGTCCAGGCTGTTGATGATCACGTGCGGATATCCCCCATCCGGCTTGAGGGCGCGAAAGCGCGCAATGATGGAGCGATAGTAGTCAACCGTAGATTCAGGCCCAAGCCCGCCGATCATCCCCGAGGTTCGCATGGTACCGCAACAGATGCGTCGCCAGCACTGTAGGATTCGACTATAAGGTCCCGTTTACGACTGCGGGACAGGGTGTCTTGTTTCGAACGGATCACCGGCTAATCGGGAAATTATTTCGGACAGAAGTGGGCTGATATCGCCGTTCGTGCAAAGATGCATTCATCGCCCGGTTTCCGATAGAGTAGTGAGTCCCATGCTTCATCTGAATCATGCCTGATCTAGACCATGCTTGATCTAAATTTTGTTCGCGACAATTTGCCTCGAGTCGAAGAGATGCTACGCCGACGCGGCGCCGATCCGGCGGCGGTGCTCAAGGATTTCGGAGAGCTCGACGTCCATCGACGTCAGGCCATTACCGAAGCCGAAACCATGAAGGCGCAGCGGAATAAGGCGTCGGAAGATATCGCCAAACTGAAAAAGGCGGGGCAGGACGCTACGGCAGCCATCGCCCAAACCAAAGATCTGCGCGAACAAATCCAGGCTCGGGAAAAAACCGCCGCTGACCTCGACGCTCGCTTGCAGGAGATTCTGGCAGGCATCCCGAACGTGCCGCATGAAAGCGTACCCGTAGGGCACAGCGCGGAACAGAATGTGGAGGTTCGCCGCTGGGGAACACCGCCGAAGTTTGACTTTACTCCCAAGGCACACTGGGATATTGGCGCGGAGCTTGGCGTCCTCGACCTGGAAAGGGCTGTGAAGCTCACGGGTGCACGCTTTGCCGTGTACTGGGATCTGGGAGCGAAGCTCGAGCGGGCGCTGGCAAACTTCATGCTCGACCTGCACACGCGCGAACATGGATACACCGAGGTGCTGCCGCCTTATCTCGTCAATTCCGAATCGATGTACGGCACAGGGCAGTTGCCGAAGTTTGCGGCCGATTCGTTTCGCGTTCCGCATGGAGAAAAAGATCTCTGGCTGATTCCGACGGCGGAAGTGCCGGTCACGAATCTTTATCGCGATGAAATTCTCGATGCGACACGTTTGCCTATCTTGCTTACGGCATACACCCCATGTTTTCGCAGCGAGGCGGGATCGTATGGCAAAGACGTGCGCGGAATCATCCGGCAACATCAGTTCCAGAAGGTGGAGCTGGTAAAATTCTCGCGGCCGGAAACTTCTTATGAAGAACATGAGAAGCTGACGCGGAACGCCGAAACCGTGCTGCGAAAGCTTGGGCTGCACTATCGCACGGTCGCGTTATGCACCGGCGATATGGGACCATCTTCCGCGAAGACGTATGACATTGAAGTATGGCTGCCGGGGCAGAATCTGTATCGCGAGATTTCGTCGTGCTCGAATTTCGAGTCCTACCAGGCGCGTCGTGCGAATATCCGCTACCGTCCGGAAGGAAAGAACAAAACCGAGTTCGTGCACACGCTGAATGGAAGCGGGCTCGCCGTCGGCCGTACGTGGGTGGCAATTGTGGAGAACTATCAGCAAGCCGACGGCAGCGTGATGATTCCTGAAGCGTTGCGGCCGTATATTGGGGCCGAGCACATCGAACGAAAGAGCTTTTAGCTACTGGCTGTGGAAACCAAGCATGCAGCGGTTTGCTGGAAGCTAGAAGCCGTGAGCTAGAAGCTTTGTAGACAAGAGAGGACTCGGTCACTAGACTTGCAAAATGTTGAGATCAGCACGGCTGCGTCGGGCACGCCTTCTCTTCCAATGAAAGGCGCGTGGGGAGTAATTCGCAGCTATGTCTTATGGCAACACGAGCGTGGCACGATGCACTACGACATCATGGTCACGATTATTCTTCTGTTTATCTTTACATCGCCCTACTGGATTAACTTCAACGACAAACCTGTGCCTCGCAATCCGCATCAGACGGATGTAGTTGTTACCGCCGCGGCAGAAGGCGGACTGCTTTACGAGATTCCGGCAAGCGCAGTTTCGCCGGGGGACGATAGTTCGGTCCGCGATCAACTTTTGCACATTATCGAGCCGATCTCAGGCACGGTGTCGATCACGAAATACGAAGCCGTTCCTGACAAGAAGGGCAGGGTAGAGAGTTACCGGGTTTGGGTAAAACGAGAATAGTGAAAAAAACTCGAACGATCTCGATCGGCTTGCTTTGGATGATGCTGTTGAGCTCTCTCTCCGCCGCCCAGAACAAAGCGCCCGTCACCTTGGATAGCGTCCTTCAAAAGATGGACGCCGCGGCGGCTCACTTCCAAACTACTCAGGCTGATTTTGTCTGGGATCAATATCAGAAAGTTGTGGATGAAACCGATACCCAAAAAGGCACGGTTTATTACCGCAAGTCGGGCGAGCAAATTGAAATGATGGCGGAGATCAAGGAGCCGGAGCAGAAATTCCTGTTCTATAAAGATGGCAAGCTTCAGGTCTATCAGCCGAAGATTGAACAGGTCATGCAATATACGGCGGGCGCTAACCAAAACGACATTGAGAGCTATCTGGTTCTCGGCTTCGGGGGCAGTGGGCAGGACTTGAAGAACTCGTTCGACGTAAATCTGCAGGGCGAAGAAACGATCGACAACACTCCGACGGCAAAACTGCAACTGATACCCAAAAGTGATAAAGTGCGGAACTACTTTACGGAGGCCTATTTGTGGATCGATTTGAGCCGCGGCATCTCCTTGAAACAGCAATTTATGCAGGGTCAGGGTGACTATCGCGTGGCCACGTACTCAAACGTCAAGGTCAACGTGAAAATCAGCAGCGACGTATTTCGATTGAAAACCACGAGCAAGACAAAATTTGTCTCGCGTCGGGGCTAAGTAGCTGAATTTGAAGGGCAAGATTGTGTTCGGAAAACGCGCGCATCCAGCTATACTGCGATGAGAATCTTCAACTGAGTCCACGCATGGCGAAAGTGTTCACCATCCCGGTTCCCCCGAAGTTGGGTCGCGGCACAAAACGACAACGCACGTCCGATCCGCGCTACGTAGACGGGCAGCGGCTGCTGGTGGAGGCAATGCGATATCTGGCCCAAAGCGACCCGGTTACGAATCGCTCGGCGATCGAGCTGATTTCCGAGCACGTTCGTACCCGTTTTCGCATGAGCGACTCACCGCTGTCGTGAAATCTTAAGAGAAAGTGTTCCAATAAGGCAAAGAAGAAAGGACGGCAGAGGCCCGTCTTTCCGCTTGTTTCCTCGGAATTTTGCTTCGTCGGAACTTAGAACGAGAATCGGAGCGAGTATTGCATCACACGCGGCGCGGTTAGTTCAGTGTTGAAGATACCGAACCCAGTGATGTTCACCAAATCTTGTCCAATCAGAGAACCCGCGGCGTCGAAGCGCACCGAGTTCGTAACATTGAACACTTCCCACGCGAATCTGACCGCCTTTTGTTCGCCCACATTCCACATTTTGGAGAGACCGGCGTCGATTCCGAAATAGCCGGGACCGCGGAAGTTATTGCGCTGCCCGGCTTCCCCGGCGTACGTTGGCCGGAAAGTGCTCACTGCTCCGGAGGCGGAGCCCGGCGAGCAGGAGCAGCTGATAGTCTGCTGAGGATTCTGAAAGACCGTAGGACTGCCGTTGGCCTCCATAAATACACCCGTCTTCGGTTTGGGACCAGTCAAAATGGAAGAGCCTGCCAGTTCGTAGTCGGTCGACCATCCGTTACCAGCTTCGACGGAGAAGGGAAAACCGCTAGTCCAGCGATATATGCCGTTGAAACCCCATCCTCCGAAAATTCCGTTCATCAGACCTCTAGCGCCACTTCCCCAATGGCGGCTGCGTCCATAGGGCAGATCCCATACCCAATTCGCATTCAGCTGATGAGTGGTGTCGAAGTCCGAGACGGCACGCCACATATTGGGCGAGAAGGCATTAATCACCTGGCTGTTATAGGCGAGGCCGTTCGACTCGAATCCGTTCACGCGCTCTGCATTGGATCCGACATCGATCGACTTCGAGTAAACGTAGTTGAAATCGAATTGCAGGCCAGCCGCCATCGCATGGCGCAAAGAAAGTTGCAGGCCGTTGTAGTTGCTGTTACCACGGCTTTGCCAGCCGTAAAGCGAGGAGAACTGGGGCTGATAGAAGGAAAAGGGAGTGCCGTTGGGCCCGACGAACCCGCCGATCGTATTGGAGCCGCTTCCGGCGCACGCCGGGTAACAGAACGCGTCGAGGTCTTCCAGGGAGAGAGTCTCGTTACCCAAGTTGGAATAGTAAAGATCGTAGATGTTTTGCGTAGCTGTGGGATTGGCGGGAGTGCCGGGAGCAGCACCAATGATATTCCCGGCTCCGGCGGCTTGCGGGAACAGATTCTCCCAATACGGAATCGGTGCAATCGAACTTTCGGGTGTTCCGGCGTACGCGTTCTTGTCCAACATCTGGGTCGCACCAAAGTAATCCATGTGGCTTTTCGGATCAACCAGATCAAGCGGTTGAGAGAGGTCGATTTCTTGGAGGAGATGATGAGCGAATCGACCGGTGTATGTGGCTTCGACGACGAAGCTGTGAGGCAGTTCGCGGGTAAGAGAAAAGTCGACCACGTGAGAGTAGGGAGTCTTCAGGTTGTCATCAATTCCCCAGGCGATAGCCAGTCCGTAGGTATTTTGATCGGCCGAAGGGGTGTAGGGAAATCCGTGGGGAGCCGGAACTCCCGGACTTGGCGGAAGATTGGCCGCGCCCAACAAGCCGGTAAAGCGCGGGGTGGTATCAACACCCAGAACGCCGGCCGGGTTGCTGATGGTGGTGGTAAGGCCCCATGAACCCTGCCGATCAAAAGTATTGACGACTCCCTCGCCGAAGTGGTCGTAGTAAATGCCGTAACCGAGGCGAATCGAGCTCTTTCCCTTATCGCCCAAAACACTGTGCCAGAAGCCGCCATCCGCGTGCGGTGCATAGGCGACTGCGAAGCGGGGGGCAATGTCATTGTAGTTCCAGGCCCAATACGGCTTCTTGCCATTGGCCTGTCCGGAGAGACCGAAGCTGAGCAGCGGTTGGTCCACGATGCCTTGATACATATTGCTGATGCGATTCTCAAACCACTGGTGCATGTCGATAGTAGGGGATACCTGGTTGCCGTCGGCCTCGTAAGGAGGTTGCAGAAGCGAGTAGCGCAAGCCGTACGTGATGGTCAAGTTTGGCGTCGCGCTCCATTTGTCCTGCAGGTACATCTCGGCTTCAAAATTATGAAAGTGGCGGGGAACGAGTGCTCCATTGGGGATTTGGTTTGCGTTTTTGTCTTGGTTGGTCACGGTGTACACCTGGCTCATAAGACCCGCAACCTGGACAGCCGCGAAATCGTAGGACGCTCCGAATGATGGATCGACGGAGGGGTAGGATCCCCCGGCGTTATAGCCCATCAGGCCGGGATCCAAGCTCACCCCTTGATTGGAGATGAAGGATGGGCTCATCCAATACAGGTTGGCGTAACCATACGAAAGATTCTGCGCGTTTGACTGGCGGTTATTGTGAATCAGGCGCCAGTTCGTGCCGAACTGAATGGTGTGCCGGGCTTTTGTCCAGGAGACATCGTCAATGAAGTTGTGCATCGGCACGTTGGTAAGGATGGTCGGGGTGTCGGTAGGTGTAAGCGCCTGGGAGTCGTCGAGTCCCCGGATGGTGTTGTAGTCCTGACTGTTAAGCCCACTTTTTCCC
>JBAVZU010000104.1:0-9235 GCA_049588915.1 Candidatus Sulfotelmatobacter sp.
CATCTGCCCACATACGGTCACTGTCCTTATCGAGTGCCTGAGTTGGGGCACCGAAGATTTGCACACCGGCGATTTTCACCAACTTAGAAGTGGTCACGTCCGGCACTCGAATTGCGAATTCCGAGTATCGATCCGGAATTCGCTCGACGGCGTACGAGCATAAACATTTTGCGGGAAGGGACCTGATTCCGTGCTGAGCAATAACAGCGAAAGTATAGAGAAGTCGGGAATGAAGATCGTCGCCAACGAGAATGGCGCATTGGCATCTTTGTACGGTCGAATTGATATCGATTCCTCTCCAGGAGTACGCGACCAGCTTATCGCCCTTTTACACGCGCCACATCCGAGGACAGTGAGCATTGACTTGTCAGGCGTCAGCCATATCGACAGTTCCGGCGTTGTCACTCTGATTGAAGCGTTAAAGATCGCACGAAACTGTAAAACCGAGCTTAGGCTGCAGGGATTGCATGATCGCTTACATCGCCTGTTTGAGGCGACGGGCATTCTATCCCTGTTCAATGAGGACATTCGGAGATGAACCACTCTGGGTGCGAGGCGGTCTGATGGCCAATCTTTTCGAAATTGCCGGCAGAGAGACTCTCAGTCAACTCGACTACGTTGGGAGCCTAAACATTCAGTGGTGGCAGACACTGCGGGGGATGCGTGCGGCTCTGCCCCTGGTTGGAAATCGACATCGGTGGCATGCGGCCGTTCACCAAATGCTAGAGATCGGGGTTGACGCGCTGCCGATGGTCGCCCTGATGGCGATGTGCAGCGGATTCATCCTAGCCATGCAGGGCGCATCTGAGCTGCGGCGGTTCGGCGCTTTGCACTACGTCATTGAGTTGGTCGCGGTCGGCTTCACACGCGAACTCGGTCCGCTGTTGACGGCTATCGCTGTCAGCGGACGCTCGGGGTCGGCATTTGCGGCCGAGATCGGCACCATGAAGGTGACGGAAGAGATCGATGCTCTCAAGGTCATGGCGTTCGAGCCGGTGGAGTTCATCCTGGCGCCCAAGTACTTGGCCGCACTCGTGGCCGTTCCTTGCCTAAGTATCGTCGCGAACCTCTCAGGCATTCTCGCCGGGGGACTATTTATGTTTTTTAGCACGCACCTTGGCCTCCTGCTCTATTTTCGGTACGTGCTGAATTCCATCGTATTGCGGGATGTTCTCGCTGGGCTGATCAAGGCCGTCGCCTTCGCCACCATCATTGCTCACGTGGGATGCCTGGAAGGACTTCGTGTACGCGGCGGACCCGACGCAGTGGGTCGCTCGACAACTTCAGCGGTCGTGCGATCAACGTTCCTGGTCATCGTTGCCGATGCGATATTCACTACCATTTTCTACTTTGTAGGAAAAACTTAAATGTCCATTATTTCGGTGCGCGATCTGGTCGTGGAATACGATGGGCGGCGTGTGCTCGATGGCTTGAACCTTGATATCGAGCCAGGCCAGATCACGGTTTTGCTTGGAGGCAGCGGTTCGGGAAAGAGCACACTCTTGCGGCAAATTCTTGGTCTCGAGCGTCCGAAGGCGGGCAGCGTCTCGATCAAAGGCACAGACATCACGCGCTGCTCAGACGTGGATTTGAACAAAGTCCGACGCTCGATCGGAGTGGCCTTTCAAAGTGCGGCTTTGTTCAATTCTCTGTCGCTGGAAGACAATGTCGCCCTCACCTTGCGGGAGCACACTGCACTGGCTCCGTCAATCATCGACCTGATCGTTTGGTTGAAGTTGGCTGTGGTGGGCCTTGCAGACTTCTGCAAACTGCACCCGCAGGAGCTCTCAGGAGGCATGAAGAAGCGCGCGGCGGTTGCCCGGGCACTCGCAATGGATCCGGAAATCCTAGTGCTGGACGAGCCTTCGGCCGGCCTTGACCCGATTGTGGCGGCAGAGCTGGACGAACTCATCGTATTTCTGAAGGAGACCTTTCAGATTACGGCTCTTGTTGTCACACATGAGATGCACAGTGCCTTCCGAATCGCCGACCGCATCGCGATGCTGTTCGATGGAAGGCTCCTTGCGGTCGGCACGAAAGACGAAATACGCGCAAACCAGAATCCACGCGTGAGGCAGTTCCTCAACCGTGTGCCGGCCAACCCCATGCATACGCCGGCATTGGCCTCCTATCTGGAACGGTATGTGCAAGGTCAGGAGGCAAAACCATGACCACCGAAGCAAAGGTTGGTACCTTTGTCCTCAGCTGTTTCGCTGTACTCGCGTTTACGGTCATCTACCTGCTGAATGCGCAGTACAGTGGCGGCACTGTGCACTATCGCACCTACCTGCGATACGCCGGAGGGCTTGAGCCCGGAGCTTCCGTACTGTATGGAGGCATGAACGTGGGCAAAGTCACAGCCGTGCGGCCCTGGGCGGCGGATCCGACCCGAATCGAGATTCTCCTGGACGTCAAGAGAGATACTCCGCTGAATGAAAAATCAGTGGCGAAGCTAGGTTTCACCAGTGTGATGAATAGCGCTGCCTTATCAATCACCACCGGCACCATTGATGCCAAGCGTCTTCCTCCAGACTCAACCGTCGCCTCGCAAGAAGCGGCCAGCCTGGATGAGATTGCCGGGAAACTGGCAACCGTTGCGGACAGCGCGAATACCCTCATCACGCAGGCACAGGGGGAACTCAACGATATTAGCGGCAACATGAACCATCTGATTGGCAACCTGGACACGATGACTGGACCAGGAAATCAGAAAAAGGTCCAAGGCATTCTGTACAACATTGATCGCTTGGTGGCGGACGAGCGCCCAAAGATTGATCGTCTTACAGACCAGCTGGCCAGGGTTAGCGAGCATGCCGATGACACCATTCAGAATGTGAATGGCACGGTAACGGATTTGCGCGCTCCCGTGCGAAAAGACCTGGCTGAATTACAGACCACCCTGGAAGAGGCCAAAGGCTTGCTGCAGTCGATGCAAGTCATAGTACGAGCCAATGACTCCAAGATCGGCGACACGGTAGAAAATCTCCGCGACGCGACCGACAACCTGAACCAGTTCACGAATTCATTAAAGCAGCGCCCCTGGAGCCTGATCCGCACCAAGCAACCCGGGGACCGGCAGGTTCCGAGATAAGGCGGCCAGAGGAGACTCGACAATGAAAAAGCTTACGACGGCGCTTGTATTGATGGTGACACTGTTACTCCTTCTGTCCGGATGCGGCAGAGTAAGATATCCCGCATACTACACACTCAATTTGCCGGCTCCGCCGGATCCGCCCGCTGCGGAAAATGTCCGAACCTCAATCGCGGTACGGGAATTCCAATCTCCCAATTATCTAAGGCAAGGACCTATTGTGTACCGGACAACGCCGGAGGAAATCGGATTTTACGAATACCACCGGTGGGCGGCGGACCCCCGTATGCTCGTGACCAGCGCAGTCGTCGACCATCTTCGCGCCGGCGGTCAGTTCTCCATGGTCTCTATGTATGACGGCCGTCCAAACAACGACTACGTTTTCAGCGGCAGGTTGGAAAAGCTGGAAGAGGTGGACTACCAAGCCGGGGTCAAGATCGAGGTTGCAATCACGGCCCAAATCACCCGAGTCGCGACCGGCGCAACGGTCTGGAGCAATGCTGTTTCCGAAACTCGACCGGTGTCTCAACGAAATGTACCCGGGGTCGTGTCCCAGATGAATCGGACTATGGAGCTAGCCATCAACAAACTCCTTTCTACGGTTCCACAGTCGATGGCGAGTGAGCGATAGAAATATTTCGAGCGGAACCGACGGACGCCGAGGACAGAAGGTGGTCCAGAGTCGTCAGGATCTCCACGTGCGGTCTTGCAGCAGTAAGTACTGCAACATGAGTCTGGGGTTTGCTGAGATATCCATAGATTGCAGTCTTGTACGAAGACTAGGTTGCTTGCGTCTGTAGACCGAATTGCGGAGAGCACGTGCCATGACCATCACCGAAGATCGATATCGAATGCTGTTAGGTGCCTCCACCGCCCTAGCCGATCAGCCCACAGTGAAGGCCGTCCTGCAAAGTCTGCGAGGTGTTCTGTCGAGCACGTCCCGATTGCACGGGGCCGAGCTCTACGTGCTGAGCGAGGACGGGGAGAGCTTATCCAGCTTCGAATTTGATCGAGATCCGGACGCTCCCGCAATCCAACGCGGAGCCAAACTGTTACTAACCGGCATGGTGGCGCAGGTGCTCGACGAACAGAAGCCGGTGTTTGTCCAGGAGCTGTCGCTGACAATGTTGGAACACCCTGACCTGGCTCCCTTTGCGGCGGAAGTTGCCGGACGAAGCGCCTACTTGTTCCCAGTATCGACCGCGCAAAAACGCTACGGAATTCTGTCAACTCCAAAGTTGCAGGGCCAGCAATTTGCCCCCGAAGACGTCGAAATGCTCAGTGCCCTGGCCTCCCACGTTGCGGTCGCGCTCGAGTGCGCAGTAGCAAGAGATACAGTGGCGGTTTACCACCGAGAGGTCGTGAAGCAGCGAGATCGGCTCAGCTTGTTGCTGGAAGTCAACAATCATATTGTCAATAAGCTGGAAGCGGATGACCTGTTTCAGGCTGTGGCAGGGTCGATGCGCAAGCACTTGGGCAACGATCTCACGTCATTGTGGCTCTTTAACAAGCAAACAGATTGTTTGGAACGTAAATTCCTCGAATTCCCAGCTGGAAAGGGCTTTCTAGAGAAGGTCGTTGTCGTCGAGCCCACGAAGCTATGGAGCGAATGGTCGCGCTTCCGCATACCGCAGTTTTACTCACCGTTCGAAGCAGACACACCTCCGGCCCTTCGCGACGCCTGTCGATCTGAATCGCTCCTGTCGGCCGTCCTTGTGCCGCTGCCGGGCCCCGACGGCCCCCTAGGATTGTTGACCATGTGCAGTCGTAAGGCGAATGCCTTCAATGAGGCAGACCGCGACCTGCTCTTTCAAATTGGCACCCAGATCTCTTTGGTACTGGAGAATGCTTTGGCCTATGGACGGCTCCGCGCGTCGCGCGACGATCTGGAAGAGCAGAGGCTTTACCTTGAATCGGAAATCGAATCTGAGTACAACTTCGAAGACATAGTCGGCAAGAGTGCCGCTCTTCGCAAAGTGCTGGACCAAGTCGCGATCGTTGCGCCAACCAGTTCCACTGTACTGCTGCATGGTGAGACCGGTACCGGGAAGGAACTGGTTGCCCGGGCAATTCATAATCTCAGTCCGCGGCGGCAGCGTACATTTGTTCGTCTGAACTGTGCGGCGATTCCTTCCGGTTTGGTGGAAAGCGAACTCTTCGGCCACGAAAAGGGTGCTTTCACGGGCGCCCTCATGCAGAAACGAGGCCGCTTTGAGCTGGCGGATCACGGCACTCTTTTTCTTGACGAGATCGGCGACATCACCATGGACTTGCAGCCGAAACTCCTGCGTGCCCTGCAGGAGCAGGAGTTTGAACGCCTCGGAAGTACAAAGACCATCAAGGTTGATGTTCGTTTGATTGCGGCCACGCATCGCGACTTGGAAGGCATGATCCGCAATAATCAGTTCCGCGAGGACCTTTTTTATAGGCTAAGAGTCTTTCCGATCGAAATCCCGCCGCTGCGCGAACGACGCGAAGACATTCAACTTCTGGTCCACTTTTTTGTGTCGCGCCTCTCCCGCCGGATGCAAAGGCGCATCCGGTCTGTCCCGAGACCCGCGATGGAAGCTCTGGTGAATGCCGATTGGCGGGGAAATATCCGCGAGCTGGAGAACTTCATTGAGCGCTGCGTGATACTCACGCAGGGGGACGAATTGAATGTGCCACGAGCGGAGCTGAACCGATCCACTGGCCGCACTGTTATTGCGGCCACGTCGACCTTCGAACAAGCCGAGCGGCAGGCAATCCTTGATGCTTTGAAAGGCGCCTCCGGAAGAATAGCCGGCAATGGTGGAGCGGCAGAGCGCCTCGGGCTGAAGAGAACTACGCTGCAGAACAAGATGCGGAGGCTGAATATCACACGCGTCGATTATGTAGCCTGACAGCATGCGGTCGCCCGCCAGCATACGGGCAACTCCACGACCTTGTGGGGACACCCAGTTTGTCTCCAATTAGTCCGGCCTCCTCCTGTCTTCCACTCTTCAAGGCGGCTGCTTCAGCCGCCTTGATTCTTAGCCCGCACCCATGGCTGCCCTCATGCTGGCAGTGCCCGTTATTCGAAGCGGCATCCGCGCGAAAGGGCATTGACTAGCAACAACTTGCGCTAAAAACCCCTGGCACCACAGCTGCAATGCTAATGGCAGACGGCCATTTGAGGCTGCTAACGAACGTAGAAGGGCCCATGATGTTACGTGTCGAAACGCAAGAATTAGACGGTGCTTTGATCTGCAGGCTCGAAGGTCGATTCACCGGCAAGGGGGCTGAGGAAGTTCGCACGCTCGCCATGCGCTGCGATAGCAGACTGGAACTAGTCGTCGATCTCACGGAAATAATGTTCATCGACGCCATTGGAGAAGAGGTGCTTTCGTTCGTCAAGAAACTCGGCGCGCAATTCATTGCCGAGACTTCGTATTCTCGGGACATTTGCGAACGGCTTAACCTTCCTTTGGTGCGCAAGCAGAAATCGAACACGCATTTGTCAGGCAATTTGGACGTAAAGGGTCATCGCCCGGCTAATGATTCTCGCCACCAATGAACGATCACACTTAAGCGGCAATCGAGCAGCGTTGTCGGGAGTTGCGCAACAAAATGCGTGACGTTCGAAGCGCCGATTATTGCCAGGTTGCCCCGCAAATCAAAATCTCGTTGGGATCAGAGTGACGTTTCTGCCAAGGGATCTCACCAGGTCGCCCTGAAAATAGCGGCAGTGCCCATATCCGGTCAGCTTCACGCCACCGCATCGCACAAAGACGTCATTTGCTTTCCGAATTCAACAACTTACATGTCTATCCGGTTTGGCACCTGTCTTGCCTAACCACAAATGTGATCGCAAGAACCACCAAGGAAGCCACTCATGATAAGCGCAGCGAGCAAGAGTTTTACGGAGCCTGCGGTCGGTGAATACGTTGACATCGTTTTCAGCCAGAATCGCGAAGAGCTGGAGTGGCTGGCGAATTTCCTCACAGGCGACGAAAAAATAGCAGAGGCCTGCGTTGTCGACGCCTGCGCCCAGGCAGAATTGGAAACTCCCAGTCTTCGAGAATGGTCCTCCAACTGGGCCTCGATGTCCACGATCCGCTCCGCAGCGCAAATCCAGCAACAACGGATTGCTCAACTTTCCTCCGCATACATGCAATGCGCCTGGATTCACGGAGGACACACGGCCTTATGCTCTGACTGGTGTGACATTCTGCTTGAGGAATCGAGCGTGGTTTGCGCCAGACTCGATGTCTTCTGTCGCTTTGCTTTGGTGATCTGTGGCCTGGAGGAGCGCTCCGCGAATGAAGCTGCACTTCTGCTTGGCGTCGATCCGGCTAGTGTGGAAGGCGCATATTGCGCTGCGATTAAGTCTCTAGAGGTGATCAGCTGCGAGCAGTTCCAGCGGCAGAACGAATTTGCAGCCGTGTGGAACTGATAGGGTCCCGCTACGAGAATTGGCATAGCTGCGGGCCGCATTGGAAGAATCAGGTTTTGGGGCATTTCGGAGTCAACCAGCTCCTGTGCCCGTGATGTCCGCGAACACTTTCATTCCTCCGGGGCGAGTTAACGTTGATCAGCTTGAGTCGGAAGTGTTCGCGGACATTCTGTTTACTTATCTCCCGGCTTTCCAGAAAGCTGTACAACGTCCAGCCCAACCACGATGGGCTTGAGTGAGTTCCGAATCTATTCCGATTTCTCCCTTCATCTCCCCCCTTTCCATCCCGGGGACAGGACGTGACGATCTAAATCTGCCGCTGACCAGCGGGCAATTCCACCCTGAGTCTGAAGTTATCTTTGATCTCTGTCTCACTTGGATCAAGGCGCTCAAAATTTGTCGGAACGGGTTGAAAGCTAGCCAATGCTTGCCCGTGCCCGCATGAGGGCAGCGCCCGTCGACCAGATATGGGCATTCTGCCGCGTCGCCGGAGGCTCGCATTTTTGATTCAAGGACTTGCAACGGGTTCTTCATTGGTATGGAACCTGCAATCTTTGTGCTCACGAGCGACAGCGAGATTCGCTCGAGTTCAAAGTGCCGTCTGGCGGAAGCCGAAGTTGCAGGTAGAAAAATGATGAAACCGAACCATCGCGCACTGCTTTTTACAATTCTTGTCCCTTGCATCCCGGTGCTCGTTTGCTCAGGCCACACCCGAAGTGCCCTTGCTGACGCTGGACGACGCAGTTTCGATTGCAATGCCGGTTCATGTTTGTGGTCGAGAGTCAGAAATTTGTGCTGACGGCGACAACTTTGAGGCCAAGTTCAACGCGCAGTCACGTGGGAAGAGTGGTTATAACAGGAGCAAATCGCATGTCGATCGTTAACGAAATTCGCAGGACTATTCACAGATTCTTCAATGATGAAGGTGCTTTACCATTCAGCCTCAGGCGGCAGTTTGCGGAGACGTGGCCCAACAAATGGCCTCAGTACGCAGTGAGCGTGCTCTGCATCACTTTCAGCCTGGCACTCGTTGGATGTGGGCGAGGCCACGCAGCCATGCAACTGCCGACACCGGAGGTTTTGGTGGCAACGCCGGTTCAGCAGGACGTGCCTGTGCACGGCGAATGGGTGGCCATGCTCGACGGTTACGTCAACGCCGAGATTCGGCCTCAGGTCTCGGGATACATCATCAGCCAAAACTATAAAGAAGGTTCGGTCGTCCGCAAAGGCCAGGTCCTGTTCGAAATTGATCCGCGGCCGTTCCAAGCGACCCTCGACCATGCCAAGGGAGATCTAGCCCAGGCGGAAGCGCTACTGGCCAAGAGCAATATTGACGTTGAGCGCGACACACCTCTGGCGGAAAAGAAAGCTGTCCCCAAGGAGAAGTTGGACAACGAGATCCAGGCCAAACTTGCTGCCCAGGCAGCGGTGCAATCAGCCACAGCCGCAGTGGAGCGGGCGCAACTCGATCTTGGCTGGACCAAGGTGACCTCGCTTGTAGATGGCGTTGCGGGAATCTGCGAAGTGCAAATGGGCAATCTCGTCGGCCCGAACTCGCACCTCACCTCCGTTTCGCAGGTGGATCCCATCAAGGTTTACTTCCCTGTTAGCGAACAGGAGTATCTGCGGGCGAAGCACATCAGTTCCAGCGGACAGCCAATGGATTTGTTCGACAACTCACCGGACCTGATCTTGAGCGATGGCACGGTATATCCGCACAAGGGCAAAGT
>JBAVZU010000105.1:0-16717 GCA_049588915.1 Candidatus Sulfotelmatobacter sp.
AGGAATCGACGGCGACGGTGATGGCGGGACTGAGGGAAGTGATCGAGCGCAAAGGGGTGTTCTGCGCGCTGTACAGCGATCGGGGAAGCCATTTCTGGCTGACGCCGAAGGTGGGCGGCAAGGTGGATTACCATCGCCGCACGCAGGTGGGGCGGGCGTTGCACGAGTTGGGAGTGCAGATGATTCCAGCCTACTCGCCGCAAGCGCGTGGGCGCAGCGAACGCAACTTCTCGACCTGGCAGGGCCGCTTGCCGCAGGAGTTGCGGCTGCGCCAGCTGGGGACGCTGGAGGCGGCGAACCGGTTTCTGCGGCAAGACTACATCGCCGAGTTCAACCGCAGTTTTCAGGTCGCGCCCAGGCAGCGGGGGAATGCCTTTGTGCCCTGCCGGAATCGCGACTTGGAACGGATTTTCTCGCTGCAGTTTGAACGCAGCGTGAACCGCGACAACACCGTGAGCTTTCAAAATCTGAGCTTGCAGATCGAACGGGTGCGCTGGCGCTCGACGTTGGCGGGCTGCCAGGTGGTGGTGCACCAACACCTGAATGGAAACTTGAGTCTGTCCTACGGACCGCATTGCCTGGGTCGCTATGACGCAGCCGGTGCGCCCTTGCCCGCCAAAGCTTCTTCTATAGAGACGAGCAGGGGAAGGGGAAACCGCCCCCTTCCCCTGCAACCCCATCCCCAAAATCAACCCAACCCAATCGGCGAGGGCACAACTTTGAAACCGGACATTTCACTTGCTACAAAAAACGGACATTTTAACTTGCTACCGACAGTCGTTGCCGCCGGTAGTGGGCTACTTGAAGCACACAACCCCGCAGCCCACAAAGTGAGGACGAGATTAGCACAGCTCTCGTTCTCCGTTAAATTAAACCTTCGTAGGGTTACGCTTCACCTAAGTCTACTTTTATGTACCAAGGCACAATAGGATTTGCTCGCCTGCGATAGTAGTTTCTCTAGAGTGACCACTGAGAAGAAATGCCCCTCGACATCCGTATAAGGTTTGGCCGCGCCATCCGTCGCATTCGTGAGGAGCGGAAGATCATCCAGGAGGAGGCCGCGGGGCGGTGCGGGATGCACCGGACCTACTACAGCGGTATTGAACGGGGCGTTCGAAATCCTTCGTTGGTGAACATCGAGAAGGTTGCAAAAGGGCTGAAAATTAGTTTACCGGAACTATTTCGGCGTCTCTGAAGACCAACCTTAACGGGATAGTGGCTCCGTCGCGGTAACGCTCTTCATGTGGGGCGCATTCGTCGCATGCGACGCCTTCCCTGACCAGGGGGCTTTGGCAAGTCTGGGCTCCCAATTTAGTGGGTAGGGGTTCAAGTCACTGGAAATGTGACTGATTGGCTGTGTACACGTGGCATGTACGGCCTGAAGATTGCAATCGAGTGTGAGTGAAGGCTAAATCTGACTTTGAAGAGATTCCACGCTGCCACATCAGGGCATCGCTTTGCGGGCGCATTACTTCGTCGGAAGATACTGAACGAGACAACACTATTTCGTACGGATCCCCGCAAATGAGTTTGGAAACTTATTCCGAAACTGATCGTCACCACCAAACAATGTTAGAGATGGCGGGCCTCATGGTCACCTGCCAGACCCTGCCTGAGCTTTTCCAGGAAATCGTGCAGAGCCTGCGGAGAGTGATCAGCTCTGATTTCATCGGCCTCTCTCTCCACGACACGACCTCCGACACCTTGCGGCTACATCTGTGGGAGGGCGGCGCCGCTCCCCCGATTCCGGTAAAAGCCGGAGCGGGCACAGCCGAAGGTTGGGTTTGGCAGGATCAGAAAACACTATTCTTCCCCGACCTGGCGCAGGAAACCAGATTTCGCGAAACCTTCGACGGGTTGCGAGAACGCGGATTTTGCTCCTACTGTTTATTGCCCCTGACCACGGCCCGCGAACGGCTAGGGATTCTAAGTATTGCGAGCATGCGCGAATCGGCATACGGAACCACGGATCTCCTCTTGATGGAGCGAGTGGCGGCATTGATGGCGCTTGCGGTGGAGAATGAGTTGTCGCGGCAAGCCGTGAAGGAAGAGCGAGAACGCTTGCAGGCTTTGCTGAAGGTCAATGATGCGCTCATTAAGCATACGGACCTGAAGATGTTACTTCCCAAGGTGGGAGAGGGGATACGAGGACTCGCTGATTACGACTTCGGAAGCGTTGCCTTGCAAGAAGGTGCAACTGTGCGCCTCTACCCGCTGGCATCCCGGCTCGATCAAGAGATCATCGGAACGGAAATTGCGATGCCGTTGCAAGAAGCACCGGCAGGCCGTGCGATTCTGGAAAGGGAAACGAAGTTTTTCAAGGGCTCTGACCTGGCGGCAATCGACTCGCCATTTGTGAGTCGCCTGCTGCAAGCAGGATTGCAAACGCTTTGTTGCATTCCACTAAAGGGCGCCAAAGGGATTCTGGGGTCGCTCAATCTGGGCAGCACAAAGGAACAAGCAGTCGACGCCGGCGACCTGAGCCTCCTGAACCATATCGCCAGCCAGTTGGCAGTCTCGATCGAGATCGCCCGCGCCTTCCAGGAAGTCAAAGAGCTCAAGAACAAGCTGAAACAAGAAAAACTCTATCTGGAGAACGAAATACAAAGCGAATTGAACTTTGAGGAAATCATTGGCGAAGACCCGGAGATTCTGAAAGTGTTGAGCCAGGTGAAGGTCGTCGCGCCAACCGACGCCACGGTGCTGATCCTGGGAGAGACCGGCACTGGCAAGGAGTTGGTCGCCCGCGCTGTCCACCGCATGAGCGAGCGCCGGGACCGGAGCTTTATCAAGATGAACTGCGCCGCGATTCCAACCGGACTCCTGGAAAGCGAATTGTTCGGGCATGAGAAAGGCGCCTTTACGGGCGCGGTCAGCCAGAAACTTGGTCGGCTCGAACTGGCCGACATGGGAACACTGTTCCTTGATGAGGTCGGAGACATTCCGCTCGAGATCCAGCCCAAGCTACTGCGGGTTTTGCAGGATAAGGAATTCGAACGTCTCGGCAGTACGCGAACCATCAGCGTGAACGTACGGCTCATTGCGGCGACCAACCGGGACCTTGTCAAGAGCATAGCTGAACGGCAGTTTCGCAGCGATTTGTTCTATCGCTTGCATGTTTTCCCCATTCGCATTCCTCCATTGCGCGAGAGGCGCCAGGATATTCCGCCGCTCGTACGCTATTTTGTACAGAAGCTGGCGCGCCGGATGGGCAAGCAAATTGACTCGATTCCCAGCGAAACGCTGGAGAAGATGATGGAGTGGAAGTGGCCTGGAAACATTCGAGAACTGGAGAATCTGGTCGAACGCTCAGTCATCCTAACCGAGGGGGACACATTGCATGTACCATCGGCGGAACTACAGCCCCGGGCGGAAAACGCAGAGACGAGTGAAACGCTGAAAACAACGGAGCGCGAACACATCATCCGCGTGCTGCGGGAAACTGGAGGAGTTATCTCGGGAGCTCATGGGGCCGCGGTCCGGTTGGGACTGCCGCGAACCACGCTGCAGTCGAAGATGCAGAAACTCGGAATCAATCATATAGATTACGAGCAATGAGTCTGCCCTGAACATACTCGCCTGATCACGCAACCCCCGGTTGCTGAGCGCTGAACAATCAAAGCCTTTATCGAACCTTCGCAAGCTACCGCACTACGCCTTCGAGCGGCGAGCTGGCGGTAGCGTAGAGCTTCCTCGGCATGCGGCCGGCAAGATAGGCCTGGCGTCCGGCGAGCACGCCATAGCGCATGGCTTCCGCCATCAGGACGGGATCTTGCGCGTTGGCGATGCCGGTGTTCATAAGGACAGCGTCGGCCCCTAGCTCCATGGCGATGGCGGCATCGGAAGCGGTGCCCACGCCGGCATCGACGATAAGCGGCACGGCGGTGATCATCTCGCGAAGGATGCGGATGTGAGCTTGATTCTGAATTCCCATGCCGCTCCCGATTGGAGCTCCGAGGGGCATCACCGCCGCAGCTCCCGCATCGATGAGACGTTTAGCAAAAACGATGTCGTCGGAAGTGTAGGGCAGCACGGTGAAGCCTTCGCTCACCAGCGTGCGTGTAGCTTCCAGCGTGGCCTGCACATCGGGATAAAGCGTGGCTTGATCCCCTATCACTTCCAGCTTTACCCAGTCGGAAAGTCCCACTTCGCGGCCGAGGCGCGCCGCACGGACGGCTTCGTCTGCGGTGGAGCATCCCGCGGTATTGGGCAGCAGAAAATATTTCTTGGGATCGATGTAATCGAGCAAAGATTCCTTGCTGCGGTCGAGATTTACTCGCCGGACCGCTACCGTGACCATGTCAGCTCCACTGGCTTCGAGAGCGCGGGCCGTTTCCTGGAAGGACTTATATTTTCCCGTGCCAACAATCAGCCTGGAACGGAACGAGCGGTCAGCGATACGAAGTGCGTCGTTCATGACCCTTCATTGTAAACCGGGTTGGACAAATGTCGAGCTGCTCCGGTCTTCCCATGAATTGTATGATGACTTACGGAGCGATGCTGGCTTCTGCCTGAGCATAGAGATCGTCGATCTGGCGCCGGTACCGTTCTTCGATGATGCGGCGGCGAAGCTTTAGAGTGGGGGTGAGAGCGCCATTCTCTGCCGTAAATTCATCGGGTACGAGGAGAACGCGTTTCATTCTTTCGAATCGGGCAAGACCTTTGTTGATCTCCTCCACAATTCCATCGTAAAGCGCCTGGACTTTGGCGTTCGCGACCAGCGCGGCACGCGAGGAGAAATCAACATGGTTGGAGCGAGCCCAATCTTCGAGGAGGGCGAAGTTCGGCGAGATGAGAACGAAGGCGAATTTGCGCCTATCGCCCAAAATGGCCGCGGTTCCGATAAGCGGATTTAGCTTGAGAGAGTTTTCGATGGGCTGCGGAGCAATAAACTTGCCGCCGGAAGTCTTGATGAGTTCTTTCTTGCGGTCGGTGACCGAGAGATATCCGTCGGCATCGAGGCAGCCGATGTCGCCAGTTTTGAACCAGCCATCTTGAAAAGCGCTTTGAGTTTCGTCAGGGCGGTTCCAATAACCCTTGAAAACAGAGGGGCCGCGCACCAGTATTTCGCCATCTTCGGCAATGCGAACCTCAAGGTTGGAAAGAGTCTTGCCGACCGTTCCGATGCGATGGTGGATCGGCGTATTGACGGCGATCACCGGAGAAGTCTCCGTCAAGCCGTACCCTTCATGAATGCGGATCCCGACGGTGGCGTACCATTCGGCGAGCGCGCGGCCCAGGGGGGCGCCTCCGCTAATGAATGTTTGAACGTTACCTCCCACACCAGCACGAATTTTCGAGAACACCAGTTTGTTGGCAAGCTTCCAACTTGCCGTTGTAGGGGTTTCGCCCGCAAGAATCTGTGTTTTATGGGTACGACCGACCGATAACGCCCAGCGGTAGATCGCACGCTTGAGGAAACCCTGGGCTGCACTCTGCGTCTTGGCGTAGATTTTTTCGTAGACCCTGGGAACGGCGACGCAAAGGCTGGGCTGCACCTCCAGCAGAGTTTGTGAAAGATGCTCCATAAAGGGGCAGTAGGCGAGGGTCACGCCATGATAGAGCATGGCGAGATCCACATGGCGCGCAGTCACATGAGAGAGCGGAAGAAACGAAACGTTAATCAGGCCAGGCCGCATATCGAAGCCCAACAGAGAGCAGTTTATGTTCGACGCCATATTGCCGTGCGTGAGCATGGCCCCTTTGGAAGTTCCAGTGGTGCCGGATGTATAGATAATGGTGGCTAAATCGTCGGGTTGAATCGAGCGAGCCAGAGTTTCGGTCTCAGGGTCGAGAGCCTCAGGTCCTTGCGGAAGTATTCGATCCATAACTACGCACGTTGCGGCGGACTCATCGGGAATCTGGACGTGGTCCATGACAAGGTGGTCCATGACCACGATTCTTTTGATTTGAGTTTCGCCAATGATGCTTTTGACCTTCCGCAATTGATGTTCCGAGGAAAGGAATATCACAGTGGCGCCTGAATCGCGCAGAGTGAAGGCGGTCTGTTCTGGCGTCAATGTTGTGTAAACAGGCACGGTGACGGCGCCGAGCAGCAAGATAGCAAAATCGCCGATCGACCACTCAGGCCGATTCTCACTGAGGATGGCGACGCGGTCGCCTTTGTGGATGCCCCATTCCTGCAGTGCTCCGACGGTGCCTGCTACTCTGCGGCCGAAGTCTGATGAAGAAATCGGCAGCCAGCTTCCTTTCTGGCGGTGCAGCATGGCGCGGTCAAGATTGCGTTCGACAGCGGCAAAGAAAATATCGTTGAGAGTGGCAAGGCTCATGGCGTGCAACTGTAGTCCGAAACTGAATTTACTGGTTCATGGTTGCATTCAGCAATGCGAGAGCGGCGATGCCTCGTGATGATCGATAGATGGGCCAGGCTGCAGAGGGTGGGTGATGGCCGTACCGTTCACCCAAAATCATACTGCTTTAAGGGTTCGTTACGCTATCATTCGGGCAGGAGGAGCGCGATGCGAAAGAAACTACCGAAGGGATTGGCCGCTTCATTGCTGCTTGCCGTAATGGCGGTGGGGGCCGCCACTTCGGCCGTTGCGCAGAGCAAGCCGGCCGAGTCTTCATCGATGGCAATGCCGAAAGTCGGCCAGATGGCGCCGGATTTCACGCTGAAGTACTTCGACGGCAACGATCTCAAGGACGTTTCCCTAAGCCAGTACCGCGGCAAGAAGAATGTGGTGGTGGCATTCTTTATTTTTGCTTTCACCGGCGGTTGAACCAAGCAGATGAAAGCTTTCCAGCAGGATTTGAAGAGGCTGGAAGCTACCGACACCCAGGTCCTGGGTGTGAGCATGGATAGTGCCTTCGCTAACAAAGCCTTCGCCGACCAAATTGGAGTGACATTTCCGCTGCTTAGCGATTGGGGCGGGGAAGTTACTCGTCGATATGGAATTTTCGTGGATCAATACAAGGCGGCGCGCCGGGTGAATTTTCTGATTGGAAAAGATGGAACGATCCTGGAAGAGCAGGTGGATAAAGACGCCATCGATCCCACCAAGATTGTGGATACATGCGAGAGGCCGAAGCTGAAAAACTGAGTTCCCTTAAGAAACAAAGCCACCCGAGATAGCACGGCTCCTATCGCGCTGAAGCGCTGTGCAACCAAGCCTTAGGCAACAGGGAGTTCGAAGGAGAAGACCGAGCCGCGGCCCAGTTGGCTGGTTACGCTGACCGTGCCGTTGTGAGCTTCGACGATTGCTTTCGCGATCGCTAGTCCCATGCCTGTGCCCTGAACACTGTAGCGCTGGTCGCGTCCCCGGTAGAACTTGTCGAACACTAGTGATCGTTCAAAATCATCGATGCCGTGGCCGTGATCAGTGACGCTGGTAACGATGCGATCCCCTTTTCGTTCCGCTGTGACGGTGATTGGGGCGGCAGGGGGCGAATATTTGGCTGCATTTTCAAGCAATTGCTTCAGCACTTCCGCAATTCGATCGGAATCCACGCGCACCTTGGGGAGCGATGTTGGGACGCGCACTTCCACAGGGTGCTGGGCGAGGATGGTTTTGGATTCTTCCACGGCCGATTCGATCACTGTCGCGATTTCCACGGGAGCAAGATGAAGTTCGACTTTGTGGGCATCGAGTTGGGCCATTTCCGTCGCTTCGCCGACCAGGCGGTCGAGGCGATCGGCTTCTTCATTGATGACCGTCAGCAACTCCCGGCGTTGCGCCTCGTCGAGGTTGTAATCTGAAAGCAGACCGGTGACCGCAGCCTTGATGCCGGTGAGCGGCGTGCGTAGTTCGTGCGTGACAGAATCGAGTAGAACGGCGCGCAGGTTCTCGCTTTGGTGGGCGGCTTCGGTCTGAGAAAGTTTTTCAATGGCTCCGGCACGTTCGATCGCGATGCCAATCATGCTGCCCAGGGCTTCGAGAGTGGCGCGCGAGAGTGTGGGCCCAGCGATACCAACGGCTCCTGTGGTGCGCGTGCCCAGGTGAAGAGGAGTCAGCGCGATTCCACGCTGTGAGTCGATTACGGGCTCACCGCGCGAACTCACCATTTGAAGATCTTCCAGCGGGAAGAATGTCGCTTTCGGGTCGGTGCGATACACCTGCTGCGAACTGAGCAAGTACATAGCCGCGGCCTGGGCGCCGAATCCGTCACAAACGTAAGCCGGAATCGCATTCAGCAACTCGGCCATATTGTCGGTAGCGAGCAGACGCTGGCTGAAACGGTATAGCCGTTCGACATCACGGCGGCGTTGAATCGCGTCGGCCGTTTGCCGGCGGGCCCGATCGGCGAGTTCGCTGGCGATGCCTGCGGTTACGAGAAAAGCGAATAGTGCCACCCAGTTTTGCGGATCGGCCACGGTGAAAGTCCCGACGGGCGGAAGAAAGTAATAATTGAAGGCAAGTGTGGCAAGCACGGCGAGAAAGACGGAAAAACGAAATCCCCAATAAGCCGCCACCCAGAGAACCATCAGCAGGAACGTCAAAGCAACCGTAGTGGGATTTACATGGACGAGATGCCGATAAATTTGCGCGACCAATTCGGCGGCTACGAGGCAAGCAATGTAGCGGAACAAATGCTGCGGCCAGTGAGGCTTCACGGGCACGATTGTACTCGAAGAAATGCTTTTCACCTTGGAGACACGGAGCCACGGATAAAATCTCTGATTGTTCTTATGGCTCTTCTTCTGTTGGTTTTTCTCTATGTCTTCTCTGTAACCCTCGGTGAGAATTGCGTCACAATCAAGATTCGACAATTTCTCTTCCGGCGTGGAGAATAAGCGGCGATGGCTAAGAGTCCAGAAGAATGGCTGAAGGAGTGCGAGACCCAGAAGCGGCCCGCGGTGTTCAAGTTGTTTCTGGGCTACGCCCCTGGCGTGGGAAAAACATATGCCATGCTGAGCGAGGGCGTGAGGCGGGCCAGCCGTGGCGAAGAGGTAGTCATCGGCGTGGTGGAAACGCATGGGCGCAAACCGATAGTGGACCTATCGTCGCGCCTGGAAACGGTTCCCCGAAAGAAGCTGGAATACAAATCAACCATCTTTGAAGAGATGGATGTAGACGCGATTCTGGCGCGCAAGCCACACGTGGTGCTGGTGGATGAACTGGCGCACACGAACATTGAAGGCAGCAAACACGCCAAGCGCTATGAAGACGTGTTCGAGTTGCTGGATGCGGGAATCGACGTTCTCTCCACGCTGAACGTACAACACATCGAAAGTCTGGCTCCAACGATTCGCGAACTTACTGGTGTGCAGGTGCGTGAGACAGTTCCGGATTGGGTGATCCGACGGGCCGGCGAAATCGTGATGGCGGATTTGACTCCACAGGCGCTTCAGACCCGCATGCGGCGCGGCGACATCTATCCTCTGGAGCGGGTGGAACGCGCACTGGCAAACTTTTTTCGGAATACAAATCTGGTTGCACTGCGGGAGTTAGCCCTGCGGCAGGTGACGCAGGCGGTCGACCGGACCCTTTCAGAACTCAAGAACGAAGATGGTCAACTGCTGCAGGTGCGCGAGCGGATCGCAGTGTGCATCAGTTCAAATCCGGCGGCGCAATATCTGATTGCGCGCGGGGCGCGCATGGCTCAGGCGCTGGATGGCGATCTATTTGTGTTTTACGTGGATACTGGAGTGGACGAGAACGACGAGAACCAGAGAACTCTGGCTGACAATGTCCGTTTCGCGGAGAGCGTAGGCGCAAAGGTGGTGAAAGCTGAGGGTAAGGTAGTGGCAGAGAAAGTAGCCGAATTCGTACGGGAGAATCACATTACTCAGGTTGTATTCGGACGCTCGGCGACCAAAGGGTGGAAAAGATACTTCTATCTTTCCGCGATTCACAAGTTCTTGCGCGATACGCCGGCAGTGGATGTTCACATTGTGACTCAAGAAATGCGGTGAGTGATGATGACGAGCGAGCACCGCCGAATTCTGGTGGTGGATGACGAGCCGCAGATTACGCGCGTGCTGCGCACTACGCTATCGGCGCAAGGCTATGACGTTCGCGTGGCGAATGATGGAGAGATGGCCCTCGAGTTAATGAAGAACTGGACGCCACATGTACTGATCACAGACCTGGCTATGCCGAATCTGGATGGAGTTGGATTGTGCCGCCAGGTGCGTCAAGTGTCGCAGGTGCCGATCATCGTGCTCTCAGTTCGCGGACAAGATCGATCGAAGGTCGAAGCTTTGGATGCGGGAGCCGATGACTATGTAACCAAACCTTTCAGCATGAACGAACTGCTGGCGAGGATTCGGGTGCAGTTGCGCCGAGGCCCTTCCGTCGTGGAAGAAGCCACTTTGATTACTTCTGGAGATTTCTCCATCGATCTAGATACGCGATCGGTGAAGGTGCGGGGCCATGAAGTTCATCTCACGCCGAAAGAGTTCGACTTACTTGTCTATCTGGCGCAACGCCCGGGAAAAGTGTTGACTCATCGAGCGCTGTTAGCTGCCGTATGGGGCCCGAATAGCACAGAACAGCCGGAATACCTGCGGGTCTTCATCGGTCAATTGCGCAAGAAAATTGAGAGCGAGCAGTCCTCGCCTAAATATTTGCTTACCGAACCTTGGGTGGGATACCGCTTCGAACCGGGCTCGTAGCCAGTGGTCTTCTGAAGTTCTTTTCGCTATCTCCTTACGAACATTTTATGAACCCTTTATTCGAATTTTCTGCGAATTCGTTTCCAATAGTTGTGGCTGAAATACAGCGAGGTTGAGATACAGCCTCGGCGAACAACACTTTTTGGAGGAGATAAGGGTCATGTGGATCGACGAAGTTGCACCGGAACGGTTGGCAGAGCTTTTCCACCACTATCATCAGGCGCTGATGCCGGAGATATCCGGTAAGGGAAGCGAAGGAAGTAGCGCGTGGAGGGAGGTTCCTGCACAAGAGAAAAATCGTATGGTGGCGGCAGCCCGTCTGGCGTTGCTCGAATTGGAATCGTCGACCAACACTAGATCCAAGTCTCGAAAGTATTTTGCCCAGCCGGGCGAAGCCGAATGGGGCTGTTGAGAGGATACCTGTTGCCAAGAACGAAAATGGTTCAAGCCTGATCAAATGGTTTGAGCCGGATCATTGGAGCCGAATCTAAGCTAACGTTCGTCTTTATGAATTCTTTAGGAATTCTTTAAACCACCTTTACATATGAAATGGTCCACTGAAACGTTCGCTCGGAAGTTGTGCGCCCTGCTGCGGGAGTCTGATTTATGAACGTAGCCTTGGTGATGGCAATCATCGCGCTGTCAGGAGCCGGATTCATGCTGTGGTTTCTAATTGCCTTACTACGCCGAGATGCGCCGACCCGGCGCTGGGTAGTCCCAACCTATAAGCGCGAGCTGAAAGTGTTTGATATTCACGGCGGAGACTACACGCATAAACGTTGGCGTTTGACAACGTACAGCGGAAGCCACTTCGGGGCGGAATTCCTGGAGAACCAAAATCATGATAAGGAAAAGTACGGGTCAGGTCTTATTATTCTTGATAGTCCTCCTGTATCTAAGCGAGTCCGCTCGGGCACAAACTAGCGGCGAGGTGAGCCCGAGTTCGGCGAACGCCGGCGATAATACCCAGAGTAAAAATGAACAGCAGGAAATGCGGGATGAGTTGAAGGCCCTGCGAGCCGAAGTTGAGCGCTTGCGTGCGGAGGTCGAACAGGCAAAGAACAGTGCCAGTGAGAGAGGCGAACCGGCGGAGAGGACGACCGGCGGGCCAAGCCTTTCTCCGTTGCGGGCAGCAACCTTTTCGGTGAAGCCTGAGGTCGTTGCGCCAGGGCAGCCTACAGTAGTTGCAGCGCGCGGCGCTATTCCTGTGACTTCCAACCTGGGAGCGGAGTTGGCGCAAACCTCGAGTTCCCCTCCCGATGCGGTGCCGCCTAAAAAAGAGAAGATCGTCCCTTTTTCGGACTGGGATTGGGCGTGGCTGAACGGAAATCCGCGTACCAAAGAGGCGGCTTTCGATTCGAAGTTCTTCACCCCAGAAATCCGGGCCGATGTTACTTACACCTACGATTTCAACAAACCAGTAGACAACACGATCAGCGGGTCGAGCGAAATATTTCGCTCGAACGAGATCCAGTTAGAGCAACTCGGGCTCGGCGGCGATTTCCACTATGACAACGTTCGCGCTCGATTCATGACGCAGTTCGGCATGTATTCGGAAACCACTCCCCGAAATGATCCCAGTCCGGCAAAAGGTCAGTGGGATCTCGACACGTCTTATCGTTACCTGGCGGAGGCCTATGGGGGTTACCACATCAACGCACTGAATGGAATCAACGTAGATGCCGGGATTTTTCTTTCATACATTGGCCTGTTCAGCTACTACAACTTCGACAACTGGGCCTATCAGCCGTCGTACGTGTCATCGAACACTCCCTGGTTCTTTAACGGTCTGAGAGTTCAAGTTTTCCCGAATCCCCATTTAAAGATCGAGCCATGGTTCATCAATGGATGGCAATCTTATGGTTCAGCCAATTCGAGGAAGGGATTGGGCGGGCAAATCAAATGGACTCCGAGACCATGGGTAAACGTTATCTCCAATAATTACGGACTCGGGCACGACGATCTCTACATCCCCAACCGCGGGCGCGTTCACACCGACGACAGCATCGAGATCAAGTATTACGACAGGCCGGAAAATACTTTGGATAAGATGGCGTTCTCATTCACCGGTGATATGGGTTGCGAATTTGGTCCCAGCACGACCACCTCGACGGGCGTCTATTTACAGGGTGTCGGCTGCCACGGTGACACCAGGGACGCGAAGTCGGTCGGGGGTGACAATTTCAAAGCCGGGATCAACCCTAAACAAAGTTTTATCGGCTACATGCTCTACAACCGCATGTGGTTCAAGAAAGACCGATATGCGCTGACCGTCGGCGGAGGCCAGATCAACAATCCCGGCCGCTATCTGGTTCTTATCCCTCCCATCAACGGAGAGACGGCTGAATCAGCAGCGATCAATGCGCCCTATTTCACTGGGAATCCTTCGGACCCATTTAAGGCTTGGGATTCGTCGGTTACGTTTGACTATATGCCCAGTCAGTACATCACGTTCCGCTGGGAGTACGATTATCGCCACGCCAGCGTGCCGTATTGGTCTGGTCCTGGCGGAGTGACGCCGCCTGGTTCGTTGGGAGTGCCATATACCAACAACGGATATCCCCAATTTTTTGCTTGTAGTGACGGAAATTCGTCCATGCAGGGGACTCTCAGCGCCGCGCAAACTGCCTGCGGAGCGCAAGGCAGCAGCGTATGGTTCCCGGACCTCCGGAAGGATGAGCAGTTTATTGATATGGCGATCATGGTCAAGTTTTAGATAGGATGACCAGCCGCGAATCGCCGGAACGGTCACTCGAACAGCCGGTTGAAGGGGTTTATTAAATGGATGACGCGATCTTTCTTGCGGTGACGATTCTGTTTTTCGTGACTACGTTCGCCTATATGATCTTCTGCGAGCGAGTGCGTTAAGGAAAAATGAATTCTCAATCAATCATCATGCTGATCATCTGTGCTGGGCTACTGGTGTATCTGGTGTACGCGATGTTGCGGCCGGAGAAATTCTGATGACGGCGAATGGGTGGCTGCAAATTCTGGTTTTGCTCCTGGCGGTCTTCCTGATCACCAAGCCGCTGGGCGGGTTCATGGCTCGCGTATTTGCCCGCGAGCGAACGCGGCTCGATCCCGTGATGAGGCCTGTGGAGCGGATTCTCTACCGGCTTACGGGCGTGGATGAAAGCCACGAGATGGACTGGAAAGAGTATGGGCTGGCGCTCATCCTGTTCAGCGGCGTATCCATGATCCTGCTTTATGTGCTGCAGCGGATTCAGCAGTGGACGTGGTTGCCATGGAATCCGCAAAAGCTTGCCGGAGTGCCTCCGGCGCTAGCCTTCAATACCGCGGCCTCGTTCACGACGAATACCAACTGGCAGAATTATGTTCCTGAGACCACCATGAGCTATTTGACGCAAATGGTGGGTCTGGCCTATCACAACTGGGTTTCCGCGGCGGCTGGAATGGCATTGGCCATCGCATTCATCCGCGGCATTGCCCGGCGTGAGCAGAAGACGATCGGCAATTTCTGGGTCGATCTGGTTCGCGGCTCGTTGTGGGTTCTGGCTCCGTTGTGCCTCATCGGAGCTCTGGTGCTGGTGTCGCAGGGCGTCGTACAGAACCTGAAGCCTTATGACACGGTGCAGTTGGTTGATCCATTTCAAACGCCGCAACTTGGTTCCGATGGCAAGCCAGTCAACGGCCCTGACGGCAAACCGGCGATGCAGACTGTAAGCCAGCAGGTGATCGCGCAGGGGCCGACGGCTTCGCAAGAAATCATCAAAGAACTTGGTACGAACGGCGGCGGATTTTTTAATGCGAACAGCGCGCATCCGTTTGAAAACCCGACGCCCTTCAGCAACTTCATGGAGATGTTTTGTATCCTCGCGATTCCTTCTGCCTTTACTTACACGCTGGGAAAAATGACTGGTTCGGCGCGGCATGGATGGGCCGTGTGGGCGGCTATGTCGCTGCTGTTCCTGGCTGGAGTCACGACGGCGTACTGGGCGGAGGCGCGGGGTAATCCCTTAGTGACGTCTGCCGCGCATGGTTCGCAGCGACGTGGTTCGCAGCAACACAGCTCGCAGCAGCAAGGTTCGGAGCATCCCGGTGTGCTCATCGCGGGCAACCTCGAAGGAAAAGAAGTGCGATTCGGCGTCGCGGACTCGGTATTGTTCGCTACTGTTACCACCGACACTAGTTGCGGCGCCGTAAATGCCATGCATGACTCCTTCACGCCATTGGGTGGAATGGTTCCGTTGATCAACCTGATGTTAAGCGAGGTGATCTTCGGCGGAGTCGGCGCCGGCATGTACGGCATGCTGGTCTTTGTCATTCTTTCTGTGTTCATCGCTGGACTGATGGTAGGGCGTACACCAGAATATCTGGGTAAGAAAATTGAATCTTACGACGTGAAGATGGCGATGCTGGTGATTCTGATTTTCCCGCTGGTGATTCTGGTCTTCACTGCGATTTCTGTTTTGTACAGCTTTGGAACTTCTGCCATGGCGAATGCGGGGCCGCACGGATTTACTGAAGTACTCTATGCCTTCACTTCGGCGGTCGCTAACAATGGCTCGGGTTTTAATGGGCTGAGCGGGAACACGCTCTGGTACAACACTTCGCTGGGTATGGCAATGCTGCTGGGACGTTTCATGATGATTTTGCCCATGCTCGCGATTGCGGGCAATCTTGCTGGAAAGAAGCAGACTCCCGCCACACTGGGTACCTTTCCGGTGACGGGACCATTGTTCACAGTTCTTCTGGTCGGCGTGGTGGTGATTGTGGGCGCACTTACGTTTTTCCCAGCGCTAAGTTTGGGGCCAATTCTCGAACACCTGCTGATGCAGGCGGGTAAGACTTTCTAGCGCCTTGAGTATGCGGATCGCAGCGGGTGAACGCGCGAGACAGTCTAACGAGCGGGGTAGAGATTTTCCGACTGCGCTTATGGTTCGCGTTCGCGAAGCGTAACCCGCGCTCCGGATGACAACAAAAAATATGGCAAGCAAGAAATCAAAGCGCAGTTTGTGGGACTTGAAGATTGTGCGCCGGGCGGCATGGGATTCGGTCGTGAAGCTGCATCCCGTGACGATGATGCGCAATCCCGTGATGTTTGTTGTGGAAGTGGGCAGCGTGGTGACCACAGTGCTGCTCATTCTGGAGCGAATGCACGGGCAGCCGGGATTCGGATTCAATCTTCAGATCACGCTGTGGCTGTGGTTCACGGTGTTGTTTGCGAACTTTGCCGAGGCGATGGCGGAGGGGCGCGGTAAGGCGCAAGCCGACGCCTTGCGTCGCGCAAAGGCGGAAACAATGGCCAATCGCCTGCTTGCCGACGGGAAGACAGAGACGGTGCCGGGGTCGAAATTGCGCTGCGGCGACATGGTGCTGGTGGAAGCAGGAGAGTTTGTGCCGGGCGATGGCGAGATTGTCGAGGGCGTAGCGTCGGTGGACGAATCGGCGATCACAGGTGAGTCCGCGCCGGTGATTCGCGAAGCTGGAGGAGACCGATCGGCTGTTACCGGGGGAACGCGCGTCTTATCGGACTGGGTGAAAGTAAAAATCACGTCGAATCCCGGCGAAACCTTTCTCGATCGCATGATCGCGCTGGTGGAAGGAGCGGAGCGGCAAAAGACACCTAATGAAATTGCGTTAAATATTTTGCTGGCGGGTCTGACGATCGTTTTTCTGCTGGCCGTGGTTACGCTGCAGCCTTTTGCGATTTATGCAGGCGCTCCGCAGACGGTCTTTGTGCTTGTGTCTTTGCTGGTGTGTCTGATTCCTACTACGATTGGCGGATTGCTATCTGCGATTGGCATTGCGGGCATGGACCGGTTGGTGCAGCACAATGTGCTGGCAATGTCGGGACGCGCCGTGGAGGCCGCAGGCGATGTGAACACTCTTTTACTGGACAAGACAGGAACCATCACACTGGGAAATCGTGAGGCTACGGAGTTCTTAACTGCGCCGGGGGTCACTGAAGCGATGCTCGCGGATTCGGCGCAGCTTTCTTCGCTGGCGGACGAAACACCCGAGGGCCGGTCGATTGTTGTGTTGGCGAAAGTGAAATATGGATTGCGGGGACGTGAAGTGAGTTCCCATGGCGCGGAGTTTATTCCGTTCAGCGCCACAACCCGCATGTCGGGCGTGAACCTGGACGGGCGTGCCGTCCGCAAGGGCGCAACCGATGCC
>JBAVZU010000106.1:0-10450 GCA_049588915.1 Candidatus Sulfotelmatobacter sp.
AATTCAAACATGACTTCAAGGATTACGTTAAGTTCGATATCGGCGGAATGGGCGAATTCGACGTGGCCGTGCTGATCGAGCAATACGCAGGGAAGAAATCCTCGGAACGGCTCTATCCGGAGTGGCGCGGCGGATATTATTACGCGGGGCGGCCCAAAGCAGACTCCGCGGCTCCGCTGGGGCTCATGTACGTCTCGCGCTGGTCCGACGCGGAGAAGGCGGCCGAATTTGCAGAGATTTATGCGAAATCCCTCGCTAAAAGATATAAGAAGGCCGAGGAGGTAGGAAAATCTTCCCCGCCCGAAGCGCACGCACATTCCAAATATAAAATCGAGCTCCTACAGGGTCGGCACACTTGGAACACGGAAGAAGGCACGGTCCTGATTGAACAGCGGGGAGAAAACGTGCTGGTCACCGAAAGTCTGGATTCACCAACGAACGAGACGCTGGAGAAAGAGATATTCAAGAAGTAGTTAATTCTTGCCGCTAGCTTTGTTCTTGGACGTATTTTCATCCTCCTCACCTAGAAAGTGCCGCACCATAGCGGCGATGACAAACTGTTTTCCATCGCGCTCGATCGTTAAGTTGCGCTCCTGTCCGGGCGATCCCTCAAGCAGCGACCAGACTTGGCCCATCGTGGAATCAGGAACCGGAATTCCATCCACCGCGACCAGGTGATCGCCGGCCTGGACCTCAGGCACCGAAGGTTTGCCCTCGAAATCGGCGACCCCGACGATCGTAAAGCGAGTATCGTCCTCAGGGCGAAGAACGAGCCCAATCACATCAAAGTCTGGAAACTTGAAGGTGCTGCCTAAGTCGAAATACGCTGTGGAATGGGCATAATCGACGCCCACGCGATAGTTCAGAAGCGCCTCTGATCCGAGCAGTCCGGCAGTCAGCCCGGCGGTCCGCTTCACTACCGGCACGTCAGTCAGAAAGACCGGACCATATTGCACGCGGTCAACACGCATCAGCTTCCACCGCGGTTCATCGGGCGAACCCCAAAGATTCGCCGGTCCGACGGCGCCAGTCATGTGCGGATACTCCGGATGCTCGCTCGCCAATTTTCCGAAGAGCTCATCGCTGAGAAAGCTGATCGACGATCCCAGGTCAAGTGACAGATTGTATTTTTTATTTGCGATCTGGCTCGGGACCTGGACGAGGCCATCCGCATTCACCATCACTTTCGCGCTGACGCCTTTGAACTTCAGGCTGCCAGGCAAGCCCAAACTGAACTCGCGGTCAGGAAAATCGATAAGCACATCGTAGTTGCGCAGCACCGACGACGGAATCTTGATTTCGGCGCTCATGCCGCGAAAGGCAACCGACTCAGCGCCTTCAGGCTTCTGCGGGATTTTGAGCCTCACGTTGGACAGCGGAACTTTCATACCGCCAATCAAGATCTCCGGCAGCGGATTGGGCGCTACGCATACTTGCCCGGTACATATCAAAGTGAGCCCCATCATCTTAGCCAGGCGCTCTGACAAATATAAATCGGTATCGCCGTTATCTACCCAGCCGCGAACCCGTTTCGTCGAGCCGTCGGGAAGAGGCAAATAGACGTCGATGATGACGCGGTTATGATCGAGCGTGATAGGAAGCGTTACCGACTTAGGCTCGGGTTCGACCTTGGAGCCATTTTGCGCCAAAGCAGGAACGGCAAGAAAAGTTAGGACGATGAGAGCGGTCGAGAATTGCATAGGAAGATTGTAATGTGTTGCCGCACGCCGCAAATCCGCACCTCTTTAGAAAATACAGAAATTAGAAAATACAGAAACTCGGTGAAGACGAAGCCTCACGTTGAGCTTGCTATAATCACGAGTTTGACTTAGCGCGGCAGCCCGTCGTTTTGGAGGATGTTTGGCAGAGGCGGAGATCGGCATTATCGGCGGCAGCGGTCTGTACTCGATGCCGGGACTCACTAAGGTCAGAGAAGTACGCGTGAAGACCCCGTTTGGTGCGCCTTCTGACGCCTACATCTGCGGAACGCTCGAGGGCCGCAAGGTGGCTTTCCTCGCCCGGCACGGGCGCGGGCATCGCATTTCCCCGACTGAACTTAATTTCCGCGCGAATATCCACGCATTCAAACAATTGGGAGTCGAGAGGATTGTTTCAGTTTCTGCCGTCGGATCGCTGAAGGAGGAGCACAAGCCGCTCGATTTCGTGATTCCCGATCAGTTCTTCGACCGCACGCGACACCGCGTGGATACTTTTTTTGGCGGAGGTGTGGTGGCCCACATCGCTTTTGCCGATCCTGTATGTGGCGAACTGGCGAGGGTGGTCCAAAGCGCGTGCCAGAATAGCGGCGTGAGCGGCAAGCTGGGCGGAACCTACTTGTGTATGGAGGGACCTCAGTTTTCCACCAGGGCCGAATCCAATGTGTATCGTGGACTGGGGATGGATGTGATCGGCATGACCAACCTGCAGGAAGCGAAGCTTGCGCGCGAGGCGGAAATTTGTTACGTCACGGTCGCCATGGTTACGGATTACGATTGCTGGCATCCGCATCACGACTCGGTCAGCGTCGAGCAGATCCTCGCGGTGCTGGCAAAAAACGCCGTGAATGCGGCGAAGGTGGTACGCGAGACCGTAGCTGCCATGCCCCGCGAGCGCTCCTGCAGATGTGGATCAGCGCTGGCGCACGCGATTCTGACCGATCGCAAAAAAATTCCTCCGACAGTCAAGAAGAAGTTGAAATTAATTCTGGGGAAATATTTAGCGGCCAAGTAGTGCCTCTCATTGCTGGACGCTTGGAAGACAGGATTTGCCAATGAGCATTGTCGTTGTAGGATCGGTTGCATTTGACGACGTTACGTCGCCTTCAGGTAGCGTCAAAGGCATCCTTGGCGGAGCCGCAACCTACTTCTCTTTGGCAGCCAGCTATTTCACCCAGGTTCGCATGGTCGCGGTGGTCGGTGAGGATTTCGGCGCGGAGCATGAAGACGTCCTGAAGAAGCGCAGCGTGGACACTCGCGGCATCGAGCGAGCCCCCGGCAAAACCTTCCGCTGGGGGGGATCTTACACCGACAATCTCAACGAGGCGAAGACGACTTTTACCGACTTGAATGTCTTTGAGAAATTTCAGCCGCAGATTCCGAAAGAGTACGAAGATACCGAATATCTTTTTCTCGCGAACATACAGCCGACACTGCAGGCCGACGTTCGCCGAAAAATGAACGGTGTGCGTCTGACGGGATGCGACACCATGAATTACTGGATCAAAGGTGCCCGCCAGGAATTAGCCGAGACATTGAAGTTGGTGAATGTATTGCTGATTAATGACACTGAGACCAAAATGCTGGCCGCCGAACAGAACCTGCCGCGCGCTGCTCAAAAAGTGCTGGCCATGGGGCCGCAGGCGCTCGTAATCAAGCACGGCGAATACGGTGCGACCATCTTCTTCCGCGAAGGCGCTTTTGGGATTGGACGCCACCCTTTTCGCGCGCCCACCCTGCCTCTTGATGAAGTGAAGGACCCCACCGGAGCGGGCGATTCCTTTGCCGGCGGGTTCATGGGCTATGTCGCCTCCCAGCCAGAATTGACGCGCGAAGTGTTGAAGCGCGCGCTGTTCTATGGTGGAGTCATGGGATCATTCGCGGTGGAAAGTTTTGGCACGGAACGGTTACAGTCCCTCACCCGCGAGAAAATCGACGCTCGTTTCCAGATCTTCCGCGAGCTTACTCACCTCGAATGAAGCCGCGTTCATTGCCTCCGAAGGCGCACTCCGAAATTGACGTCGTGCGGCTGGTGTGGCTGGCCGTCTTTATCTCGGTGTTCTCGTTCCTCTTCTACTACCGCGACGGCGATGTTCTCCTCTATGGCGATGCCGTGGCCCACATCAACATCGCGCGCCGCGTGTTTGATTCCAGAACTCCCGGGCTTCTCCAGTTGGGAACCGTATGGTTGCCGCTGCCGCACCTGCTCATCCTGCCTTTCATTATGTCGAAACGGATGTGGCAAAGCGGCGCGGGCGGCTCAATTCCGTCGATGGCTGCATATGTGTTCGGAGTGCTGGGAGTATTTCGGTTGGTGCGGACCCTGCTGGTTCGCAACATAGTTCGCGACAAGGAAGTCGACAGTGCCGCCAAGAAAGCGGCAGCCTGGGTGGCTGCGATTTTATTTGCCGCAAATCCCAATCTTATTTACATGCAGGCCACGGCGATGGGCGAATCGCTCTACCTGGCATTGTTCATTTGGGCCATTGTTTATTTTGGAAAGTTTGCCCACGGAGATGTGAAGGCCCTCAAAAAATGCGGCCTATGCCTGGCGGCGGCATGTTTGACGCGCTATGACGGATGGTTTCTGGCAGCCGTCCTGATCGTCGCAGTCCTGACAATCAGCTTTAAACTGTTTCCCACCCGTGAAGACGAAAAACCCGAATTTCCACCCACATTATTGCGTACCGCGATTCTTAAATTTGTTCTGGTTGCCGCACTGGCGCCGGCCCTATGGCTGGCCTACAACGCAGCCGTGTATCGCAATCCCCTTGAATTCGCAAATGGTCCTTACTCTGCGAAAGCCATTGAGCAGAAAACCGCGACCGTAAATCCGGCGAAACACAATCTCCTGGCAGCCGGATCTTATTTCCTCAAAGCCGCTGAGCTAAATGTCTCCCAATCGAATTGGCAGGGGCGATTGTGGCTGGCGCTGGCTGTGCTCGGAAGTTTAGTCACATTCTTTACGGCTCAAGGACGCCCCTTGTTGCTGCTCTGGATTCCGCTGCCTTTCTACGCACTCTCCATCGCGTACGGAAGTGTTCCCATCTTCGTGCCCACATGGTGGCCGTTTTCAGACTATAACGTTCGCTACGGGCTGCAGCTTCTTCCGGCATTCGTGGTATTCGTACCGATCGCGTTTTCTTTCTTATTGCAATCAGCCACCAACCTTCCGCAGGTTACGGCCTCCTGGCGGCGCTGGTCGCCTGTTATAGCAATCTTGATGACGATAGTGTTTGCCGCGGTAAGCTACGCGGCAATTTGGCGCTTCAATCCAATCTGCTATCAGGAAGCCGATCGCAACATGAAAGGGCGAATCGCCCTCGATCGGCAACTGGCAGAGTGGATCAAGTCACTACCACCAGATTCCACCATCTTAATGTACCTGGGAGAACATGTCGGCGCGCTCGAGATTGACGACATCCCGCTGAAACGGACGATCAACGAAGGCAACCATCGCGTCTGGAAACAGCCCGTCGATCCCGAAGGGTTGTGGGAACGCGCCCTGGCTGATCCCGCGAAGTATGCTGATTACGCGATCGGCTTCCAGGGCGATCCTGTCTGGACATCCGCGCGGGATCATCATCTGACGGCCTTGGTCGAGATCCATACCACGGGCCAGCCGAGTGCGGTGATCTACCAGGGCCGGCCGCAGCCGTCCTCTCAAGGGACAACGCGGTAATCAGCCCCGTTAACGCACGCTGTGCGGGATGCAACCATCGCAGTGATAAAATCCGGCCATCGCACGGCTTTCCCGGCAGAGATCGCACTATGAGCTGGCAATCCATCATCGATTTGCTGCAGCGCGAGGTGGCTAGCGGAATTGTCGCTAGTTCTTTGGCACGGCTCGTACTCGCAGCCCTGCTCGGCGGTGTCATCGGCCTCGAGAGAGAGTTAAAACACCGTCCAGCCGGCTTACGCACCAATATGTTTATCTGTTTCGGCGCGGCGCTGTTCACAATCCTTTCTGACGCTCTTGCAGTGGAACACATTGGAGACCACACCCGCATTTCAGCGCAGATCATCCCCGGCATAGGCTTCATCGGAGCCGGTTCGATTCTGCATACGCGCGGCCTCACTACCGGCCTCACCACCGCGTCAACCTTGTTCGTAGTCGCCTCGGTGGGAATGGCGACCGGCGGCGGTCTTTATCTGACTGCAATTTTTGCTACCGGATTGGTTCTGGCTGCGCTATTTTCCCTGGGGCACCTTGAGCTTACTTTTAATTTGAAAACTCTTTTGACCAGTTATGAGGTGACGGGAAGCAGCGTGGAACAGATCACCCAGGAGGTCAACCGCATTCTGGAGCGGCAGCACCGCATGATGCAAAACGTTTTGAGTGCCAGCACCGGCCAGCACGTGCGCGTTCAGTTTGACGTGTTGGGATGTAACCGCGACCAGAAAAAGTTTCTAAGTGAATTGAAAACGTCTCCAGTGTTAGGCAGCGCAACCTCATTGGGCCCGGTGGAACTGGAGTGAGTTTTTCGCCGGTACTAATTCCGTTTGTGAAGGCGAGCGCATGCGGGAATGACTTTCTGTTGATCGACTCCTCGGTCCTCGACAACTCGGATGCCGCGCAGATCGCGGCTCTCACGCGGCGCATATGCGACCGGCATAACGGCGTGGGAGCGGACGGCGTGGAATGGATGTACCCTCATGCGTCGGCGGATGTGGAGATTCGCTTGATCAACGCGGATGGCTCAGCGGCCGAAATTTCCGGCAATGGTACGAGGTGCGTAGCCGCTTACGTCTCTGCCTCACAAACGAAAGACAGGATTACAATCCAGACGGGCGCAGGCTCGAAGCTTTGCACGTTGACCAGTCGCAGCGAATCGGATTACGAGTTCGAGATTGAAATGGGCGCGGCTTTTGTGGGAGCCGAACTGGCGCTCAGAGCTACTGCCGAAGAAATACGTGGCATTCCGGTCTCGATGGGGAATCCGCACTTCGTCGTGTTTACGCCGGCGCTTTTCGAGAACTGGCAACTAAGAGCTGCTGCGATTCAGCGCAGCCCAGGATTCGAGCAAGGTATAAACGTTGAATTTGTCGTGATCGATGGGCAACACGACGTCACCGTCCGTTTTTTTGAACGCGGCGTGGGAGAGACTCAGTCTTCAGGTACGGGCTCGTGCGCCTCGGCGGTCGCAGCAATCGCTGCCGGTAAAACAAAATCCCCGGTGCGAGTACACAGTTCCGGAGGCACGCAAACCGTTCGGCAAGAAAACAACGCAGTATTTCTCCGGGGAACGGCACGCCTGGTGTGCCGTGGAGAATTTTTCGTGAGCTGATCGCTGTTGGAAGTGTTGATCTTCTGCGGCAAAACGTTTTTACTCGATACAGGCTTCCGACCGCATGCCTCCCTCTAAAACGTCGCTGGTAAAACCACCTGCTCTTCTGCCGGGAGATACGGTCGGTATTGTGTCGCCAGCCAGCAATGTACACCGCAAGGAGCTGGATGCCGGATGCGAAGCTCTGCGGCGGGCAGGCTACAAACCCTTCTATTTTGATTCCATCCTCGATCAGGATCTTTATTTCGCGGGCAGCGTCGAACGCCGGGCCCGCGAACTGGAAGCGATGTTTGCCCGCCAGGATGTGAAGGCTATCATTTGTGCGCGCGGTGGGTATGGCTCTAACTACCTGCTGGAAGCGCTCGATCTGGAAAAGATCAAGGCTCATCCCAAGATCTTCACTGGCTACAGCGACCTCACTTCACTGCTCACATATTTTTCCGATGCGGCCGGATTCGTAACCTTCCACGGACCAATGGTTGCTAAGGACTGGGCTCACGATGAGGGCGTCGACATGGCTTCGTGGCGGGCTGCGCTTGAACGCGCGGAGGCCTGGGAACTCGATCTGGGCGCGAATTCCGGAGCGACGGGAATGATTTGCGGCTCGGCCGAAGGGATTCTCTATGGAGGCTGCCTTTCCATCCTGGTAGCTTCGCTCGGAACTCCTTATGAGATCAAGACTGCGGGCACCATCCTTTTTCTTGAAGACATATCGACAAAACCCTTTCAGATCGATCGCATGCTGATGCAATTAAAATTGGCGGGAAAATTCGATAGTATTCGCGGTATTGTCTTCGGCGAAATGAAAGATTGCCTGCAGACTGCAAACCAGGGCTACACGCTGCAAGATGTGATTCGGCGAATCGTGGGGCAGTTAGGTGTTCCGGTGGCATACGGAGTGCGCTCTGGGCATGTCACGGCCTCGAACATTACTTTGCCGATCGGTGTGCAAGCCAGCTTAAATGTAAGCCACGATCAACTCAGTTTGAAGATTTTGGAGACGGCGGTCTCAGCGAGAAATACCTGAAACAAAATGCATGACTAAACACATTCACCTGATTGGAATCTGCGGGACTGCGATGGCATCGCTGGCTGGAATGCTGAAGCAGCGCGGGTTTCGCGTGACCGGCTCCGATGCCGCGGCGTACCCACCCATGTCCGATTTTCTGGCGCAGCTCGGAATCCCGGTGGCGCCGTTCGATGTCCGCAATCTCAACCCCGCGCCTCATTTGGTCATCGTGGGGAATGCCATCTCACGCGGCAATGTCGAGCTCGAACATATTCTCGACCATCGAATTCCATTTTGTTCGCTGCCCCAAATTCTGCACGATGAGTTCCTGCGGGGCAGGGAAGTGCTGGTGGTCGCGGGCACTCACGGAAAGACAACGACGACCTCCATGCTCGCCTGGATCTTCCACACGGCCGGAATGCAGCCGTCGTTTCTTATTGGAGGCATCGCGGAGAATTTCGGTTCCAGCTTCCATATTGGACAAGGAAAGCATTTTATTCTCGAAGGCGACGAATACGACACGGCCTTTTTCGACAAAGGACCAAAGTTTCTTCACTATTTTCCCGATGCAATCATTCTTACGTCCGTGGAGTTTGATCACGCCGATATTTACAAGGATCTCGAGGCGGTGGAGACTGCGTTCAAGCGATTGGTAAACCTGATCCCGCGGCGGGGACGCATCATCGCCTTCGATGACTCTAGCGGTGGTCCGCAGAAGAGCGGGAGTCTGGAACGTTGTCTCAGCAAGGCATTCAGCCCCGTGGAGCGCTATGGCTCCGGCTCGAATGCAAATTGGAGAATTACGAATCTGAAATTGGAGCCCGGTAAAACTTCATGGACGGTTTTGCACGACGACCGCCCCTGGGCGGATTTTGAATTCCCACTGGCCGGTGAATACAACGTTTGGAACGCAACTGCAGCCGCAGTTCTGGCGGCAGCGTACGGCATATCGAAGGAGGACATTGCCGCGGCTCTGAGGAGCTTCAAAAGTGTCAAGCGCCGGTTGGAAGTAAAGGCGCTGGTCAATGGCATAACTATCATCGATGATTTCGCGCATCATCCCACTGCGATTGCTGGAACCCTGAAAGCTTTGCGAGCACGTTATGCCAGTTCGCGGCTGTGGGCCATTCTTGAGCCCCGTTCGAACACCCTGCGGCGGCGTGTGCTGCAAGCTGATCTGGCGCGCAGCCTGGCGCTGGCCGATGAAATAATCGTCGCCAGTGTGTTTCGTTCCGATGCCGTTCCGCAAGACGAGCGCCTCGAGTTGCCACAATTGCAAGCTGAGATTCAGCAATATGGCGCCCATGCTCGGTTGATCGGCAACGTAGACGAGATCATTCAGACTGTTGCTTCCGAACTGCGTAGCGGCGACGTAGTCGCGATTCTTTCCAATGGCGGTTTTGGCGGAATCTACGAAAAACTGCCGGCGCGTTTGCGAGTACTTGCCGGAAAAACCTCCGGCGATGATTCTGCGAACGCGGCAGGAAATGTATGAAGCGTTTCATCTCCGGCCTAACCCCGCGCCTCATTGCTCGCCTGGCGATGTTTTTGTGCGCGTCTCTGGCGAATAGCTACGCGGCAACCGACTACACAATACTTTTAGCCAATCCCGCCCAACACCTGGTGGAAGTGCAAATCTACTTGTCGCCAGGGCCTTCGCGACGGGAGTTGCAGCTTCCCGTGTGGAATGCGTTGTATCAGATCCGCGACTTTTCCCAATATGTGAACAGCATCCGCGCTACAGATCGCGCTGGTCATACGCTAGCTATGCGTGAATTAAACAAGAGCCGCTGGCAGATATCAGACGCCGAGTTTGGCGCAATCGTCGACTATCAGATCTACGTCAATTCCTTTGGTCCATTCGGCGCGCAACTTACGCCTCACCACGCCTTTTTCAATCTAGCCCAGATTTTGATCTATCCCCTGGATGCCCGTAACGCTCCTATGACAGTGCGTTTCGACAAAGTCCCTGAGGGATGGCGCATTGCCACGCCTTTGGTGTCGACGTCGGAGCGCTCTTTCAACGCCGACAATTACGATCGCCTGGTCGACTCTCCCGTCGAGATCGGCACCTTTCAGGAATCGGATTTCGACGAAGGCGGAGGACACTATCGTGTGATCGTTGACGCTGACCCCGGCGACTACGACATGGACAGGATCGACGCCATGCTCCACAAGATCGTGGCGTCAGCAACCAGTTGGATGGATGATCGTCCCTTCGATAGTTACATGTTTCTCTACCATTTTCCCCGAGGACCCGCGGGCGGCGGAATGGAGCACACCTACGCAACTGCGATCGATATAAATGCCGATGTCTTATCGCGCTCTTCAGAAGCGCTCGCATCGGTGACAGCTCATGAATTTTTTCACCTGTGGAATGTCAAACGTATTCGCCCGCAATCCCTTGAGCCGGTGGATTACACCAAGGAGAATTACAC
>JBAVZU010000107.1:0-2417 GCA_049588915.1 Candidatus Sulfotelmatobacter sp.
TAGCTGAACATGTGATTCTGCTGCTGATCCTCTCCGCGCATACCTTCTCGTACCATACCAGGCTGTGGATGGGGAGTAGTTTTTCAGCAGCCTGCTAGGAGACTGAATATGGATAGAACAATTTCCACCAAAGACCTGAAATCCAAACTTGACCAGAAACAAATCACGGTGGTCGAGACGCTCGCGCCCGAACGTTATCGCGAAGCCCACCTTCCCGGCGCATTGAACATCCCGCCCGAACGCATCAAGGAACTCGCACCCCAGGTGTTGCCCAACAAGGACGCCGAGATCGTCACCTACTGTACAAATACGCATTGACACGCCAGTTCATACGCTGCCCGTGAATTGGCGGCGATGGGTTACAAGAACGTGGCACACTATCCCGAAGGGAAGCAGGGGTGGATGGAAGCAGGGCTCCCGGTGGAGAAAGCTGCTTAGAAGAGCAACTGCGTAAGTCACCGACCCCTCAGCTTAAGAAGCGAACATGACGCATCTCTGTGTGACTTGCGGAACGCAATTTCCTCAGGCTGACCACCCGCCTGAGCACTGCCCCATCTGCCAAGACGAGAGGCAATTCGTCGGTCTGCAAGGCCAACAGTGGATCACGCTGGAGAAATTGCAGCAAACCCACCGGAACACACTTTTTCAGGAAGGCGAAGGAGTTTGGGGTATTCAGACGGTACCCGATTTTGGAATCGGACAAAGGGCGTTGCTGGTGCGCGCAGGTAAACGGAATATCCTTTGGGACTGCATTAGCCTTGTCAATTCGGACACGGTCGCGCTGGTCAATGCGCTTGGCGGAATTTCCGCGATAGCGATCTCTCATCCTCACTACTACACGTCGATGATCGAGTGGAGCAGGGCATTCGGCGGCGTCCCGATTTACCTCCATGAAGATGATCGAGAATGGGTGCAGCGTCCTGACGCAAGCATCAGATTTTGGCGGGGCGAGACCTACGCACTAGAGCACGACCTGACGCTGATCTGTGTCGGTGGGCATTTCCCCGGCTTTCAAGTGCTGCATTCGGCAGAAGCCGAACACGGGAAAGGAGCTTTGTTGACGGGAGACCAGCCACAAGTGTGCCCTGATAGGCGGTACGTCAGTTTCATGTACAGCTATCCGAACTTCGTTCCGCTGGACGCAGAGAGTGTCCGCAGGATCGTTTCTGCGCTTGAACCGTTTTCGTTTGCGAGACTGTACGGGGCGTGGCGCAACTTCGTCGTGCAGGAAAATGCGAAGGAAGCGCTTCGCCGCTCGGCCGAGCGTTATCTGCGAGCCGTCGAATAGATTCTATCGCTCAAGCGCGAGGGAGCCGCTCCTTCACCAGAGTTCTAATATCTTCACATGGACATCTGTTTAATTCAGCCTCCCCACACCATTGGCGACGAACAATCTATATATCAGAGTTTACCCCGCTGTTTTGACTCCAATCACATGCTGCGACAGCGATAGCACGTTTCCCTCGGGGTCTTTGAACCACGCCACCCTATCGCCATTCGGAAAGGTAAAAACTCCTTGCTCGTCCGCCTTCATATTAGGATATCGCTCGAAGTTGACTCCCCGCTCTTTCAATTCCGCGACAGCCTCAGAAATATCCCCAACCTCCCATCCCAGAACCGTACCGAGAGCCGGAGTAAATTCTTGAGCTTTCCCCACGCGCAGCATCGCCCCGTGCGCATCAAACGCGAGTGCGAAATGATCATCCGTCAAAAGCCGGAAGCCCATCACTTCGGTGTAGAACTTACGCGCAGCCTCGGGGTTCGTCGTTACGAGAAAACCCACCATCGTGTTCGGCTTCATCACGCGTCGTCTCCCAATTGCATAGCTTAAATCAACTTTGGCATTCCGAACCCTAGGGCTTGCGTCCTGCCTAACAGCAGCTGGTTCATCGCCGGTTCGCCATTACACAGCCAAATAGGACTGATGGCAACTTTGACATGCCACATATGATGGTCGCGCAAGATTGAATTTAGAATAGGATCGATGTATGACACCACTGAAACTCCTAATCGTGGAAGATGACCTCGCAAGCCTGGAATTAATGGCCGAGGTCTTCACGTCCTTAAAAGCGGAGGTGCGTCCAGTCAGCGACAGCGAGAAGGCTGTCGGCATAGTCAATCAGGAAAAGTTTGACGGAATTTTTCTGGACCTGGAAATGCCCAACCTGAATGGCTTCGACCTCGCCCGCCTGATCCGCGAGTCGTCGTGGAATAAATCTACTCCGATTATTATCGTTACCGGGCGGGACGAAAGACAAACCATGCAAGAAGCATTTGCCATTGGAGCAACGTTTTTTCTTCAGAAGCCTGTGGACAGACAAAAGCTAAGCATCTTGTTCCGGACTGTCACCGCGGGGATGTTGGAGACTCGACGCAGATATACCCGCGTTCCACTGCAAACAGAGGTACTTTGCACT